>NZ_JBHXRD010000047.1:0-51369 GCF_042717325.1 Streptomyces sp. NPDC058637 | reverse complement strand
GGGGTGCGGCGGGCCACAGGGCCGGCCGCACGGCCTGTCGTCCGGAAGGAGGGACGTCGATGAGCACGAAGGACTTCGTCGAGAAGGACTACTACAAGGTCCTCGGCGTCCCCAAGGACGCCACCGACGCCGAGGTCAAGAAGGCGTACCGGAAGCTCGCACGCGAGTACCACCCGGACGCAAACAAGGGCGACGCGAAGGCGGAGGAGCGCTTCAAGGAGATCTCCGAGGCGAACGACATCCTCGGTGACCCCAAGAAGCGCAAGGAGTACGACGAGGCGCGCGCCCTCTTCGGCAACGGAGGCTTCCGGGCGGGTCCCGGCGGTGCGGGCGGCAACTTCAACTTCGACCTGGGCGACCTCTTCGGCGGTGCCCCGGGTGGCGGCCAGGGCGGCGGAGCCGGTGGCTTCGGCGCCGGTGGCGGCGGCCTGGGCGACGTCTTCGGAGGACTGTTCAACCGGGGCGGTACGGGCACCCGTGTCCAGCCGCGCCGCGGACAGGACATCGAGTCCGAGGTCACGCTCAGCTTCACCGAGGCGGTCGACGGCGCCACCGTCCCGCTGCGGATGTCCAGCCAGGCGCCCTGCAAGGCATGTTCGGGCACCGGCGACAAGAACGGCACCCCGAGGGTCTGCCCGACCTGCGTCGGCACCGGTCAGGTGTCGCGCGGCAGCGGCGGCGGGTTCTCGCTCACCGACCCGTGCGTGGACTGCAAGGGCCGGGGCCTGATCGCCCAGGACCCCTGCGAGGTCTGCAAGGGCAGCGGCCGGGCGAAGTCGGCCCGCACGATGCAGGTCCGGATCCCCGCAGGGGTGCTGGACGGTCAGCGGATCCGGCTGCGCGGCAAGGGCAGCCCGGGCGAGCGCGGCGGTCCCGCCGGCGACCTGTACGTCGTCGTCCACGTCGACGCCCACCCGGTGTTCGGCCGCAAGGGCGACAACCTCACGGTCACCGTGCCCGTCACCTTCACGGAGGCGGCGCTCGGCGGCGAGGTGAAGGTCCCCACGCTCGGCGGACCCCCGGTCACCCTGAAACTCCCGGCCGGCACCCCCAACGGGCGTACGATGCGGGCTCGCGGAAAGGGCGCCGTACGCAAGGACGGCACCCGGGGCGACCTCCTCGTGACCGTCGAGGTCGCCGTGCCCCAGGAACTCGGCGCGGATGCCCAGGAAGCGCTGGAGGCCTACCGGAAGGCGACCGCGGGGGAGGACCCGCGGGCGGAGCTGTTCCAGGCTGCGAAGGGAGCTTGAGATGGACGGCCGTCGACGCAATCCGTACCAGCTGACCGATGAATCACCGGTGTACGTGATCTCGATCGCGGCCCAGCTCTCCGGCCTGCACCCGCAGACACTGCGCCAGTACGACCGCCTCGGCCTGGTCTCGCCCGACCGCACGGCCGGGCGCGGCAGGCGCTACTCGGCCCGCGACATCGAACTGCTCCGCACGGTGCAGCAGTTGTCGCAGGACGAGGGCATCAACCTGGCGGGCATCAAGCGCATCATCGAGCTGGAGAACCAGGTCGCCGCGCTCCAGCAGCGTGTCGCCGAGCTCTCGGCGGCGGTGGACGGCGCGGCCGTGGCCATGCAGCAGCGCGAAGCCCAGGTGCACGCCTCCTACCGGCGGGACCTGGTGCCGTACCAGGACGTGCAGCAGACCAGTGCCCTGGTCGTCTGGCGGCCCAAGAGGCCGACGGACTGAGCTCTTCCGGGAAGGCGGGATCACCGTTCGCGGGGATCCTGCCTTCTTCCGTGTCCGGGCAGGTGCGCGGGACGGTTGCCCGGTCCCGAGGGGCCGTTCGTCAGGGTTCCAGCCCCGGGGTGGCCGCCCGGCGGGGCGGTGTGCCGTCCGGTTCCGCGATCCCCGACCGGACGATGAGCGCCCCCAGCTGGGTGCGGCTGTGCGCGTCGAGCGTCTGCATCAGCTTGGAGATGTGCGAGCGGCAGGTGCGGACGCTGATCCCGAGCTCGCGGGCGACCACGTCGTCGACGTGGCCCTCGACCAGGAGCCGGGCGATGCTCTGCTGGACGCTCGTGACAGGGGCTCCGGGGGTGGCGGAGGGCAGGTGCTCGCTGTAGGGCGTGGCCTGGGCCCAGAGGACCTCGTAGACCCGGGTGAGGTAGCGGACCAGCGCCGGGTGCCGGACCTCCAGGGCGACCTCGTCACCGGGCGCGGCGGGCACGTACGCCACCGTGCGGTCGAAGATGATGAGGCGGTCGACGGTCTGCTCGATGGTCCTTACCTGGAGCCGGCCGCTCGGCATCTGCCCCAGGTAGTCCCTGAGCCGCGGGCTGTAGCGCGCGGGGTGCTGGTACAGGTGCCGGAGCCGGGCGCCTCCCGCGATCGCGGTACGGCCGTTGCGCAGGGCCTGCTGCATGTGGTGCTCCAGGCGGTTGCCGCCCGGCTGCGCGGTCAGCACCTCGTGCCTGGCCCGCGCGGACGCCTCCTGGAGGGCCGCGATGATCAGCGGCCGTCCCTCCAGCACGGTGATGGCGAGATTGGGATCCTCGCTGGCTACCGTCGCCAGGGGGGCCAGCGCCCCGGCGAGGGCGGCGCTCAGCCGTATCCGCTCGTCTATCTCGCGGGTGATGGGCTGCAGCAGATGGGCCAGCGCGGCCGACGGCGGGACGGGAGACACATAGGTGTCGTCCGCCGGGTCGGGATGGACGAGGGCCATGTCGAGCAGGCACGGGGCGGCGGCCAGCCGGGTGCGAGGGATACGTCCCGCACGCAGCGCCTCCTCGTAGAGGCGTACGGCCGGTTCGCAGAGCTCTCGGTTCCCGTGCGAATGAGACTGTTCTGCCTCATCGGTGACGATTTGGGACCCCCCGCTTTCTGCACTGCAACAAGATGACGGTGGCGGAAGCCTAGCCGCGGGGGGAGGCTGGTCGTACCGGTCGAGCGCCTCGCCCGGGGGCGGTCAGGTGTCCTGGTCCAGGATTCCCGACCGGGCGATCAGATAGCCGAGTTGGGCGCGACTGTTGCTTCCGAGAGCTGCGGCGATCTTCGCCACATGGGCTCGGCAGGTCCGGACATTCATGCCGAGACGCCGGGCGATGGAGTCGTCGACATGACCGTCCACGAGGAGTTGTGCAATGGAGCGCTGAACGCCGCTGATTCCCAGGGGCGTCGGTGTGTATTTCACTTCTTCCAGAAGTGGCTCGGCGCGTGTCCAGAGCTGCTCGAATACCTTGGCGAGATATTCGACCAGGCCCGGATGGCGAAGTTCCAGGGCGACTTGGCGGTCATCCTGGGCGGGTATGAATGCGACCGTGCGATCGAAGATGATAAGCCGTTCGATGAGTTCTTCGAGCGTCCTGATCTCCACGTGATTACTCGCGATGCGTTCGGCATATGCGAGCGTGCTGGGGCTGTGGCGCACGGTGTGCTGGTACAGGGTGCGGATGCTCACGCCCCGGTGCACCACGGACAGGCCGCGTTCGAGCGATTTGCCCAGACGGTCCTCGCTCCTGCCGCCGCCGGGCTGGACCGTGAGGACCTCGGTGCGGCACTCTGCCGTGGCGAGGTCGAGCGCGGCGTTGATCCGGGTCTCCCCCTCCAGCACGGTGATGGCGTGCGTGGTCGGAGGTCCCTGGGCACTGATGTCCATGAACGGTTCGAAGCACTCGGTCAGTTCCACCGAGTGCCGTCGGCGCTCCTGGATCTCGCGCTCGATGGGGTGGAGATGCTGTGCGAGCGCGGCCGAAGGCGGAACGGGACGGAGCCACTCGGCGTCGTCCGGATCGGGATGCAGGAGCGCGAACTCCATCAGGCACGGCGCCGGAACCACTTCGGCGCGAGCGATACGGCCGAGACGCAGTGCGCTGGCGTAAAGGAGCCCCCCGGCCTCGCACAGTTCGGTGATCCCGTGAGGATGTGTCGGCTTTGTGCTACTTGTGGTCATATCTCCACCCCCCAGGTTCCTGAACATACAGGAACATGATGCATCGACTCAGTGGTGTTCGAGTGCCCTGGTGAGACATCGTCTTAAGTGCGGGGGAGAAGAATCCACAAGTGAGGACGAAGCCGACTATGTATAAGCGAATGCTTCGCTCGGTGCTTGCCGCCTCGTTCGTCGCGGCCCTGGGGCTGGGGTTGGGCGGAGGTGACATCGGCTGGAGCAGTGAAGCCGCTGCGTCGGGTGACATCGGCTGGAACGCGCCCGCCGGCGTCACGGGTGACATCGGCTGGGCCGCTCCGCTCGACGACATCGGCTGGCGCGCACAGTCGGGTGACATCGGTTGGAACACGCAGTCCGGTGACATCGGCTGGAACAAGCAGGCCGGTGACATCGGCTGGTCCGCTCCGACCAGCACGGTCGCATGACCACCCCTCCGGACGACCGAACCTTCCGGCGGGAGATGGCCACGGCCTACAGGTCAGGGTGGCACTTCATCGATCTGCTCACGGCACTGACCCGCCAGGGCGATTCGTTGATGGTCACCCTGTTCGGGGAGCCGATAGTCGTCGTGATGGAGACGGACGACGACGTCCGCGCCTATCGCTGTCTTCGCCGGCCCCGCGGGGCCCCGCAGCCGGTCCGCTGCGCTGTCCGGTACGGCATGATTTTCGTCAATCTCGATCAGCGGGACCACGAGCTGTTCGAACAAGAAGCCATCTCCGCCACCCCCCGCAGTGCCTGAACGGTTCCCCCGTCGTTCCAGATCGTTCAGGCACTTCCCCCACACAGCGGCGCCATCGTGACCTGAACACGATGGCGCCGTTGTGCTGCCCGGACGCGGGTCAGCCCCTGCCGAGCGCCCGGTCCACGGCGATCTCGATGACGACCCTTTCGGGGTTGTGCGCCGGAGTGCGTTCGTACCGCTCCGCGTAGCGGCGTACCGCGTCCGCCACCTGTTCCGCCTCCGTCCGTACGACCGCGCGGCCCTCCAGGGTCGCCCAGCGGCGCCCCTGCATCTGGCACACCGCGACCCGTGCGCCCTCCGGACCGGCCGCCAGGACGTGGGCGACCTTCCTGCTCCCGCCGCTGGTGATGACGCGGGCGAGCCGGGTCTCCGGGTCGTACGTCACGCCGACCGGCACCACGTGCGGAGTGCCGTCCGGGCGGAGCGTGGTCAGGGTGCACACATGGCGCTCCCGCCAGAAGGCGAGGTACTCGGGGCCGGGGTCGCGTACGTCAGGCATGGGATCAGCCTAGAGAGGGGACTCGCTCCGCGTGTGCGGAGGTGCCTGTTCAGGCTTGAGTGGAATAGACTCAACTTTGTACCCGTTGTTCGAGTCATAGTTCCGTGAAGCACCAGCACGAGGAGGAGACAGAGCCCGTGGACGCCGAGCTGACCAACAGGAGCCGGGACGCCCTCAACGCGGCCACCAGCAGGGCCGTCAAGGACGGACACCCCGATCTGACCCCCGGGCATCTGCTGCTCGCACTGCTCGAGGGCGAGGACAACGCCAACATCGTCGACCTGCTGGCCGCGGTCGACGCCGACCAGGCGGCCGTGCGCGCCGGGACCGAACGGCTCCTCGGCACGCTGCCCAGCGTCACCGGATCGACCGTCGCGCCGCCCCAGCCCGACCGTGAGCTGCTCGCCGTCGTCTCCGACGCCGCACAGCGTGCGAAGGAGCTCGGCGACGACTACCTCTCCACCGAGCACCTGCTGATCGCCCTCGCGGCGAAGGGCGGCCGTGCCGGTGAGATCCTCGACGGGCAGGGAGCCGGCGCGAAAAAGCTGCTGGACGCATTCGAGAAGAGCAGGGGAGGGCGCCGGGTGACCACTCCCGACCCCGAGGGCCAGTACAAGGCCCTGGAGAAGTTCGGCACCGACTTCACGGCCGCCGCGCGCGAGGGCAAGCTGGACCCGGTGATCGGCCGCGACCAGGAGATCCGCCGCGTCGTCCAGGTGCTGTCACGCCGTACGAAGAACAATCCCGTGCTCATCGGTGAGCCCGGCGTCGGCAAGACGGCCGTCGTCGAAGGGCTCGCCCAGCGCATCGTCAAGGGTGACGTCCCGGAGTCCCTGAGGAACAAGCGGCTCGTCTCCCTGGACCTCGGCGCGATGGTCGCGGGCGCCAAGTACCGCGGTGAGTTCGAGGAGCGCCTCAAGACCGTCCTCTCCGAGATCAAGGAGAGCGGCGGCCAGATCATCACCTTCATCGACGAGCTGCACACGGTCGTCGGCGCGGGCGCCGGCGGCGACTCCGCGATGGACGCGGGCAACATGCTCAAGCCGATGCTCGCCCGCGGTGAGCTCCGCATGGTCGGCGCCACCACCCTGGACGAGTACCGCGAGCGCATCGAGAAGGATCCCGCGCTGGAGCGCCGCTTCCAGCAGGTCCTGGTCGCCGAACCGTCCGTCGAGGACACCATCGCGATCCTGCGCGGACTCAAGGGCCGCTACGAGGCCCACCACAAGGTCCAGATCGCCGACTCCTCGCTGGTGGCCGCCGCGACCCTCTCCGACCGCTACATCACCTCCCGCTTCCTCCCCGACAAGGCCATCGACCTGGTCGACGAGGCGGCCTCCCGGCTGCGTATGGAGATCGACTCCTCCCCCCTGGAGATCGACGAGCTCCAGCGCGCCGTCGACCGGCTGCACATGGAGGAGCTGGCCCTCAGGAACGAGACGGACGAGGGCTCCAAGCAGCGCCTGGAGAAGATCCGCCGCGACCTCGCCGACAAGGAGGAGGAGCTGCGCGGCCTCACCGCCCGCTGGGAGAAGGAGAAGCAGGGCCTCAACCGCGTAGGCGAGCTCAAGGAGCGCCTCGACGAGCTGCGCGGTCAGGCCGAACGAGCCCAGCGTGACGGGGACTTCGACACCGCGTCCAAGCTGCTGTACGGGGAGATCCCGGGCCTGGAACGCGAGCTGGCCGAAGCGGCCGAGGCCGAGCAGGAGGCCGCCGGGGACACCATGGTCAAGGAGGAGGTCGGCCCGGACGACATCGCCGACGTCGTCGGCGCGTGGACCGGCATCCCGGCCGGACGCCTCCTGGAGGGCGAGACCCAGAAGCTCCTGCGCATGGAGTCCGAGCTGGGCAGGCGCCTGATCGGCCAGTCCGAGGCCGTACGAGCCGTGTCCGACGCGGTGCGCCGCACCCGTGCCGGGATCGCCGACCCCGACCGCCCCACCGGCTCGTTCCTCTTCCTCGGCCCGACCGGTGTCGGCAAGACCGAGCTGGCCAAGGCCCTCGCGGACTTCCTGTTCGACGACGAGCGGGCCATGGTCCGCATCGACATGAGCGAGTACGGCGAGAAGCACAGCGTCGCCCGCCTCGTCGGTGCGCCGCCCGGCTACGTCGGCTACGAGGAGGGCGGCCAGCTCACGGAGGCGGTCCGCCGCCGCCCGTACAGCGTCGTCCTGCTGGACGAGGTCGAGAAGGCCCACCCCGAGGTCTTCGACGTCCTGCTCCAGGTGCTCGACGACGGCCGGCTCACCGACGGGCAGGGCCGGACGGTGGACTTCCGCAACACCATCCTGATCCTCACGTCGAACCTGGGCAGCCAGTTCCTGGTCGACCCCCTCGTCGAGCCCGAGGTCAAGAAGGAGCAGGTGCTGAAGACCGTACGGACGTCGTTCAAGCCGGAGTTCCTCAACCGGCTCGACGACCTGGTCGTCTTCTCCGCCCTGTCCGGCGGCGAGCTCGCCCACATCGCCGGCCTCCAGGTGGGCCGGCTGGCCGACCGGCTGGCCGACCGGCGGATCACCCTCGACGTGACCCCCGAGGCCCTGGCCTGGCTGGCCGAGGAGGGCAACGACCCGGCGTACGGCGCCCGGCCGCTGCGCCGGCTCATCCAGACGGCGATCGGCGACCGGCTCGCGAAGGAGATCCTCGCGGGCGAGGTCAAGGACGGCGACACGGTCCGGGTGGACCGAGGCGGGGACGGTCTCGTCGTCGGGACGGAGTCCCCCGTCAAGACCCTGTAGGCCGTCGACGTGCCCCCGGCCGGGACCGAGACGGTCCCGGCCGGGGGCACACGTGTGCCGGAAGTCGGCGCATTGATGGATGCATCAGGCATCCATCGACTGCGAGATCATTCGATCCGTCTCCACGGGACCGCCCGCGAAATTGAGCCGAAAATTTACATTCCATGGCTGAATGGCAGATGCCGGGCGGTCTGTGCGTTGTTATTTGTATCTGGACGGTACATATCGTCACCCTCGACCGCAGTGGATCAACTGTGATGCGGGTACCGAGGTTTCCGCGCAATATCAGGACACTCCGGACCGCCATTACTGTTCCACGAGTGAGGTCTGGGGGAATTCGTCAGCCGGTAAGGTACGCGCATGACGGAACGTAAACCTGGCGAGATAAGCGCGGAGTCGAATGATTGCAAAAGCGACAGCCTAATTCGCCTCAGCGAATTTCGTACTCTGTGGGCCGCTTTCGCGCAGTCGGTCCTGGGGGACCAGCTGGCGCGGGTGGCGCTGTCGCTGCTGGTCTTCGAACGCACCGAGTCGGCCGGCTGGACCGCGGCGACCTACGCCCTGACGAGCCTGCCCGCCCTGCTGTCCGGGGTGCTCCTGACCGGGCTGGCGGACCGTTTCCCCCGCCGCACGGTCATGATCGGCTGCGACCTGGTGCGTGCCGTCCTCGTCGGGCTGATGGCTCTGCCCGGTACACCGTTGCCGCTGCTGGCCGGACTGCTGGTGCTCGCGCAGCTCGCCGAGGCCCCGTTCGGCGCCTCGCAGGGGGCCCTGATGCCGGCCGTACTGGGTGAGCGCCTGTACGAGCGCGGGCAGCGGGTCATCATGATCACGCACCAGGCCGGACAGCTGGTCGGCTTCGCACTCGGCGGCGTCCTCGTCGTATGGCTCGGCAGTCACGTCTCCCTGGGACTGAACGCCGCGACGTTCCTGATCTCCGCCGTCCTGATCCGCCTGGGCGTGAAGGCGCGTCCCGTGGACACGAGCGCCGACGCGCGGCCGAAGCGGATGCACACCCAGATCAAGAGCGCTGCGGCACTGATCTGGGCGGACCCCCGGCTGCGTTCGCTGGTCGCGCTCGGCTGGCTGGCGGGGTTCATCGTGCTGCCCGAGGGTCTCGCCGCCCCCTTCGCGGAGGAGGTCGGCGCGAGCGCCGCCTCGGTGGGGCTCCTGCTCGCCGCGCACCCCGCGGGCATGGTCCTGGGCGCCGCGATCCTGGGGCGGGCCTCCGTCGGCGACGAGCGGCGCCGTCGGCTGCTCGGGCCGCTGGCGGTGGGGGCGAACGTTCCGCTGCTCGTCTACTGGGCGGGCCCCGGGGTGGGAGTCGCCCTGCTGGTGCTCCTGGTGTCGGGCATCTGCTCGGCCTACCAGATCACCGCCGGAGCCACCTTCGTGCTGCTCACCCCGGCCGACCAGCGCGGTCAGGCGCTGGGACTCGCCCGGTCGGGACTGACCGCCATGCAGGGGATCGGAGTCGCGGCGGGCGGTCTCGCCGCCCAGCTGTCCGGGTCCTCGGCCCTGACGATCGGCGGTGCGGGGCTCGTCGGAACGCTCTGCGCGATCATGGCCGCGGTTTCCTGGGCGCGGGCCAGGCAGACGGGTGCCGGGACGATTCCCCTGAGGGCGTAGGACTACTGGCCGCCGATCGCGGCTAGGGTCGATGGCAGGAAACCACGAGCGATCCACAGGAGTACCCAGCGATGTCTATCGACCCGTCCTCGATTCCCAACTTCGGGGGCCAGCCCGAGCCGCAGGCGGCAGGACCCGAGGGGCCCGTTGTCCCTGACCAGGACCTCGTCAAGCAGCTTCTCGAGCAGATGGAGCTGAAGTACGTCGTCGACGACGAGGGTGACCTCGCCGCGCCGTGGGAAGAGTTCCGCACGTACTTCATGTTCCGCGGCGAGGAGGACCAGCAGGTCTTCTCGGTGCGTACGTTCTACGACCGCCCGCACGCCGTGGACCAGCGCGCCGTGCTCCTCGACGCGATCGACGACTGGAACCGCCGCACCCTGTGGCCCAAGGTCTACACGCACGCCCACGAGGGCGAGGAGGGCGCTGCCGCCTCCGTCCGGCTGATCGGTGAGGCGCAGATGCTCATCGGCACCGGCGTCAGCCTGGAGCACTTCGTCTCCTCGACGGTCAGCTGGGTGCGCGCCTCCATCGAGTTCGACAAGTGGCTCGTGGAGCGCCTGGGCCTGGCGACCGAGGAGAAGGCCGGGGGCGACGAGCCCACGGAGACCTCCCCCGAGGCCTGATCCGGCCCACGGAACGGCGGCCCGGCCCCGGGACGGCGGTCATCGCGACCACCGTCCTGGCCGGGCTTTCGCGCGTCCAGGACGGCCTCAGCGCACCGCGAGGCCCTTCAGCCGGCCGACCGCCTCGGTCAGCACCTCCGTGCGCTTGCAGAACGCGAAGCGCACGAAGGGCGCTCCCTGGTCGCGGTGGTCGTAGAACACCGCGTTCGGGATGGCGACCACCCCGCACCGCTCGGGCAGCGCCCGGCAGAACGCGAGGCCGTCCCGCTCGCCGCCCAGCGGGCGGATGTCGGTGGTGACGAAGTACGTCCCGGCGGGCCTGTAGACCCCGAAGCCGGCCTCGGCGAGGCCGGCGCTCAGCAGGTCCCGCTTGGCGCGCAGGTCCGCGCGCAGCTCGTCGAAGTAGCTGTCGGGCAGGCGCAGCGCCTCGGCGACCGCGTACTGGAGGGGCCCTCCGGAGACGTACGTCAGGAACTGCTTGGCGGAGCGGACCGCGGTGACCAGCTCCGGGCTCGCGGTGATCCAGCCGATCTTCCAGCCCGTGAACGAGAAGGTCTTGCCGGCGCTGCTGATGGTGACCGTGCGCTCGCGCATGCCGGGGAAGGAGGCGAGCGGGATGTGCTCGCCCTCGAAGACCAGGTGCTCGTAGACCTCGTCGGTGACGACGAGGAGGTCGCGCTCGCACGCGAGTTCGGCGACGGCGGCCAGTTCCTCACGGGTCAGCACGGTGCCGGTGGGGTTGTGCGGGGTGTTCAGGAGGATCAGCCGGGTGCGAGGGGTGACAGCGGCGCGGAGCTCGTCGAGGTCGAGCCGGTACGCGCCCTCGTGCGGGTGGAGCGTGACGGGGACCCGGGTGCCGCCCGCCATGGCGATGCAGGCGGCGTACGAGTCGTAGTACGGCTCCAGGGCGACGACCTCGTCGCCGGGCTCCAGGAGGGCCAGCAGGGCGGCCGCGACGGCCTCCGTGGCGCCCGTGGTGACCAGGACCTCGGTGTCGGGGTCGTACGTCAGGCCGTAGCGCCGCTGCTGGTGCTCCGTGATCGCGGTGCGCAGTTCGGGTACGCCCGGGCCCGGCGGGTACTGGTTGCCGTGGCCGGCGCGCAAAGCCCGGACCGCGGCCTCGCGGACCTCCTCGGGGCCGTCGGTGTCGGGGAAGCCCTGGCCGAGGTTGATCGATCCGGTCCGTACGGCCAGCGCCGACATCTCCGCGAAGATCGTCGTACCGAACTCGGCGAGGCGGCGGTTGAGCAGCGGTCGTCCGTGTGTCATGGGCGCCATCCTGTGCCGAAGCTCTGGAGTTGCTCAAGTCTGCTTTGGCCCCCGCGCGGCGCGGGAATCCCCCGGTCACGAAAGAAGCGGGGACCTCGCTTCGGGGGAAGAGAAGGATGTGAGGTCGGTGGAGCTGTTCATCTTCATCGTGTTCATCGTGCTCGTGTGCACGGGGGTGGCGGTCCTGATGTCGGGACGGGGGCGCAGGAAGAGCCCGCTGGGGGGACGCAAGGGGCGCGGCGGGCGGCGGGGCTCGGACAGCGGCGGCTCCGGTTCCGACGGCGGCAGCTGGTGGGCCGGTGACAGCGGGGGCCACTCGTGCGGCAGCAGCAGCGGCTCGTCCTGCGGTGGCGGCGGTGGCTGTGGCGGTGGTGGCAACTGACGGTGGCGACTGACGGTGGCGACCGGCGGTACGCACGCCGGTCGTGCCGGCGGAGGGGGGCCCTGCGCCCGTGAGGTGTCCGACGGGCCGAACTCCCGCCGGACACCTTTTTGTTGGGCCGCACAGGGAACAGATGAACCGTGCTGCCCCCGAGGGGATGGAAACCACGTCAAGTTGGGTAGAAACGCTGTGGGTGCGGCGTAGTTCATGATTCCCTCCCTCTAGAGAACATTCAGCCCTCGGACCCGAGTTGGGCCGGATCGGGCGTCTCCCTCCCCCAGGCGCATCGCGCCGGGGCGCCCCCTGTCCAGGTGTCCATGTGTGTTTGCGGAGCCGACCCATGCTCACGACCCTCAAGACCGCCTATTCCGATACCCGTGCCGCCGATCTGGCCTGGGCGCTGGGGCGGGAGCCCCTGCCCGCCCTCGCCGTGCTCGACCTCCAACTGGGCGGCGCCAAGCTGCAGATGAGGCTCCTCGGTGCCTCCCACCAGGTTCTTCTGGAAGAGGAGCGCGGTACGTGCTCCGAGACCGTCGCCTGTATCCCCGGCAGCAGTACGCCACTGCCCCTCGGAGTCGCCAAGCGCCTCGGTGACTGGGAGTACGAGTTCGCCGCCCGCGTCGAGACGCTCTCCGAGGGCTCGTTCGGGGGGCGCGCGCAGGAACTCCTCGCACTGGTGGCCGACCATCCGCACGGACTTGCCGGGACGTTCCCCGGCAGCCCGTACGCCTTCACCGCGATGCTGGCCCAGCAGGCGGAGGGCCAGGTGCGCTGGCGCACCTGGCACGCGTACCCGCAGGAGGGGCAGTTGGTGGTGACCCGGACACGGGTGGGTGTGCGGGTGGCCGCACCGGTTCCGTGAGCGGGGAGAGCCACCCGCGCGCGGCACGAAGCGTGGCCGCAGTGCGTCCGGCGTGCGTCCGACAGGTGTCCGGAGCACCCTACTTACACCCTTGTGGGTGACAAGCGGCGACCTCTTCGTGACGTAGCGTTCCCATCATGATCGACCAGCAGGTGTCGCTGCGAGGGGGCGCGGCGCGGCTTCCCGTACGGCCGAGGACCGGCCGGTTCCTCGTGCTGGCCGTGGTCTTCATCTGTGCCGCGTGCGGCCTGGTGTACGAGCTCGAACTGGTGGCGCTCGCCTCGTACCTGATCGGCGACTCGGTCACGCTGGCCTCCGTCGTGCTCTCCGTGATGGTGTTCGCGATGGGCCTCGGGTCGCTTCTCGCGAAACGTTTACGCAGCCGTGCCGCTGTCGGGTTCGGCCTCATCGAGGCGGCCCTCGCGCTGGTCGGCGGAACCTCGGCGCTCGTCCTGTACGCGTCGTTCGCCTGGCTCGGCGAGTCGCGCCACGCACTGGTCGGGTTCTCGCTCGCGATCGGGATCCTGATCGGTGCGGAGATCCCGCTGCTGATGACGCTGATCCAGCGCGTCGACCGGCAGGACGCGGGCGGGGCCGTCGCGGACCTCTTCGCCGCCGACTACGTGGGCGCGCTGGTCGGCGGGCTCGCCTTCCCGTTCCTGCTGCTGCCGATGATGGGCCAGCTCACCGGGGCGCTGCTCACCGGGGCGGTCAACGCGGCGGCGGGCGGCGCGCTGGTGCTGTGGGTGTTCCGGCGGGACCTCGCCCCCCGGTCGCGCCTGCTCCTGATCGCCGTCAACGTCACGGTGATCGCCCTGCTGGCCACGGCCACGGTCCTGGTCGACGACTTCGAGCGGGCGGCGCGGCGCGCGGTGTACGGGGACCAGGTGCGGGTGGCCGTGCAGACCGAGGTGCAGGAGGTCGTCCTCACGGGAGGGGGGCGGGGCTCCCTCGACCTCTACCTGGACGGGCGGCTGCGGGTCAGCTCCCGCGACGAGTTCCGCTACCACGAGGCGTTGGTGCATCCCGCGATGGAGGGACGCCGTGCGCGGGTGCTGATCCTGGGCGGAGGTGACGGGCTGGCCGCCCGCGAGGTTCTGCGGTATCCGGACGTCGAGTCCGTCGTGGTGGTCGAGCTCGATCCGGCCGTCACCCGGTTGGCCCGCACGGATCCGGCGCTCTCCGCGCTGAACGGGCACGCGTACGACGATCCGCGCATGACGGCGGTCTCCGGGGACGCGTTCACCTGGCTGCGGACCGCCCGTGGCCGCTACGACGTGGTGGTCGCGGACCTGCCCGATCCCGGGATCACGGCCAGCACCAAGCTCTACTCGGCGGAGTTCTACGGACTGGTCACGGAGGTCCTGGGGCCGGGCGGGCGGATCGTGGTGCACGCCGGGCCGCTGGGCAGCAGACCGGAGACGTTCTGGACGGTGGAGGCGTCGATGAGGGCGGGCGGCCTGGGCACCCGCCCGTACCGCGTGGAGGGCCGTCTCACGGGCTTCGCCGCGGGTCCGGACCGCGCCACGGACGCGTCACAGGCGCCGCACGACTGGGGGTTCGTGCTGGGTGCCCCGCACACCGTGGGACAGCTCGGTATCGCCCCCCGGGCGCCGGCACTGCGGTCGCTGGGGGCGCGCGAACTCCTGGCGGCCGGACGTTCGGCCGAGCGCGTACGGCCGCGTGGGGTGCCGCCCTCGACGCTGGTGCACCCGCGGTACCGCGAGGAACCGTGAGCACGCCGGGGCGGTGCGGTCCCCACGGAGCACGGGGTGTGGAAGCGCTGACGGGACGGCCGGGGCTGAGTAGGCTCGGGAGGTATGGAGCATGAGGTGTTCGTTCCGGTTCCGGTCGCGTCCCTTCGTCGGACGCTGGGTGATCCCGTGCGTGTCGCACGCTGTGTACCCGGACTCCAGCAGGACGCCGACGCGTCGGCGGGACCGCTGGCCGGCCGGCTGAAGGTCCGCGTCGACGGCCACACGATCACGTACCGCGGTGCGCTGACGCTCGACGGCCGTGGCGGTGACGCGTTCTCCGTCACCGGTGAGGGCGTGGAGGCCCGGGGCACGGGGGCGGTGAAGATGGCCCTGACCGTCGGGCTCACGGAGACGGACGGCGGGACGACGATCGCGTACACCGGGTCGGCGACCGGTGACGGCCGCATCGTGGAGCTGGACGAGGCGGCGGCGCTCGCCGCGGCACACCGGCTGCTGGACCGCTTCACACAACAGCTGGTGACGGAGTCACTGGCGGAGCGGGACGGGGAGGAGCCGGCTTCCGGGTCGGCGCCCGATGCCGCCGCCGAGCCTGCCCCCGGTCCCACGCCGGACGCTGCTCCCGGTCCGGCACCCGGTCCCGCCTCGGACGACGCGCCGGCCGTAGGCAAGGAGTCCGCGTTCGACGCCCCCGTGCCGCCGCCGTCGCTCGACCCGGCCACGGAGCTGGAGTTCACCGTGCCGGACGTTCCGCCCGCGGAGGCCGCGCACGCCCGCCGCACGATGATCGGCCGCAGCACGGAAGAGGTCGACCACGCCCCGCCGCGCGGCCGGTACGCACCCGTGCCCTCCCCCGAGGCGGGCGCCGCCGGCATCGCGCTGCGCTGGGCGGCTCCGGCCGCGGCCCTGGCGATCGCATCGGCCGTGGTGGTGGGCCGAGCCCTGCGGCGCCGGAGGTGACCGGGTCCCCGCGCCAGTAGGGTCGTGGGGTGAGCAGAGTCGCGAAGAACGTCCGGCTGACCGCCGGCGACGCCGAGTTGACCGTCGACCCCGTCCATGGCTGCCGTATCGGCAGCCTGCGGATCGGAGGCACCGAACTGCTGCGCCAGGGAGAGCGGTACGGCTGCTTCCCGATGGTGCCGTGGTGCGGCCGTACCGGGAACGGCCAGTTCCGCAACGGCGGCGAGCTGCACCGGCTGCCGCTGAACTCCCCGCCGCACGCCATCCACGGCACCGGCCGCGACACCGCCTGGCAGCTCGCCCGGCAGGACGGCGCGGAGGCGGCCTTCTTCTACGACCTGGCCGAGCCGTGGCCGTACGAGGGCCGGGTGACGCAGTCCTTCGAACTGACCGAGGACTCGCTGACGCTCCGTCTCGGCGTCGAGACGTACGGGAACTCGTTCCCGGCGCAGGCCGGGTGGCACCCCTGGTTCCTGCGCAACACCGGGGGCCAGGACGTACGGATCGACTTCGAAGCCGCCTGGCAGGAGGAGCGCGGTGACGACCACCTGCCGACCGGCCGCCGGATCGACCCCCTCCCGGGCCCCTGGGACGACTGCTTCGGGATGCCCGAGGGCGTCGACGTGAAGCTCACCTGGCCCGAGCGGCTGGAACTGACGGTGAAGAGCCGGGACGAGTGGGTCGTGATCTACGACGAGCAGGCGGAGGCGGTCTGTGTGGAGCCCCAGTCGGGCCCGCCGAACGGCCTGAACACCGCGCCCCGGCTGGTCACCCCGATCGAGCCGCTGGAGATCACCACGACGTGGAACTGGGTGCGCCTCTGACCGGCGGCACCGGCGCGGTGGCGGCAGCGCTTACCCTCGTGGACATGACTGACGTACGTGCTGAGCTGCTCCAGCAGATCAAGGACAAGGCCGTGGTGCACGGCAAGGTGACCCTCTCCTCGGGTCTGGAAGCCGACTGGTACATCGACCTGCGCCGGATCACGCTGGACGGCACCGCCGCGCCGCTGGTCGGCCAGGTGATGCTCGACGCCACCGCCGAGCTGGACTACGACTGCGTCGGTGGTCTGACGCTGGGCGCCGACCCGGTCGCCACGTCGATGCTGCACGCCTCCGCGGCGCGTGGGAAGAGCCTGGACGCGTTCGTCGTCCGCAAGGCGCAGAAGGCCCACGGGATGCAGCGCCGGATCGAGGGGACGGATGTCAAGGGCCGTCGTTGCCTCGTCGTCGAGGACACGTCGACCACGGGCGGTTCCCCGCTGACCGCGGTCGAGGCGGTGCGTGAGGCGGGCGGCGAGGTCGTGGCCGTGGCCGTGATCGTGGAGCGCGGCGCCGCCCCGGCGATCG
This sequence comes from Streptomyces sp. NPDC058637, assembly GCF_042717325.1. Classification (NCBI taxonomy): domain Bacteria; kingdom Bacillati; phylum Actinomycetota; class Actinomycetes; order Kitasatosporales; family Streptomycetaceae; genus Streptomyces; species Streptomyces sp. NPDC058637. Next base: position 34,697 of record NZ_JBHXRD010000047.1, on the reverse strand, counting down.
CCGAGGCCGGACTGCCGTATGTGAACGTGTACGGGGTCGCGGACCTCGACCTGTCCTGACCTGCGAGTTCTCCGAGGGGCGGTCGGTTTCACGTGAAACCGGCCGCCCCTCGCGTCTGCCGCCACGCATCCCGACGGATGGGCAGGGTGGAGCCGGAGCGAGAGTCTGGGAAGATGGGGGCGACGATGACGTCGCCCCCAGGTCAGGGACCAGCACTGCACACCCGCACATCCCAAGGAGCGGACAGATGCCCATCGCAACCCCCGAGGTCTACGCCGAGATGCTCGACCGGGCGAAGGCAGGCAAGTTCGCCTACCCGGCCATCAATGTGACGTCGACCCAGACCCTGCACGCTGCACTGCGCGGCTTCGCGGAGGCGGAGAGCGACGGCATCGTCCAGATCTCCACCGGTGGTGCCGAATTCCTGGGCGGCCAGCACAACAAGGACATGGTGACGGGCGCCGTAGCCCTGGCCGAGTTCGCGCACATCGTCGCCGCCAAGTACGACGTCACCGTGGCCCTGCACACGGACCACTGCCCCAAGGACAAGCTGGACGCGTACGTCCGCCCGCTCCTCGACGTCTCCGCCGAGCGCGTCGCCAAGGGTCTGAACCCGCTGTTCCAGTCCCACATGTGGGACGGTTCGGCCGAGACCCTCGCCGACAACCTGGCCATCGGCCAGGAGCTGCTCGCCAAGGCCGCCGCCGCCAAGATCATCCTTGAGGTCGAGATCACCCCGACCGGTGGCGAGGAGGACGGCGTCACGCACGAGATCAACGACGAGCTGTACACGACCGTCGACGACGCGCTGCGTACGGCCGAGGCGCTCGGCCTGGGCGAGAAGGGCCGCTACCTGCTGGCCGCGTCCTTCGGCAACGTCCACGGCGTCTACAAGCCGGGCAACGTCGTCCTGCGTCCCGAGCTCCTCAAGGACCTCCAGGAGGGTGTCGCCGCCAAGTACGGCCAGGCGTCCCCGTTCGACTTCGTCTTCCACGGCGGCTCCGGCTCCACGGCCGAGGAGATCGCCACCGCGCTGGAGAACGGCGTCGTGAAGATGAACCTCGACACCGACACCCAGTACGCCTTCACCCGCCCGATCGTGGACCACATGTTCCGCAACTACGACGGTGTGCTGAAGGTCGACGGCGAGGTCGGCAACAAGAAGTTCTACGACCCGCGCAGTTGGGGCAAGTCCGCCGAGGCGGGCATGGCCGCGCGCGTCACGCAGGCCTGTGTCGACCTGCGTTCCACGGGCACCAAGCTGAAGTAGGCACTTCCGCACGGACGTCCTGGGCCCGGTCCCCCTTCAGGGGTGCCGGGCCCGTTCCGTGTCCGACCGATCCCTGAGGAATCCGCTGTGAGTACGCCCGCGCGCTACGACTTCGACACCGTCATCGACCGCCGGGGTACCTGGTGCGTCCAGTGGGACGGGGTCGCCGACCGGTTCGGCGTGGACGGGCTGCTGCCGTTCACCATCTCCGACATGGACTTCGAGACCGCTCCCGAGGTCCTGACCGCGCTCAGGGCCCGGCTCGACCACGGGGTGCTCGGCTACACGACCTGGCAGCAGGACGACTTCCGGTCGGCGGTCGCGCACTGGTTCGCGACCCGGTACGGCACCGAGATCGACACCGGGCGGCTGGTCTACGGGCCGTCCGTGCTCAGCCAGCTCTCGCAGCTGCTGCAGATGTGGACGGCGGAGGGGGAGGGTGTGGTCGTCCACACCCCCACGTACGACGGCTTCCGGAAGGCGGTCACCGGGCTCGGACGCGAGCTGCGGGGGGTGCCGGTGGGGGATACGGGGGCGCTGGAGCGGGAGCTGGCGCGGGCCGACGCGAAGGTGCTCGTGCTGTGCTCCCCGCACAACCCGACGGGGCGGGTGTGGACGGAGCCCGAGCTGCGGGAGATGGCCTCGCTCGCCCGGCGTCACGGGGTCGCGGTGATCAGCGACGAGATCCACGCGGACTTCGTGCACGACGGGTTCCGGCACGTGCCGTGGACGCGGGTCGGCGGTGACGGGCGCTGGGCGTTGATCAGCTCCGGTTCGAAGTCGTTCAACTTCCCGGCGCTGACCGGTTCGTACGGGATCATCGGCGATCCGGCGGACCGGGCGGAATTCCTGCGCCGGATGGAGACGGCTGAGGGGCTCGCCTCGCCGGCGGTGCTGTCGCTGACCGCGCACGTCGCGGCGTACCGGGAGGGCGCGCCTTGGCTGGACGCGGTCCGGGAGTACGTCGCGGGGAACCTGGCGCTGGTCGCGGAGCGGCTGAACGGGGCGTTTCCGGAGCTGGCGTGGGAGCCGCCGCAGGCGGGCTACCTGGCGTGGCTGGACCTGCGTCCGCTGGGTGTGGACGACGAGGCGTTGCAGCGGGTGCTGATAGAGCGGGAGAAGGTCGCGGTGATGCCGGGGGCGGTGTACGGGGCGCCGGGGTTCCTCCGCCTGAACACGGGGTGCCCGCGGAGCAAGGTGGAGGCGGGGGTGGGGGCGGTGGTGCGGGGGATTTTGGCGGTGCGGTAGGGGTGGGCGGGGGTGTGGGGGCCGCGGGGCGTTGCCCGGGGCCCGTTTTGCCCTCAATCGCCGGGCGGGCTTGATTTGGCGCTGGGGTGGGCTTGGTTTGGCGTTGGAGTGGGCTTGGTTTGGTGCCGGGCGGGCTTGAGATGGTGCTCGGGTGGGCTTGATTTGGCGTTGGGGTGGGAATGGTTGGTGCCGGGCGGGATTGGCTTGGTGCTCGGGTGGGCTGAATCGTGTTCCCGGCTGTTTCTGGAGTGGGGGCGGGTGATGCTGGCTCGTATGAATGACGATGCGGGTGGCGGTGGGATTCGGATTGCCTCGGCTGCCGGGCGGTGGGTCGTCCTGACCACTGTGCTCGGGTCGAGCATGGCCCTGCTCGACTCGACGGTGATCAACGTCGCCCTTCCCCGCATCGGGCAGGACCTCGGTACCGACCTGGCCGCCCTCCAGTGGACCGTCAACGCGTACATGCTCACGCTGGCCGGGCTGATCCTGCTCGGCGGTGCGCTCGGGGACCGGTTCGGGCGGCGGCGGGTGTTCGTCGTCGGGGTGGTCTGGTTCGCCGTGGCCTCCCTGCTCTGCGGGCTGGCCCCGAACGCCGGCGTCCTCGTCGTGGCCCGCGCCCTCCAGGGCGTCGGCGGGGCCCTGCTCACGCCCGGTTCCCTCGCGCTCATCCAGGCGAGCTTCCACCCGGACGACCGGGCCCGCGCCGTGGGGCTCTGGTCGGGGCTCGGTGGGGTCGGGGCCGCGATCGGGCCGTTCGTCGGCGGCTGGCTCGTCGACGGGCCCGGCTGGCGCTGGGTGTTCCTGCTCAACCTCCCGCTCGCCGCCGTCTGCGTTCCCGTCGCCCTGCGGCACGTACCGGAGTCGCGGGATCCGGACGCGCACGGCCGCTTCGACGTGCTCGGGGCGGCGCTCGCCGCGTTCGCGCTCGCACTGGTCACGTACGCCCTGATCGAGGTGCCGGAGCAGGGCGCGTCCGTGCCGGTCGTCGGGGCGGCGCTCGGCGGTGTGCTGCTGGGCGTGGCCTTCGTACAGGTGGAGCGGCGCCGGGCCGACCCCATGGTGCCGCCGTCGATCTTCGCGTCCCGGCAGTTCACCGCCGTCAACATCGTCACGTTCTGCGTGTACGCGGCCCTCGGCGGCTTCTTCTTCCTCTCCGCGATCCAGCTCCAGGTCGTCGCCGGTTACTCGGCCCTCGGCGCGGGCACCGCGCTCCTGCCGACCACGGTGCTCATGCTGCTCTTCTCCGCGTCCGCCGGCGACCTCGGCCGGCGCATCGGGCCCCGCATCCCGCTGACCGTGGGCCCGCTGCTCGCCGCCGCCGGGATGCTGCTGATGCTGCGGGTCGGCCCCGACGCCTCCTACGTACGGGACGTGCTGCCCGCCGTCCTGGTGCTGGGCCTGGGCCTGGTCACCCTCGTGGCGCCGCTCACCGCGACGGTCCTGGCCGCCGTCGACACCGGGCGGGCCGGGCTCGCCAGCGGCATCAACAACGCGGCGGCGCGGGCCGCCGGCCTGCTCGCGGTGGCCGCGCTGCCGCTGCTGGCCGGGATGGGGCCGGAGGCCTACCGCGACGCCGGAGAATTCGCCTCGACGTTCCGCCGGGCGATGCCGATGTGCGCCGGGCTGCTGGTGGCGGGCGCGGTGATCGCCTGGTGGGCGGTGCGGAAGCCCGCCGAGCCCGGACACGAGGCGCGGCCCGAGTGCGCGATGCACTGCGGGGTCACGGCCCCGCCCTTGGAGCCGGAGCCCGGACCCAGGCACACTTGAGCCATGTCCATCCACGAGAACCTTCTCGGGGGCCCTGCCCCGACGCACCTCCCCGACGACCCGGAGCCGCGCGAGCTGCTCGCCGCCGGTACGCCGCCCGCCGATGTCGCGGCGAAGTACCCCACGTCCTCGCTGGCCTGGGCGCAGCTCGCCGACGAGGCGTACGAGGGCGGTCGCGTCATCGAGTCGTACGCGTACGCGCGCACCGGCTACCACCGTGGCCTCGACGCCCTGCGCCGGGCGGGCTGGAAGGGGCACGGCCCCGTCCCCTTCGAGCACGAGCCGAACCGCGGCTTCCTGCGCGCCCTGCACGCCCTCGCGCGCGCCGCGCAGTCGATCGGTGAGCAGGAGGAGTACGAGCGCTGCTCGTCCTTCCTGCGCGACTCCTCGCAGACCGCCGCCGACACCCTGGGCTGAACCGCCCCACCCGCTTCCCGGGCCCCGCAGGCACGCACCACCGCCTGCGGGGCCCGAGGCGTCCCACGCGGCGCCGGTTTAGGATGCGGGCAGGGGACCGGAGCTCCACCACCTCAGAGGAAGGGGCGGACCGCTACCCGGAAGCTCGTGTCGAGGAGACAGCGATGTCGACGATCAACCCCGATCCCGAAGCCACCGGTGCGGACACCCCGCACCTGGACTTCGCGGGAACGACTCCGTACGAGGACTACGTCCAGGCGGATGTCCTGACCCACCTCCAGCACCTGCGCTCGGACGATCCCGGCGAGATGGTCTTCCTGGTCACCACCCAGGTCATGGAGCTGTGGTTCACGGTCATCGTCCATGAGTGGGAGACGGCGGCGCACGCCCTGCGCGAGGACCGCATACCGGTCGCCCGTGACGCCCTGAAGCGCTCGCTGCGGGAGCTGGAGGCACTGAACGCCTCCTGGAAGCCGCTGGCCGGCCTCACCCCCGCCCAGTTCAACTCCTACCGGGGCTCGCTCGGCGAGGGTTCCGGTTTCCAGTCGGCGATGTACCGGCGGATGGAATTCCTCCTCGGTGACAAGTCCGCCTCCATGCTCGTGCCGCACCGCGGTGCCCCCAGGGTCCACGCCGAGCTGGAGAAGGCGCTCCACGAGCCCGGCCTGTACGACGAGACGCTCGCCCTGCTCGCCCGGCGCGGTCACGCCGTGCCGCAGTCGGTCCTCGGCCGGGACCTGTCGCAGAAGTACGAGCCGTCCCCGCAGGTCGAGGCGGTCTGGGCGGAGATCTACGCGAACCCGGACCAGAACGACGAGCTCGTGCGGCTCGGCGAGGTGCTGACCGACGTCGGCGAGCTCGTGTGGCGATGGCGCAACGACCACCTCACCGCCACCCGGCGGGCCATGGGCTCGAAGACCGGCACCGGCGGGTCCGCCGGGGTCGCCTGGCTGGAGAAGCGGGCGACGAAGAGCGTGTTCCCCGAGCTGTGGACGGCGCGCAGCCATGTCTGACCTCCAGGAGCGCGCGACGGCGCTCGACACCGCAGACGGCCTGGCCGGACTCCGCGACCTGTTCGTCCTCGACGACACCGTCTACCTCGACGGGAACTCGCTGGGCGCGCTGCCCCGTCACGTCCCCGCCCGCATGCAGGAGGTCATCACCCGGGAGTGGGGCGCCCTGCGCATCCGCTCCTGGGACGAGAGCGGCTGGTGGACCGCCCCCGAGCGGATCGGCGACCGGATCGCCCCGCTGGTCGGGGCCGCCGCCGGACAGATCGTGGTGGGCGACTCCACCAGCGTGAACGTCTTCAAGGCCGTGGTCGCCGCGACCCGGCTGGCGGCCGAGGGGCGTGACGAGATCCTGGTCGACGCCACGACGTTCCCCACGGACGGCTACCTCGCCGGATCCGCGGCCCGGATGACCGGCCACCGTCTCGTCCCCGTCGCCCCCGCCGACGTACCGGACGCCCTCGGGCCCCGTACGGCGGCCGTCCTCCTCAACCACGTCGACTTCCGCACCGGCAGGCTCCACGACCTGCCCGGCCTCACCGCCGCCGTCCACGGGGCGGGCGCCCTCGCCGTCTGGGACCTGTGCCACAGCGCGGGCGCCCTGCCGGTCGGCCTCGACGCGCACGGTGTGGACCTGGCCGTCGGATGCACGTACAAGTACCTCAACGGCGGCCCCGGTTCGCCCGCCTACCTGTACGTCGCCGAGCGACACCAGGCGGCCTTCGACTCGCCCCTGCCCGGTTGGACGTCGCACGCGGACCCGTTCGGGATGACCCCCGGATACGTGCCCGCGGACGGCTCCGTACGGGGCCGGGTCGGCACCCCGGACATCCTGTCCATGCTGGCCCTGGAAGCGTCGCTGGACGTGTGGGAGGGCGTCGCGGTGGACGCCGTGCGCGCCAAGTCCCTGGCGCTGACGGACTTCTTCCTGGAGTGCGTCGCCGCGTACGTCCCCGAGGGCCTGGTCACCCCGGTCACCCCGGCCGCACACGCGGAGCGCGGCAGCCAGGTCTCGCTGCGCTGCGAGGACGCGGACAGGACGGAGCCGGTGATGCGCGCGCTCATCGGACGCGGAGTGGTCGGCGACCTGCGCCGCCCGGACGTGCTCCGCTTCGGCTTCACCCCGCTGTACGTCGGGTTCGCCGACGCGGAACGGGCCGCACGCGTCCTCGCCGAGGTGCTGGCGGCGTAACCGCACCCGACGGGCCCGGTTTCCGGACCGGGCCCGTCCCCCGCGGTCCGATCGGTGACGGTCCGTCGGATGGCGGCGCGCGGTACTGATACCGTCCCCGCAGGTCAGTCCAGTTGGGCATATGCGTAGGACGGTTGGAGCAGCATGTCGGATTCTGCCGCGCGTGATCGTGACGCCGCCGAGACCGAGTCGGCGTTCGCACATCCGCCGGTCGCCCCCGATCGGTCCGCCGCCTACGGCAGCCACCCCGACCAGGTGATCGACTTCTTCGGTCCGCGTGACGGCCGGGACGGTGCGCCGCTCGTGGTCGTCCTGCACGGCGGGGCCTGGCGGGCGCCGTACGACCGGCAGCACGTGTCGCCGTTCGCGGGCTTCCTGGCCCGGCGCGGATTCGCCGTGGCCAGCGTCGAGTACCGGCGCGGCGGTGAGATTTCGCAGCAGGGCGGGCCGGGACCCGTGGCGGGACGCTGGCCCGGGACGTTCGACGACGTGGCCGCCGCGATGGACGCCCTGCCGGAGCTGGTCGCGCGTGAGCTGCCGCGGGCCGATGTGCGCAAGACCGTGGTCACCGGGCACTCGGCGGGCGGGCAGCTCGCGCTGTGGGCCGCCGCCCGGCATGTGCTCCCGCTCGGTTCGCCGTGGCGCCTGCCCGCACCGCCGCCGCTTCGCGGGGTGGTCGCCCTGGCGCCGATCGGTGACTTCGCGAGCGCGGTCGAGCTGGACGTCTGCTCCGGCGCCGTGCACCAACTCCTCGGCGGCGCCGAGCACTTCGAGACGCGCGGCGCCCATGTCGATCCCGCCGCGCTGCTCCCGACCGGGATCGCGACGGCCGTCGTGCAGGGCGTCGACGACCTCACCGTGCCCCAGGCGGTCACCGAGGCGTTCGTGGACGCCGCGGCGAAGGCCGGGGAGATGGTGGGGCTGACGCTGCTGGACGGGGTCGGGCACTTCCCGCTGATCGACCCCTCGGCGGACGCCTGCGCGGTGGTGGCCGAGGAGATCGCCCAGCTGGCCTGGTAGGTCCTACAGGTGCGCGGCGGTGCCCTGCCGGATCACGTACCCGGCCACCCGGATACCGGGGAGGTCCATCCCGGCGTCCTGCGCCGTCGTGGCCCCGCGCGGGCCCGGTAGTACTTGCGACGGACGGCCCAGGATCCGTATCACTGCTGACGACCCGGGCCGCCCCGCCGCCTACCTTGGTGAGCGTGACCGAGACGAAGACCAGAAGCCCCGAGTTCCGGCTGGCCGCAGGGGCGATAGACGGCCTGCGGCAGGACCTCTTCCACAACGTGTTCGACTACCGTCCGCTGGGCCCGCTGGGCACCGGCGGCCCGGTGATCAGGAGGCTGCCCGGGGCGATCAGGAGGCGGGCGGTCTGGACGCCGCACGCGGTCGTCGGGGCGGTCGCGCTGATCTCGCTGCTGGCCGGTGTGTTCGAGGCCAACACCTACTCGGTGTTCGGGATAGCCACCCTCATCACCGGTGTGATGCCGCCGGTCACCCTGCTGATGACGCTGATCCGGCCCGTCCTCGGGTTCTGGGTGTCGATTGTGAGCACCCCGATCGTGGCCGTCGTGGGACACGGGGACTGGCCGTGGGGGCCGAGCGGCTTCGCCTGCCACCTGGGCGTGCTGATCGTCGTCGCGGCGCGGACCCGGCCGCGTACCGCCGCCTGGATGTGGCTGATCACCCTGGTCGTCGGGTCCTTCCTGGGGAACTTCGGCAGCGGCCCCTACAGCTCCACCACCGCGCCCATGGCCGTCACCTCCGCCTTCGCCCTGCTCCTCGTCACCGTGGTGCAGGTGCGCCGCGAGGCCGAGCGCGAGGTGACCGTGCAGCGGACCGTCACCGCCGTCGAACGCGACCGGCGCACGCTTCTGGAGGAGCGCACCACCATCGCCCGTGAGCTGCACGACGTCGTCGCCCACCACATGTCCGTCGTCGCGATCCAGGCCGAGGCCGCCCCCTACCGGGTGGAGAATCCGCCGCCCGAGCTGGAGCAGGCGTTCGTCACCATCCGGGAGAACGCCGTCGCCGCGCTCACCGAACTGCGCCGCGTCCTCGGCGTCGTACGGGCGGAGGACTACGAGGCGCCGGACGCACCGCAGCCCACCCTCGCCGAGCTCGACCGGCTGCTGGACAACGTCCGGGAGACGGGTCTGGAGACGGAGAAGACGGTCACCGGGGCGGTGCGGGAGCTCCCGCAGGGAGTCGAGCTGTCGGCGTACCGGATCGTCCAGGAGACGCTCAGCAACACGCTCCGGCACGCGCCCGGCGCGTCCGCGAAGGTGGAGATCGGGTACGTGCTCGGCGGGCTGGGGCTGCGCGTCGTCAACGGACCCGCGCGGGGGCTCGTCAAGCCCTCGCCGGGGGCCGGCCACGGGATCACGGGGATGAGGGAGCGGGTCCAGATGCTGAACGGCGAGATGACGGCCGGGACGACGGAGGACGGCGGCTACGAGGTCGCGGTGTTCCTGCCCGTGCCGGCGGCGCACGACACCGCGGAGGAGAGGGCGTGAGCGAGTCCACCCCGTCGTCCACCATCCGGGTGCTGATCGTCGACGACCAGATGATGGTCCGCGAAGGGTTCTCCGTACTGCTCAACGCCATGCCGGGCATCGAGGTCGTCGGGGAGGCCGTCGACGGCAGGCAGGCCGTGTCGCAGGTCGCCGCCCTGCGGCCCGACGTGGTGCTGATGGACATCCGGATGCCCGAGCTCAACGGCATCGAGGCCACCCGCGAGATCGTCGCCGCCGACGCGGACGCCAAGGTGCTCGTCCTGACCACGTTCGACCTCGACGAGTACGTGTACCAGGCCCTGCGGGCCGGGGCCTCCGGCTTCCTGCTGAAGGACGCGTCCGCGCGACAGCTCGCCGACGGCGTACGGGTGGTGGCGTCCGGGGAGGCGCTGCTCGCCCCGACCGTGACCCGGCGGCTGATCACCGAGTTCTCCAAGCTCGCCGAGGCGCCCCGGCCGCCCGCCATGGCCCGGATCGGCGACCTCACCGAGCGCGAGACGGAGGTGCTCGTGCTGATCGCCCAGGGGCTGTCGAACCTGGAGATCGCCTCCCACCTCGTCGTCGCCGAGTCCACCATCAAGACGCACGTGAGCCGCATCCTGGTGAAGCTCGGGCTGCGCGACCGGACCCAGGCGGCCGTGTTCGCGTACGAGGCGAGGCTGGTCACGCCCGGGTAGCGTCGGCCCATGCACGTGTCCTTCGACCCCTGGTCCCCGGCGTTCGTCGCCGACCCGTACCCCGCCTACGCCGCGCTGCGCGCCACCGGCAGGGCGCACTACTTCGAGCCGACCCGGCAGTGGCTGATCCCGCACTACGCCGAGGTGTCCGGGCTGCTGCGCGACCGGCGGCTGGGCCGGACGTACCTGCACCGCTTCACCCACGACGAGTTCGGCGTGACCGCGCCGCCCGCCGCCCACGAGCCGTTCCACACGCTCAACGGGCAGGGGATCCTCGACCTGGAGGCCCCCGACCACACCCGGATCAGGCGGCTGGTCGCCAAGGCCTTCACCCCGCGGACGGTCGAGACGCTCGCGCCCACCGTGGAGCGGCTGGCCGCCGGGCTCGTCGAGGACTTCGTCGCGGCGGGCGGCGGTGACCTCCTCGGCGCGGTCGCCGAGCCGCTGCCCGTCGCGGTCATCGCCGAGATGCTCGGCATCCCGGAGTCCGACCGGCCGCTGCTACGGCCCTGGTCGGCCGCGATCTGCGGGATGTTCGAGCTGAACCCGCCGCAGGAGACGGCGCGGGCCGCCGTCCGGGCGTCGGTCGAGTTCTCCGCGTACCTCCACGGGCTGATCGAAGCCCGCCGGGCGGACCCCGGCACGGACCTGATCTCCGCGCTCATCGCCGCCCACGACGACGGCGACCGGCTGACCGAGCAGGAAATGGTCTCCACGTGCGTCCTCCTGCTGAACGCCGGCCACGAGGCGACGGTCAACGCCACCGTCAACGGCTGGTGGACGCTCTTCCGGCACCCGGAGCAGCTGGCGTCCCTGCGCGCCGACCACGAACTGCTGCCGACCGCGGTGGAAGAGCTCCTGCGGTACGACACCCCCGTGCCGATGTTCGCGCGCTGGGTCCTGGACGACATCGAGGTCGACGGCACCGTCATCCCGCGCGGCTCGCAGGTCGCCCTGCTCTTCGGGTCGGCCAACCGGGATCCGGAGCGCTTCGCCGACGCCGGGACCCTGGACCTGTCCCGTGCGGACAACCCGCACATCTCCTTCGGAGCGGGCATCCACTACTGCCTGGGCGCGTCGCTGGCCCGCCTCGAACTGGCGGCCTCGTTCGGCGAACTGCTGCGCAGGGCACCCGGGATGCGGCTGGTCGCGGAGCCGGAGTGGAATCCGGGGTACGTGATCCGGGGGCTGCGGGGGCTACAGGTGGAGATCTGAGCCGACGGATCCGGGCAGCACCATGACATCCGGTGCCGGCGCCGGATTCGCCCAGGAGTGCGGTCCCACGCGGACGGTACGGGCACCCCGGCCGCGCACACCGCCGCGACCAGCACCCGGGTCCGGGCCGAACCGCGGCCGTCCAGCAGGCGCGGCGCCAGGAGGGACGGCCGGCGGGAGGAGGGCGCCCGTGAGGAGGACGAGGGGCAGCTCCGTCCGCGGGACGGAGAAGTCCCGGCCCGCGCCCTCGAAGGCGCCGCCCATGTGCCGGTCGGTGCGCCGGAAGGTGCTCCGGAGGAACAGTGCCGTGACCGTCCCCACCGGTGCCGGCCCGCACCCGCCGTACCCCGCCGTGTCCCGTCGATCCATACGGATCAGGACGCCGCCCCCGCCCCCGCCCGGCCCGGTTCCGCTACCTGGTCTCCAGGTCCCGTCGCCGGAAGCCCTCCAGCCCGAGCCACAGGAGGCCGGCCGCGATCAGGGTCAGGACCATCATCGGCGTCCAGTCCATCGCGGCGGCGGGCAGCCGCGGCACCTGCCCGAGCGGCGACACGTCGTTCATCCACCCCGGGAATCCCAGGAGTTCGCCGAGGTAGCCGGTGACGAACGCGTACACCGGGACGATCCACGCCGCCTGCGCCGCCCGGGGCAGCCACCCGAAGAGCACGGCGGCGACCCCGGCGGTCACCCACAGCGCCGGTGCGTACGAGAGTGCCGCGCCCAGCAGCGCGGGCACCAGCGCGGTGTCCCCGGTCGACGCCGCCCCCGCGACACCGATGCCGAGCCCGCCCAGGAGCATCACGGCCGTACCGCCGACGAGGGCGACGGCCAGATGGCTGCCCGCCCAGCGGGTGCGGGACAGACCGGTCGCGAGCAGGGCCTCCGCGCGGCCCGCGGTCTCCTCGCTCCGGGCTCGCAGGGCCGCCGTCACGACGTACACGGAGGCGACGACGGCGAGGACGACCATGACCATCGACGCGAACGACTCGGCCGTCGTCGACCCGCCGGCCCTCCGGAGCGCCTCCTGGATCCCGTCGATGTCCTTCAGCATCTCGTCGGCCTGACCGAGGATCGACCCGTACATCACGCCCATCAGGAACAGCCCGGTGCCGAAACCGGCCAGTACGGAGCGGTGCAGCCGCAGGGCGAAGCCCAGTGGGTGGGTCAGCGCGGCCGACGCCACCGCCCTGCCGGGCCTCGTGGCGCGGAGTCCCGCGCCGACGTCGCGCCGGGACGACAGGGCGAATCCGGTGCCGGCGCAGAGCACGGCGAGTGCCAGGCAGAGCAGCAGCGGCCACCAGCGGTCGTCCACGTAGACGTAGGTGCGCTGGGCCCAGCCGATGGGAGAGAGCCAGGACAGGGCGGCGGTGCCGCCCGCGTCACCGGCTGCCCGCAGCACGTAGGCGAGGCCGATGACGGCCAGCGCCGCGCCGGTCGCGCCCCGGGTGTGGGCCGTGATCTGTGCGGTGATCGCGGCGACGGAGGCGAAGACGATGCCCACGGCCGCGTAAGCGAGGCCGAGGAGCAGAGAGCCGGTGGCGCCGTCGGGGGCGAGGTCCATGCTCCCGAGACCGACGGCCACCAGCAGGGCGAGTACGAGGTCGGCGAGCACCGCGACGGAGAGCGCGGCAGCCAGGTGCGCGTGCCGTCCGACGACCGTGGAGCGGACCAGCTCGGCGCGACCGGTCTCCTCCTCGGCACGCGTGTGGCGGGTGATGACCAGGACGCTCATGAGGCCGGTCAGGACGGCCATGAAGCCGAGCAGCTGGTGGCCCGCCATCGCACCGAAGGTGTAGTCGGTCAGATAGTGCCGGGGCCCCGTCATGGCGAGTCCGGCCGGGCCGGCCATGGTCGCGGCGACGGAGGCGCGGGCCTCCGGGTCGGCGTACAGCGTCGTGTAGTTGCGCGCCGTGGACACCGAGCCGAGGAACAGTGCCAGGATCCACACGGGGAGCCGGACACGGTCCCGGCGCAGGGCGAACCGGATGAGGGTGCCGGTCCCCGCGAGCGGGCCGGTGCCGGTGCGGGCCTCGGCGGACGGCGCCGTCCGGATGGAGGTCGCGGCGGTCATCGAGCGTCCTCGTGGCGGTGGGCCGCGAGCTCGTCGCCGTAGTGGCGGAGCATCAGCTCCTCCAGGGTCGGCGGATGGCTGACCAGACTGCGGACACCGAACGCGGCGAGCCGGCCGATCGCGCCCTCCAGATGTCCGCCGTCCACGGCGAACCTCACCCGGGCCGCACCCCCGGCCTCCCCGGGGAGAAGCTCCACGGCGTGCACTCCGGGCAGGTCGCCGAGCCCGGTGGCCGGGTGGGCCGTCTCGGCCTCGACCGTCGTGCGCGTCAGGTGCCGCATCTCGCTCAGCGAACCGGACTGCACGGTCCTGCCGGACCGGATGATGCTGACCCGGTCGGCCAGCTTCTCGACCTGCGCCAGGATGTGGCTGGACAGCAGCACGGTCCGGCCGGCGGCCTTCGCCTCCAGGATCACGTCCTGGAAGACCACCTCCATGAGGGGATCGAGCCCGGAGGTCGGTTCGTCGAGCAGCAGCAGCTCCGCGTCGGAGGCCAGCGCGGCGATGATCGCGACCTTCTGGCGGTTGCCCTTGGAGTAGGCCCTGCCCTTCTTCGTCGGGTCGAGGCCGAAGCGTTCGACGAGCTCGTCGCGCCGCCGCCCGTCACCCCCGCCGCGCAGCCGTGAGAGCAGGCCGATGGCCTCGCCGCCGGTCAGATTGGGCCACAGCTCCACGTCGCCCGGTACGTAGGCCAGCCGCCGGTGCAGGTCGACGGCGTCCTGCCAGGGATCCCGCCCGAGCAGCCGGGCCGCGCCGGAGTCGGCGCGCAGCAGCCCCAGCAGGACCCGGACGGTGGTGGACTTCCCGGCGCCGTTGGGTCCCAGGAAGCCGTGGACCTCGCCGGTCTCGACGCTGAGGTCGAGGCCGTCCAGCGCCTGTGTCCGCCCGAACGACTTGTGCAGTCCGGCCACGGCGATCGCCTTCGTCATGCTTCTGAACGTACGCTTTCTTCACAATCTTGTGAAGTTAAAGAAGCGTATAAAGTCGGTTCCATGATCGGAGCGGCGGAGGCGGCGGAGCGATGACCAGCGGGACCGGGGAGAGTGCCGGACGGGACGAGCCGGCCGTGGCGCGGTTCGTCGAGCGCTTCGCTGCCGAGATGACGGAGGCGGGGATGCAGCGGACGGCCTCACGCGTCTTCGCGGCGCTCCTCGCGGACGACGACGGCTCCATGACCTCGGCCGAGCTCGGCGAGCAACTGCGGATCAGCCCGGCAGCGGTCTCCGGCGCGATCACCTATCTGACCCAGGCCAGCATGGTCGGGCGGGAGCGCGACCCGGGCTCGCGCCGGGACCGCTACCGGCTGCACGACGAGGGTTGGTACGGCACCTTCACCGACCGGGACCGGCTGCTGACGCGCTGGGAACGCACGCTCCGGGAGGGGGCGCGGGCCCTGGGCGCGGACACGCCGGCTGGGACGCGGATCGAGGAGAGCGCGGAATTCCTGGAGTTCCTGCAGAAGGAGCTGGCGGGGGCGATGGACCGGTGGCGGGAGAGCCGGGGCGGCGGGGGGACGAGGAGCGGGGGCTGAGCCTTGTCGGCTCGGCCCCCGAGGCCGTCTTTCCGCTACCGCCGGTGCAGCGGACGGCGGTTTCGTACCGCGGGTCGGGAGGCCCGCCGGGCAGGGGGCCCGCCGGGCAGGGGGCCCGGCGGGCAGGGGGCCGGCGGGCTGGGGGCCCGCCGGTTCAGTGGTCCGTAGGTTCAGCCGCAGCCGTCGGGAGTATCAGCCCCCACGCCCCCGCCCGCACCGTCCACGTCCGGGTCCTGACCGGCCCAGCGACCTGTATGTCCGCGCGGTAGCGGAAGTCCGGACCGGACACCGTGACCGCCTTGCTCTCCGCCGTCACCGTCTCGCCGGACGAGGTGTGGATCACCACGTCCGCCAGGCCCCCGTCGCCCTGTGTGGTCACCGAGACGCCCTCGACCGGCCGGTCCAGGTCGTTCAGCAGGACCCCGTCCGCCTCCACCCGCAGCCGGTACGCGCGCGGCGGGCCGGTGGGCGAGGCCGGTGCCGGCCGGACCAGGGCGGCCATCAGGGTGCGGCAGGTGTCCCAGACCGCGGTGACCCCCGAGTGGTGCGCGCCCGCGCCCGGCGCCGAGGTGAGGGCGGGGATGCGCAGGTCGCCCAGCACGACGCCGTCGCTGTCGTCGACCAGCAGGTCCAGCCGGCGCGCGGTCCCGTCGAGCGCCGTGCGCGCCGCCGCCACCGCGCCCCGGGGCACACCGAGCGCGTGGGCGAGCTCCAGGGTGTGCGCCGCGCCGACCGGGATCAGCGAGAGCACGCCCTCGGCGAGCTCCCGCTCCCGGTGGAGCTGGGCCACGGCGCGCAGCAGCGCGCGGTCGTCACCGACGACCACCGGCCGCCGGCCGCCCCGCCGGGAAAGGGCCCGGGCGAACTCCTCCGGGCCGTCCGGAAGACAGATTTTCGTGTGCGCGCCCGCGCTCAGCACGTCCTTCGCGATACGGACGGATTCGCCGTCGGTCCTGCGGGCAAGGGGGTCGATGAGCACAAGTAGCTGGTGGTCGCCGTCGCCGGGGGGCTCTGCAGCCGACACCTCGGTCCTTCCTCGGGTAGCATCTTGGTGCAAGAGCCCCTTGCGCTATTGCGCCAGGGGCTTCGTCTATTCCGGGGCACCCGGTTCGACGGCTCAGGCTTTGCCGTACATCGTCGTACGGCAGGTACGACCTTTACGTACGCCCCCTGACCTTGGACATGCCCCGCCCGGAAGGGGTGTACGCCTGTGCCCGCACTTGTGCTGCTCGGTGCTCAGTGGGGTGACGAGGGCAAGGGGAAGGCCACCGACCTCCTCGGTGGATCCGTCGACTATGTGGTGCGTTACCAGGGCGGCAACAATGCCGGCCACACGGTTGTCGTAGGCGACCAGAAGTACGCACTGCATCTCCTCCCCTCCGGAATCCTGTCGCCGGGGTGTACCCCGGTCATCGGTAACGGCGTCGTGGTCGACCCGGCCGTCCTGCTCTCCGAGCTGAGCGGTCTGAACGAGCGGGGCGTCGATACGTCCAAGCTCCTGATCAGCGGCAACGCTCATTTGATCACCCCGTACAACGTCACCGTCGACAAGGTGACGGAACGCTTCCTCGGCAAGCGCAAGATCGGCACGACCGGTCGCGGTATCGGCCCGACGTACGCCGACAAGATCAACCGGGTGGGCATCCGCGTCCAGGACCTCTACGACGAGTCGATCCTGGAGCAGAAGGTCGAAGCGGCGCTGGAGCAGAAGAACCAGCTCCTGGCCAAGGTCTTCAACCGGCGCGCGATCGAGGCCGGGAAGATCGTCGAGGAGATGCTCCAGTACGCGGAGCAGATCAGGCCGTACGTCGCCGACACGACGCTGATCCTGAACAACGCCATCGACGAGGGCAAGGTCGTGCTCTTCGAGGGCGGCCAGGGCACCCTGCTGGACGTCGATCACGGCACGTACCCCTTCGTCACCTCGTCGAACCCGACCGCGGGCGGTGCCTGCACCGGATCCGGAGTGGGCCCGACGAAGATCAGCCGGGTCATCGGCATCCTCAAGGCGTACACCACGCGCGTCGGTGCCGGACCCTTCCCGACCGAACTTCTCGACGAGGACGGCGAGGCGCTGCGCCGGATCGGCGGCGAGCGCGGGGTCACCACCGGCCGGGACCGCCGCTGCGGCTGGTTCGACGCCCCGATCGCGCGGTACGCGACCCGGGTCAACGGCCTCACCGACTTCTTCCTCACCAAGCTGGACGTGCTGACCGGCTGGGAGCAGATCCCGGTGTGTGTGGCGTACGAGATCGACGGCAAGCGCGTCGAGGAGCTCCCGTACAACCAGAGCGACTTCCACCACGCGAAGCCGATCTACGAGAACCTCCCCGGCTGGTCCGAGGACATCACGAAGGCCAAGACCTTCGACGACCTTCCGAAGAACGCGAAGGCGTACGTGAAGGCGCTGGAGGAGATGTCCGGCGCCCCGATCTCCGCGATCGGTGTCGGCCCCGGCCGCACCGAGACCATCGAGATCAACTCCTTCCTGTAGGAGTCGCACGCGCGTCGACGGCCGTCCTGCCCCGGCAGTGGCGGCCGTCGACGCGGTTCCGGCCACGCGCCGTGGCGCGACCTCGGTGCCCGGGGTCCGTTGGGCCGGCCGGACGCGGGTGAGACCCCCGGCAGCGACTGCCGGGGGCCTCTTACGTCTCCGTCCGGGGTCAGCCGGTGCGCCGGTAGGTGAACGGCGCGTCGTTCTCGTCCGAGCCCGGCCAGGTGATGGACAGCCCGTCGGCGCCCTTCATCTGCACCGTGCGGGTACCGGCGTTCTCGCACCTGTCCTCGGGCTCCGCCGCCGTCACGATCGACGGGCCGATGCGCAGCTCCTCGCTGTTCGCGTAGACGAGGACGCTCTCCATCTCGCAGTGGTGCGAGGGCCCGTCGCTGGTGTACTCGGCGACCACCTCGCCGTACGCGCCCTGGTCCAGCACGAGGGTGAACTGGTCCGTGGACGGTGACTCGCCCGTCCCCACGTACTCCCACGTGCCGAGGAACTCGGCGGGGATGGGCGTCGCGTTCTCGACGCCCTTCGTGAGGACCGCGGTCTCGCCGTCGTCGTTCGTCCAGATGAGCGTGCCGTTGTCCGCGGCGCGGATCGTCTGCCGCCCTCCGTCGGTGCAGGCTTCCTCCGGGATGCTGGTGACCGCCCTGGACTCCAGCACCATCAGGTTGTCGAAGGAGACCAGCTCGGCGGCACCCTTGCACAGTTGCTCGTCGAACGAGTTGAACGTCGTGGCGACGTCGGCGCCCACGCCGCCCTGGGTGATGGTGACGCGGCGGAAGGAGAGGGGCTGCTGCTCGCTGTCCTTGCCCGTCCCCTCCCAGGTGCCCAGGTACGCCTCGTCGATCACGCCCTCGACCGCCGCGGACGGGTCGGCGGAAACCTGCGAGGGGGACGCGCCGTCCGTGGACGGCTTCCGGCTCGGTGCCGAAGAGCTCGGTGAGGCCGCGTCCGCCCCCTTGCCGTCCGACAGGTCCGAACCGTCGCTCATGGCCGCGTACGTGATCCCGCCCGCGATCAGCGCGACGGCGGCGACCGCCGCGGTCACGATCAGCGCGGTGCGCCGCGGCCGGCCGCCGGGAGGTCCCGCACCGTCGGGCCGGGTGACGGCCTGCGGGCCCAGGTCCGGGTGGGCTGCGAGGGGCGCGCCGAAGACACCCAGCTGCGGGGGCGCGACGGGCGGCGTCGGCTCCGGGCCGGTGAGCGGCACCGTGAGAGGTGTGGGGGCAGCCTCGGCCGCCCCGGCCGGCCGGGGCGGCGGGGGCGTGGCACCCGGCGGCGGCCCGGCCGGCCGGGCCGGTGCCCGCTGCCCCGGGCCCTCGGCGTCGAGCAGCTCGGCGGCCTTGCGGCCGAGCTCGGCGATCAGCCCGCCCGGCAGCCACGGTTCGGTGTCCCCGGACACCTCCTCCGTACGGGCCACGACCTCCGCCGGTGTGGGCCGGCCGGCGGGGTCCTTCGCCAGGCAGGCGCCCACCAGCTCGGTGAGTCCGGCCGGGAGCCCGGTCAGGTCGGGCTCCTCCTGGGCGATCCGGTACATCACCGCGTGCATGCCGCTCTCCGAGGAACCGAACGGATGACGGCGGGTACCCGCGAACGCCAGCACCGATCCCAGCGAGAAGACGTCGCTGACGGGTGTGAGCGCCTCGCCGCGCACCTGCTCGGGGGACATGTAGCCGGGCGACCCGATCACCGCGCCGGTCCGGGTCAGCTTGCCGTCGGCGGTCACCGCGTCCAGGGCCCTCGCGATCCCGAAGTCGATGACGCGCGGCCCGTCGATGGTCACCAGGACGTTGGCGGGCTTGAGGTCGCGGTGGATCAGCCCGGCGGTGTGGACCGCGGTGAGCGCCTGGGCGAGCCGGTGGGCGAGGATGCGCACCGAGCGCTCCGGCAACGGCTCGGTCCGTCCGGCGAGCACCGTGTGCAGGGACGGGCCGGGAACGTACGCGGTGGCGACCCAGGGCGCCGGGGCGTCGGTGTCCGCGTCCAGCACGGCCGCAGTCCACAGCCCGCCGACCCGGCGGGCCGCCGCGATCTCCTGCGCGAAGCGCCTGCGGAATTCGGGTTCCGTGGCGAGTTCGGAGCGTACGAGTTTCACGGCGACGGTCCGCCCGCCGGCCGAACGCGCCAGGTACACCTCGCCCATACCACCGGCTCCCAGACGGGCAAGAAGGCGGTACGGTCCAATATGTGACGGGTCGTCATCTGTCAGCTGATCCACCATCGGATCCTCGCACAGTGGCCTGTGCCCGGGCGCGGGGACGGCACGCTGTGGTGCAGTTCCGTTACGCGGCGGACACCCGTGGCCGCGGGTTCAGTCCCTGGCGCACAGCCGCATTCCCTTCGGGGTGGCGCACGGCAGGTGGCCGTGGTCGAACATGATGTCCTGCCCGCCCCCGCGGCTCAGGTAGCCCAGGAAGCCCGCGGCGGGCGATCCGGCCGACGGACGTCCGTAGGTGTAGGCGTACTCGGTCTCGCGGAACGGGTACGGGGACGACTCGATGTCCTCGATGGAGGGGACCGGTGCGCCGTCGATGGCCAGCTGGTGCAGCCCCTTCGTCTCCGTGCCCTCGCGCAGCTCGCTGTAGCCGATCGCCCCTTCGACCTTCGCGACCGTGGACAGGACCTCGTCCGTGTCGTCGAGCTCGCAGCGGATGTAGGGGACGTCCGGGGCGCTCCTGGTGGTGCAGTCGCGGGAGGAGAAGGTGGGTTCGCTGCTGCCCAGCACCCGGCGTCTGAAGACCTCGCGGGTGCCGGAGCCGGCGTCCCTGCTGATCAGCTTGACCGTCAGGTCGGGGCCGCCGACCTCCTTCCAGTTGAGGATCTCGCCGCGGTAGATCTTCCGGATGGTGCCGAGGTCGAGGTCCTGTACTCCCACGTGGTCGTTGACGACCAGGTGGAAGAGCGAGATGCCGACCGGGGTCTCTCCGAGCTCCGTGTACGCCTCGGGCCTCACGCCGTCGGAGAGGGTGACGGTGGTGCCGGCGGCCCCCGGCTTCGCTCCCTCGCCGGCGAGGGAGCGCAGGCCCTCGGCGCTGCCGTTCGCCCTGACCTCGATGCGGACGCCGTCGCACTTGCTCTCCAGCTCCCGCTCCGCCGCTTCCAGGACCGGGGCGAAGGCCGTGGAGCCGGTGACCGTCAGACTGCCCGGTGCGCATTCCATCGGCGGCGGGGGAGCGTTCCGTACGAGGATGATCGAGGCGAGCGCGACGACGCAGACGGTCAGGGCGACGGTGATGAGCCTGGCCGAGCGGCTGAACACGGGTGGCTTCTCGTCCGGTCGCAGCGCCGTGTTCGGGGACACCTCGCCGTCCCGGATGCCTCCCGTCACCCTGATCGGGCTGCCCACGTTCGCGCCGGTGAGCAGGACCAGCAGCTTGAAGTGCTCGTTGCGATTGAGCGGGACGCGCGGCAGCCGGATGAGCGCCCCCGTGTGCCGCAGACCGGCCGCCGGGGTGAAGTGGTCCATCAGATGGTCGGCGCCGGGGGAGTGGGTGACGGCGACACCGCGGACGGTACGACCGGTGAACTCGGCTGTGAGTCCGTGCAGTTGCTCGCCACGCCCGGTGTAGTCGTCGTTCCCGATCGACTGCGAGCCGTCGTTCTCCACCCGGAGCAGGACGAGCGTCGCGTCGGCCATGTCGGGGGTCTCGCTGAAGAGTCCGAGCCGTACGTTGGCTCGGCCCTGGCTGACACCGCTGCCTATCGGGGTGTCCATCTGGACGCGGTAGCCGATGCGTTTGCGGCGGGGGACGCGGCGTTCGTACCAGAGCACGCCCGCCGACGTCGCCACGCCGAGGGCGGCGGTGAGGACGGCGATGACGTTCTCGGGCTCGAACCACGCCATGGATGCTCGCGCTCCCTCAGGGGTGCGGGGTACCGGTCGCGCCACCGTACGGCGCGCCGGCCAGGGGCGGGCGGGCCGCCGGATTCCTTACGGTGAAGTTCGCCCGGCGTTCAACAAGCCTGTGCGCGGCACCAGTTGGAAGCGGACGGCAGGAAGCCGGATTCTGGTCTAGACCTTGACAGGTCCAGACCATCGACGGTTGAGTGGTCGTACCCCCCATGGCGGCGCGCGCTCACGCGGGCGCCGCGTCGAAGGAGTGATCACGTGGTCAAACGTGTCATGAGCCTGATCACCGCGCTGGGCGCGGTCGTCGCGATGCTCGTCTTCCTCCCCGCCACCACCGCCTCGGCGGCCGCGTGCGCCCCGGCCTGGAGCTCCTCCGCCGTCTACTGGGGCGGCGGCGCGGCCTCGTACAACGGGCACAACTGGTCCGCGAAGTGGTGGACGCAGAACGAGGCCCCGGGCTCGGCCGACGTCTGGGCCGATCAGGGCAGCTGCGGTTCCGGCGGCACGGACCCGGGGCAGCCCGACCCCTCGGGCTTCGTCGTCAGCCAGTCCCAGTTCAACCAGATGTTCCCGAACCGGAACTCGTTCTACACCTACAGCGGTCTCACCGCGGCCCTGAGCGCCTACCCCGGCTTCGCCAAGACCGGCAGCGACACGGTCAAGAAGCAGGAGGCGGCGGCGTTCCTCGCCAACGTCAACCACGAGACCGGTGGTCTGGTGCACATCGTGGAGCAGAACACCGCCAACTACCCGCACTACTGCGACCGCAGCCAGTCCTACGGCTGCCCGGCCGGTCAGGCCGCCTACTACGGCCGCGGTCCGATCCAGCTCAGCTGGAACTTCAACTACAAGGCCGCAGGTGAAGCGCTCGGCATCGACCTGCTGGGCAACCCCTGGCAGGTGGAGCAGAACGCGTCCGTGGCCTGGAAGACCGGGCTCTGGTACTGGAACACCCAGTCCGGCCCCGGCACCATGACGCCCCACAACGCCATGGTCAACGGTGCCGGATTCGGCGAGACCATCCGCTCGATCAACGGCAGCATCGAGTGCAACGGCGGCAACCCCGCCCAGGTCCAGAGCCGCATCGACAAGTACAGGGCCTTCGTCCAGATCCTCGGCACCACGCCCGGCTCGAACCTGAGCTGCTGAACTCGGCCCCACCCCGAGGGACGGGGGGCGTACCCGGCTCCGGCCGGTACGCCCCCCGATTCGTCCGCCGGGAACGGCGGTTGACAGGATCACGCTCATGACCACCGACGACAGCGCCCCACCGCCCGCCGGCGCCGAGGGCGGGCTCGCCCGGATCGACGGGCTCCTCGCCCTGCCCTTCCCCGCCGGGGAGGAGAGCGAGGACAGCGGCGTACACAGCAGTGGTCCCGGACACCATCTGCTGATCCTGCGGGCGAGCCAGGACTTCTGGGACGACCGGTCCCCGGAGCGTGTCGAACCGGCCGAGCAGGAGATCGAGGACGAGTTCAGCGCCCTGGCGACCGCGTTGACCGAGCGCTGGGGCGAGCCCGAGACCGTCGACCTCTGGCCGTACCTGGAGGGGAGCCAGGAGGGCGCACCCGCCCCCGAACCGATGGGCCGGCTCTGCAACCTGGCGGGCAGCATGCAGGTCTGGCGGCCGCCCCCGGGCGGGCCGGACGCGCCTCACCCGCCTCACGCGCCGGGGTCCCGGGCCGGTGGCCGGTGGATCGGGCTGGCCGTGGGGCAGGCGGACCCCGAATTCCCCATCTGGCTGCTCGCCGCCGTCGGGGAGACGGCGATCCTGCCCGGATGAGGCCGGCCGGGGTGGGCGTACCCCGGGCTCCGTCAGAGCAGCGCCGGCTTCACGGACATCAGCAGATGCTGGTGCGCGGGGGCGTCCGCGTCCTCCCCGCCCGTGATCATGGCGCGCTGGCCCGGCCCCATCAGGCTCATCCGGACCGTCGGATCCTCGAAGGAGGACAGGGCGTCCATGAGGTACGCGGGGTTGAACGCCACCGTCATCTCCTCGGCGCCCTCCCACACGGCCGGCAGCCGCTGGGAGGCGATGTCGTCCTCGTAGCCCGCCTGCAGCAGCACCGAGGCGTCGGGGCCGGGGGAGAAGGTCAGCTGCAGCGGACTGCCGCCGTCCGCCACCACGGAGACACGCTTGACGGCCTCCACCAACCGGGCCCTGTCCAGCACCGCGGCCGTGGGGCCCGCCAGTGCGAACAGCTTGTCGTGGCGCGGCAGCCGGCCGTCCAGGAGGCGCACCGTCGTGCGCGTCCCGGCGTGCTCGAAGCCTGCCGAGCCCGCGTCCAGGGCGACACTGACCGCACCCGAGCGGCCCAACGAGCGCGCGATCTCGGACAGCCGGCGGGCCGACACCACGACATCGGCCGTCGCGTCGGGCACCGCCGCCCGCCAGGGCAGGGAGCGCACCGCGAAGCGGTACCGGTCGGTGGCCGCCAGCGTCATCGTGGAGCCGTCGAGCGCGATGCGGATCCCGGTGAGCGCGGGCAGGGTGTCGTCCCGCCCCGCGGCCACCGTGACATGGGCGACCGCAGCGGCGAACTCCGCGGCGTCCACCACCCCGCGGACCTCCGGCAGCGGCGGCAGCGCGGGGTAGTCGTCGAGCGGGAGCACCGAGAGCCCGAACCGGGCGCCGTCCCCGGACACCGTGAACCGGGAGCCCTCCACCGCGCACTCCACGGGCCCCTCGGGCAGCACCTTGCAGATGTCGAGCAGCCGGCGCCCCATGACGAGCACCTTCCCGGACCGGGCGGTGTGCGCCTCCACCTCGACCCGGGCCGAGGCCTCGAAGTCCAGCCCGGACACCCGCAGTCGCCCGTCGGCCGCGTCGAGCAGCAGTCCGCCCAGTACGGGAACGGGGGACCTGGCCGGCAGCACCCGCGCGGCCCAGGCCACGGCGTCGGTCAGTGCGCCACGCTCCATACGGAATTCCACGGTGGGGGCCTCTCTCGTCCGGCGTACGACACGGTCGGGACGAGACGCTATGCGGCACCACTGACAGTCCCGGCGGCCGACGGGTCAGCCCGTCTTCGTGTACGTCAGGCTCTCGCCGGTGTCCGCGATCTCGCGGCGCAGGGTGCCGTCGGGCAGCAGGGTCAGGACGGTGGGCCTGCCCGGGGTGCACGACGACATCGGTTCGCCGACCGTGACCTCGGAGGAGCCGACGCGGACCGGGGAGCCGGGGGACGGCTCGGTCTCCAACGGTGCCTGGAACACGCAGTGGTACGAGCCCCCGGTGCCGAGCGGGCCGTCCGCCGTGAGGGACAGGACCGTGTCGCCCACCTCGCCCTGCTGGATGACGAGCCGTCGGGTGGACCGCCCGCCGCCGCCCTCGACGGCTGCCGACCAGGTGCCCAGATAGCCGTCGGGGACGACGCCCGTACCGCTCTTCCCGTAGGCGGACGGCCCGGAGCCCGGATCGGAGGGGGAACGGGACCCGGTCGGGGTCGGCGAGGCCGTGGTGTGCCCGTCGCCGTCCCCCATGAACGTGTAGACCGACCAGCCCGCGCCGATCGCGACGAGCACGGCGACCGCGACCAGCAGCACGGTCCAGCCCGCCGAGCGGCGGCGCCGCGGCGCGGGAGGAGGGACGGGGGCGGCGAATCGGGGCGGGCCGTACGGCGTGGTGGACCCGTAGCCGTACCCGTTGCCGTGCCCGTTGCCGAGCCCCGGGGCGGGATGCTGCCGCGGGTAGCCGTAGGACGGCGGCGGGGACTGCGGTGGGCCCGCCGGGGCGGGCCGCGCGTGCGGAGTGACCGGCGGCTGCCGGTGCGGACCCGGGGCGGGCGGGGTCAGCGGGGCGGCGGGGGTGTGCGCGGGCGCCGGGGACTGTCCGGACGGGGGCGGGTGCGGGCTCTCCTCCGGGTCCTCGGAATCCAGCAGCTCCACCGCGTGCCGGCCGAGCTGGGCGATCAGCGCACCGGGCAGCCAGGGCTCCGCCGACTCCGTCTCGCCCAGCCGCTCCAGGACGGCGTCCGTGGAGGGCCGCGCCTTTGGGTCCTTGGCCAGGCAGTCCCGGATCAGTTCGACCAGGTCCACGGGTACGCCGGTCAGATCCGGGTCCTCCTGCGCGATCCGGTACATCAGCGCGTGCACCCCGGTGTCCGCCACGCCGAACGGAAGCCGGCCGGTGGCCGCGTACGCCAGGACGGAGCCGAGGCAGAACACGTCGCACGCCGTCGTCACCCGCTCCCCGCGCACCTGCTCGGGTGCCATGAAGCCGGGCGATCCGATGAGCGCCCCGGTACGGGTGAGACCGCCGTCCGCGACCGTCTCCAGCGCGCGGGCGATGCCGAAGTCGATGACCCGAGGCCCGTCGATCGTCATCAGGACGTTGGACGGCTTCAGGTCACGGTGGATCAGTCCCGCCCCGTGGATGTCCTGAAGGGCGCCCGCGAGCCCGGCCGCCAGGATGCGTACGGAGCGCTCCGGGAGCGGACCGTACGCCCCCGACTCGGACACCGGGACGCCGGGACGGCCCGAGACGATCCGCTGGAGCGCCGGTCCGGCGACGTATCCCGTGGCCACCCACGGCACCGCGGCCTCCGTGTCGGCGTCGAGCACCGGCGCGGTCCAGGCACCTCCGACCCGGCGGGCTGCCAGGACCTCCGCACGGAAGCGGTCGCGGAACTGCTGCTCCGCCGCGAGCTCGGGCCGGACCAGCTTGATGGCGACGGTACGGCCGCGGTCGGAGCGGGCCAGGAACACCCTGCCCATCCCGCCCGCGCCGAGACGGCCCAGCAGGCGGTAGCCGCCGATGCGTTGCGGATCGCCGGAACCCAGCTGCTCCATGGTGTGCTTCCTCCCCCGTACGGCCGTGGCAGACCGTGCACGAGAATAGCGGCGGGCTCCCCGCCCCGGACCGAGGGCCGGACGGGAGCCGCGCCCCCGGTGCCCCCGTCGACGGAGCGGGCGCCCCGTCGACGGAGCGGGCGTCCGCCCGGCAGTGCCCGGACGGGCGATTCGTTATTCATTCGTGAGGCCGCGAGCGCACGCGCGCGTATTCCTCACGGCCCCCGGAGTTTCGCGCACGCCGGAGTGACGCGGCGATTATCCGCGTGAGGTGGGTGCTACCCACAAGTAGTAAAAGGATTCGCCGGGGCGTCGGTTTGTTGTCCGCGCGGGGAACACGGCATTGCGAGCAGGGGGACGTATAGCGGAATATCGGGTGGGGATTGTCGGTATTGTTCGAGCGGTTCAGTGCTGCCGAAGGCTGTTCACACCTATGGAGACGCTGTGTGGCAGTGCCACGGTTGCAGTCCAGTCCGCCGGCAACGGCAGAGCGCGCACGGCCCAGGCGTCCGGAGTGCCCGGGATGCCCGCCGTGACCCTGGCCGGGTCCGGGTGGTCCGGGTGGGTCTCGATGCCCGTCAGGTCCGTGGCCAGGCCGATGCCGATCGCCTTGAGCACCGCCTCCTTCCGTGTCCAGCAGCGCAGGAACGCCCTGCTCCGCTCGATGCCGGGCGGGGCGTTCCGGACGTGCAGGTGCTCGGCGGCGGTGAGCGCGACCCGCGCCATCGAATCGGTGTCCACGGCGCGTATCCGCTCGACGTCCACGCCGACCGGGACCCGGGCGACCGCGAGGAGGAAGCATCCGGAGGAGTGGGAGATGCTGATCCGGAAGGGGCTCGGAGGGCGGACGACGGCAGGTGGTCCATGCCTTTGGTCCCCGCAGCCGGGACAGGGCAGCCTTCCCAGCCCGATCTCCGTCGGTTCGACGTCGAGGAGATCCGAGAGCGCGCGCCGGGTGCCCGCGCGGCTCGCGGTGAACTCGGCCGCGAGGCGGGGGTGTTCGATGCGGCTCAGCCGGTCGCGCTCGCCGGCGTCCAGGAGGGACAGATCGGCCGGATCGGGGTTCTCCCCGGTCGACAGCCACCACCGGACGGCCGCGTCGGTCGCCGCGGGGGCGTGGAATTCGGTCATTGACGGAGGGTAGGCGGGGTCATCGCGTTGCAGAGACCGATGGCCGCTACCGGACAGCTTCGGCTCCGGTGGGTGACCACGCGATCACATACGGCAGAGTAAGCGGAATGTGAAGGGCTCGAATAGGTGGCCCGGATGCAGCTTGGTGACAAATTGGCTCCGCGGGATGGGGTCGGGACCGGCTGAGGGGGAAATCGCGGACCCGATCCGTCCGCTTGTTCCGGTCGGCCGTTGACTGGTTCACGTCCTAGATCTAATGTCTGGGAAAGTTGGGCGTTGGCGCGTTAGTGCCCAAGGGATACGTAATCGATTTATCTATCAACCTCTTTCGGCTCCGTGGAGCCTTTGGGGAATGAATCCAGCGCGGGTGATTGTTTCCCGGGCCGGTCGAATTAGTGGGTGAGGGAGCGGAATGGGTTCGGGGGTGACGGATGCGCCTGAGGGTGTGCGTGGTGTCGATTCCGTGGAGCGCGCGCTGCTGGAGGCGCGGGCACTGATCGAGTCCTCGGTCTCGATGCATCGCAGTCGGCCGGGCGGCGCGTCGCTGCTGGTGCGGGCGGACGACGGCTCGGTGGACAACGCCGTGAAGCGCGTCATGGCGGGTGCGAAGTACTCGGCCCATCTCGCGGTCAGCGGCAACTGGAAGCACTCGGCCGTGGTGATCAGGACGGTGGCCGGAGCCGTGGCGCCTTCGACGACGCCGAGGAGACGGGGCCAGCTCGCGGTGCGGCTGCTCGCGGCGGGCCGGGCGCTCGAACTGTCCGCCGACTCCCGGCAGGGGTTCGCAGAGACCTCGCTCGAAGTGCGTATGACGAACGGTGAGCTGCGTGAGGCACTGATCGTCGACGGCCGGACCGCTCTGGTCCAGTCCGGTGACGGATCGGGAGGCCGGCACGCGGCGGTCATCACCGACCCCGCGGCGGTCGGAGCACTCGATCTGCTGTTCGCGGGTGCCTGGGCCGTCGCCCGCCCGGTCGCCGACGAGCTCCTGCTGGACCGCAGTCTCCGCAGCGAACTGGCGTGCCGGATCCTCGAACAGCTTCGTGCGGGGCGCACCGACGACGTGGCCGCGCGGGAGATCGACGTGTCTCTGCGGACCTACCGGCGCCATGTCGCCGCGATCATGCGCGTACTCGGGGCGAACTCCCGTTTTCAGGCGGGGGTTCGCGCGGTGGAGCTGGGGTTGCTGGACCGGTGCTGATCCGTCAGCCCGTGCAGTGACACCCGCCGTTGATCAACGGGGGCAACAGGAAGATGACCAGGACGACACCTGCGACGGGCCCGGATGCGGGCGGCGGCGATCCGCGGAGGCCGAAGGGGACCGGCGAGGAGGCGGCCGGCCCGCCGGCCCGCGGTGGCGAAGGGCCGGACGAGGGACAGGACGCCATCGAGCAGGCACTGCTCCAGGTCCGCGCCCTGATCGAATCGACGGTGGAGCGGCATCGCAACAGGGTCTCGTGGGACCACCAGATCATCGCCGTGGACGGCCAGCGGGCGGAGGTGCTGAGCGAGGCCCGCAAGCTGGTGCTGCAGGCCCGGTCGACCATAGACGTGGTGCTCGCCTCGGGGCCGAGCTGCGGCGCCGAGGCGAAGGGGTCCCTGCGCGAACTGACCTACATGGTGCCCGACAGCGTCCGGCTGCGGCTGCTGTGCTCCCCGGCCATGATCGACGAGGACTTCGTGCGTGAGCAGCTCGCACTGGGCTCACCCATCGAGATCCGGGTGGCGCGGGTCCCACCCCTGCAGGCCGTGATCGTCGACGGATCGGTGTCGCTGGTCTCGGCCGAGTCGTCGACCGGTCGCCGCGCGTCGCTCATCAAGGTGCCCGACGTCATCAGCACGCTCCGCACCCTCTACGAAGGCGTGTGGCGCAACGCGGTGCCCGCCGCCGCGCGCATCACGTTCGGTGACCACTGCCGCACCGATCTCGCCCGGCAGATACTCGGAGCCCTGCGTGCGGGGGTCACCGACGAGGTGGCCGCACGGGAACTCATCGTGTCCGTACGCACCTACCGGCGGTACGTCGCGGAGGTCATGACGCTGCTCGACGCCAGCTCGCGCTTCCAGGCGGGCGTACGGGCCGCCGAGCTCGGCCTGCTCGGCGGGATCGAGGGTCCCAGGCAGCAGCCGGCGCCTCCCGCCGCGGAGGCCTGACGGGCAGGCGGCGCGGGTCGGTACTGGCAGCTTCCTGAAGTTGCCGTTGTCGGGCCGGGAAGCGGGCGGCTACAACTGGCTGCGTCGACCGGGTCCGCCTGCGCGCCCCGGCGCAGTACCGCCGAGAAGTACCGCCGACGCGAGGTGCGAACAGAATGAAGGCCGGCACGGGCGGCGGACGGTTCCGCCGCCGCAGGGCTGCGACCCGCCGCCGGGGCGTGACCCGCAGGGCCCCGCACCGCCTCACCCCCCGCCCCTCGCGCACGGACGACGAGACGCCGATCGCCGAGGTCGCCGGCACGGACAGGACCACTCCGGAGACCCCGGACGTGACGACTGCCGTGGTACCCCCGCTCCACGCAGGCCCCGGGAGCGGGGCCACCCGCCGTCGGCAAAGCGCCCGCCCGGCCCGCTGCCGCACCGGTGGACACGATTCACGGGCGGCCGGTGCGGGCCCGGCGGCGCGGGCCGACTTCGCTCCCGCCGGACCTGCCCGACGGGCGTTCGCCGGCGGCCACTTCTACCTCATCGCCCGGCGCGCCGATCCGACCGGTGCGCCGGCCGAGTCCCTGGAGGGTGTTCGATGACCACCTTGCCCTACCCCGACCTCGCCCCCCTGCCCCACGACAGCGGGGTCGGCGTGCTCAACAAGGCGTCACTGCTGCTGAGTGTGCTGGAGGACGGCCCGGCCTCGCTGTCCCGGATCGTCGTGGTCTCGGGGCTGACACGGCCCACCGCCCACCGGCTGGCCCAGGCGCTGGAGCGGCTCCGCCTCGTCACCCGTGACTCCCGGGGACGGTTCCAACTGGGACCACGACTTGGGGAGATGGCGGTCGTCGTGCACGGTGACCGCATGCTGGCCCTGGCCGGGACCGTGCTGCCGGAGCTGCGCGACCGGACCGGCGCCGGTGCCCGCCTGCACCGCCGCTGCGACGGCGGGCAGCTGTGCGTGGCCGGTGCGGAGGCCGCCACGGCGGAGAAGGACGCGGTGGCGGTGGGGACCGCCTTCACCCTGCGGTCCGGGGCGGTGGCCCAGGTGCTGCTCGCCTGGGAGGACCCCGAAGTGCTGTACGCGGGCGTCGCCCGGGCGCGTTTCACCGCCGCCGCGCTGACGCAGGTGCGCCGCCGCGGCTGGGCGCAGAGCACCGGCATCTGGGACACCGACGTCGTCACGCTGGCCGCTCCCGTGCGCGGGCCCGGCGGCCGGGTGGTCGCGGCGCTCTCCCTGTCGGGTCCGGCCTCGGTGCTGACCAGGGAGCCCGCGCGGGAGTTCGGCGGTGCCGTCATCGACGCGGCGCTGCGACTGGGCGAGGCGTCCGGCGGATGAGCTCCCCCCACCAGGACGTGGGGCGGCCCGTACTGACGCGGCAGCAGGAGTCCGTACCGCAGATGGAGTTCAGGATCCTCGGCCCGACGGAGATCTGGGCCCGCGGGGTCCGTATCCCGCTCACCGCCGCCAAGCAGCGCACGGTGCTCGCGGCGCTCCTCATCTCCCCGGGGCGGTTCGTCTCCGATCTGTGGCTCGCCGAACTGCTGTGGGGACCCACACCGCCCGCGACGAAGTCCGCGCAGCTCTACACCTACATCTCCCGGCTGCGGCGCAGCTGCGAGCCCGGCCTCAGGCTGGTGCGGAAACACCGTGGCTACGGCCTGGTCCTGGGCTCGTCCCGATTCGACTGGAAGACCTTCCAGCAGCTCGCCGAGCAGGGGCGCCAGTACCTCGCGCAGCGCCGTTACGCGGAGGCCGCGGCCAGTCTCGAACCCGCGCTGGGGCTGTGGCGAGGTCCCGCGCTGTCGGACGTCACGGAACTCCTGGCCAGGACCGAGCTCCCCCTGCTGGAGGAGGCACGGCTACGGGCGGTGGACCACCGCATGGAGGCGGTCCTCGCCCTGGGCCGACACGATGCCGCGCTCCCGGAGCTCACCCGGCTGGTGGCGGAGAACCCGGCCCGGGAGTCGCTGCGCGGACACCTGATGACCGCGCTGTACCGCTGCGACCGGCAGATGGACGCGCTGCGGGTGTACGAACAGGGCCGCCGGGTCCTCCAGGCGGAACTGGGTGTGGCCCCGGGGGCGGCGCTGCGCGCGCTGCACCGCGCGGTACTGCTGGAGGAACTGCCCGGTCCGGCCGGCGCCGAACCCCTGACCCTTACCGTGCGGCGCGCCGGGTCCGCCCCGCAGACACCCCTCGTGCCGGACGGCGTACCGCGGCGGGCCACACACAGTCCGTGGAACGGTCTGGTCCCCGCGATGCTGCCGACGGACACGGCCGGGTTCGTCGGACGTCGCTCCGAACTCGCTCGCGTCGTAGCGGAGTTGTGCGACAGCCGGAGTCCGTACCGGGGGGTCGTCCTGACCGGCGCGGCCGGGGTGGGCACCTCGGCCCTGGCCGTACGCGCGGGGCACGCCTGCCGTGACGACTTCCGGCAGGGCCAGCTCTACATCGATCTGCGCGACGAGGCGGGCCGCCCCAAGGACCCGCTGGACGTGCTCGGCAGCTTCCTGCGCGCGCTGATGTACGTACGGGCCGAGGACCTGCCCGCCACGCTGGACGAGCGCGTACAGCTCTACCGCAGCGCCCTGTCCCGTCGCCGGATCCTCGTGGTGCTCGACAACGCGTCCGACGAACGCCAGGTGCGGCCCCTGCTGGCGAGCGGATCCGGCTGCCGGGTGCTGATCAGCGGTGGCCGGCACCTCGTCTCCACGGAGGGCGTCAGGGCGGTGCGGGTCGGACGGCTCGACGACGCGGAGGCGCGGGAGCTGCTGTCCTCCCGTGTCGGCCAGGAGTGCCTCGACGCCGAACCGGGCGCCACCCGGCAGTTGTTGGAGCTCTGCGAGGGCCTGCCGCTGGCGCTGCGGTTCTGTGCGGCCCGGCTGGTCGCCCGCCCGCAGTGGCCGGTGAGCAGGCTGGTCGACAGGCTGGAGAACGGAGAGGTGCGGCCGGACGAGTGGGGGGAGGGGGTCCAGGAGCTGTGGACCGTGCTCAGGGCGGGCGTCATGCGGCTCGAACCGCCGCTGCGTCCGGTCCTGCGCACCCTGGCCCGGACGGAGCCGGGTGACTTCTCGCCCGCCGGCGCCGCGCAGCGGCTCAACTGGACGGAGGACCGGACGCGTGGGGCCCTGGACGCTCTGGTGGAGGGCGGGCTGCTGGAGCTCACCGCCGGAACGGCCCGGGGGAGCGCGGCGGCCGGCGAGGGCACGGAGGTGGGACCGGGCGGTATTCCGCCGCTCCCGGCGGGCGGCGGCCCGTCCGACGTGCCGGCGCAGGAGCGCTACCGGTGCACACCGCTGGTCCGGTTACTGGTGCGTGAGCGGCGTCCGTCGCAGCACTCCTGACCCGGCACGTCCCGGTCAGCCGGCCGAGGGACCGGGCGGGGGCGGCTGCACGTCGTTGATGAACGCCGCCAGCAACGCCGCCCAGCGCAGCCCCTGGTCGTCCGCGGCCCGGTCCTCCTCCGTGTACGCGATGTCCTCCTCCGGCCCGCACCCGTCGGGAGTGTCCTTCGGCGCACACCCGTGCCACTGCGCCCCGGTCCGTGCCGGGGCGTCCGGTACCTCGGCCGGATCCGGTGCGGCGTCCTCGCCCATGTGTCCCTCCTCCTCGAACCGCCCCTGCCGGGCGTCCGCTCCAGGGTTGGGTACATACCTATGCGTTTTCTATATTCCGCTTCCCGGGACGCACACCTGGGCGCCCGTGCCCCGTCCGCTGGCAGCTTCCTGAAGCGGGTATTGCCCGGCGCGGTGCGCGGGCAGTTCCATGGACGCGTCAGGCGCAGTGCTCGCCCCGATCGCGGAGCCTGCCTGTCCGGCGGGCGATCCCCCCCCCGTACCGCCGGGACGCCGGGGGTCCGGTCCCCGCGTGAGACCGGACCGTCGGGTCCACTGCGTGTCGTGCCCGCCGTGTACGTCCACGGCGCCGCGAGACCGCCGAGAAAAGGACGAGGACATGACTGTCACGGCCCTGCCCGGTTCCGAGCTGCTCGTACACATGGCCGCACACGACCCGTTGTTCCGGGAGCGGACGGCCCAGTCCCTGCTCGCCGTCGAGAAGCGCCTGCTGGACTGTGCGTCGGACGCCCCCGATCCACGCGTGGCCGAGCTCACGGGCCACATCGCGACGGCGGGAGGCAAACGGCTGCGGCCGCTGCTGGTACTGCTCGGCGCGGAGTTCGGGGAGTCCTGGCGGGACGGGGTCGTCGAGGCCGCCGTGATCGCCGAACTCGTCCACATCTCCTCCCTCTACCACGACGACGTGATGGACGGGGCGGAGCTGAGACACGGAGTGGTCAGCGCCAACGCCCTCTGGGGCGCGCGCCTGGCCGTGGCCGGCGGCAACTGGCTGCTGGCCCGCGCCGCCCGGCTCGCCGCCGAACTCGGCCCGGACATGGTGCGGTTCCAGGCCGATGTGGCGAGCGAGCTGGTCGTGGGCCAACTGCGCGAGATGACCGGGCCCGACGAGGGTGAGGACCCCGTCGCCCACTACTTCCAGGTCGCCTCGGGCAAGACGGCGGCCCTGCTCGCCATGGCGCTGGGGGCAGGCGCGCTCCGCGCGGGTGCCCCGGACGCGCACGGACGCGCCCTCATCGAGTACGGACGCCAGCTGGGCATCGCCTTCCAGATATCCGACGACCTCCTCGACCTCGTCGCGCCCGCCTCGCGCACCGGCAAGGAGCAGGGCGCGGACCTGGCCGCCGGGGCCCCCAGCCTGCCGGTGCTCCTGGCCGTCGCGGACGGGCGCCCGGCCGGTGCCGAGCTGCGGGAACTGCTGTCGGCCGGACCGCTGGAGGACCCGGCCGACCGCCGGCGCGCACTGCGACTGTTCGCGGTGTCGCCCGCCCCGGCGGGCGCCGAGGCCCATCTGCGCCACCGGCTCGACCTCGCCCGGGCAGCGCTGGACGTGCTGCCGCCGGGCCCGGCACGCCGGGCGCTGCACGCCCTGTGCGACTACGTCGACTCACGCGTCGCCCGCACGGTGGACGCGGGGCACTGACCGGACCAGCAGACACGACGAAGGGGTTGGACATGCCACCGGAAACACGGGGCGAACTGGCGGTGATCCGCGCCGAAGCGCTGCGCGGACCGAGCGACCGGGCGACCGAGGCGCAGCATGCCAAGGGCAAGCTGACCGCCCGGGAGCGCATCGATCTGCTGCTGGATCCGGATTCGTTCAAGGAGGTCGAGCAGCTGCGCCGGCACCGGGCGACCGGGTTCGGCCTGGAGGAGAAGAGGCCGTACACGGACGGTGTGATCACCGGCTGGGGGACGGTCGAGGGCCGCACGGTCTTCGTCTACGCGCACGACTTCCGGATCTTCGGCGGGGCGCTGGGCGAGGCCCATGCCACGAAGATCCA
>NZ_JBHXRD010000046.1:0-53983 GCF_042717325.1 Streptomyces sp. NPDC058637 | reverse complement strand
GGTGTCACACGCGGTCTTGCACGCGGTCGAGCAATGCGGGCTCGCGAAGTCGTGCGCGGCCTTCAGGAGCCCCGCTGGGCGTTCAGCTCCCTGGCCGCCTCCGTCAGGTCCTTCGCGGTGTCGATCGCCCGCCAGTACGCCCCGTGCGGCAACGGGAACCCGGCCAGCCTGCGTTCCCGCGCCAGCCGCGGGAACGTCGTCCGCTCATGGTCACCGATGTCCGGCAGCAGCGCCGTGAACCCGGGTGCGAAGACGTACACCCCCGCGTTGATCAGGTACGGCGAAGGGGGCGACTCGATGAAGTCCGTGATGTGCCCGAAAGCGTCCGTCTCCACCGCACCCCACGGAATCCGCGGACGGGCCAGCGCGAGCGTCGCCGTGGCATCCCGCTCGGTGTGGAACGCGGCCATCTCCCGCAGCGAGAAACGCGTCCAGATGTCGCCGTTGGTCGCGTACCAGGGCTCCGACGGGGCGGGCAGCCGCGTCGCGGCGTGCTTCAGACCGCCGCCCCGGCCCAGCGGCTCGGTCTCGACGACGGTCGTGACGCGCAACGGGAGATCGGCCGAGTCCAGCCAGTCCCGCAGCACATCGGCAAGATGGCCGCACGAGATCACGGCGTCGGTGACACCCTCGGCGGCCAGCCAGGCAAGCTGATGGCCGATGATCGGGGTCCCGGTTCCAGGGATCTCGACCATCGGCTTGGGACGGTCATCGGTGTACGGGCGCAGCCGTGAGCCCTGGCCACCCGCCAGGATCACGGCCTGCGTCGGATACGTATGCATGCCAGGCACGATATGCCGTGCCCAGGCGGGGGATCAGCTGAACTGCGCCACGCCCGAGGCGAACGACGTGTCGCAGACCGGACGGGAGAAACGGTGCGCGCGTGTCGGTCCGTACTGGTCGACGGCGGCCTTGCCCAGCGCCTTCGCGATCGACATGCAGTGCCGGGCCATCGACGGACGTGCCTCGACGGCGCGCTGCAACTCGGTGAGCGCGACGCCCGGGTCCTTCTCCCTCATCTCCACGAGGAGCTTGTCGCGCAGGACGTCCTGCGCGGCGCGCGGCGTCTTGGTGCGCTTGGACACGGTGGTCTCGGAGGCAGCGGTCAGCAACTGCGACTCCGTGTTGTGCGCCGACCACGACACGCGGGTGACCGCGAGGGTCCCGGAGAGGACCATGACGACGGGCAGTACGAGAGCGAGGGTTCGGCCGATTCGGCGCGCGGTGTGGGTCACGCAGGCGAGCGTAGCGGTCAGTGATGAATCGACGACATTTCGTCACTCTTGCGGGGGATGGTTCGAGGAGTCTTTTCGAATCATGGGTTGACGTGCCGGAGTGAATTGCCCGAAGTGCCGGGGTATTTGGCGTCGGCCGATCCGAAACCCGTATCCGCCACGCGACATGCGAACGGCCCCCGCGCCTCGACTCGCGTCGAGGTGCGGGGGCCGTCGTACAACGGGGAGGACGTCAGGCGGTGAGGCGCTCACCGGTCGACGTCGCGAAGACGTGCAGCTCCTCCGGGCGCGGCACGACGTGCAGCTCCGTGCCCTTCTCCGGAACGGCACGGCCGCCGACGCGGACGACCAGGTCCTTGTGCTCGCCACCGACCTGCGCGGCACCGTAGACGAAACCGTCGGCGCCGAGTTCCTCGACGACGTTGACGGAGACGGCGAGACCGGCCGGGGCGTCGGCGGAACCCTTGGTGAGGGTCTGCGCGGCGGCGCCGCCGTGCTCGACGATGTCGAAGTGCTCGGGACGGATGCCGACCGTGACGGTGCGGTCACCGCGGTCGGCGGCGGCGGAGAGCGCCGCACGGGAGACCGGGACGACGCTGTTGCCGAACTTCACGCCACCGTCGGTGATCGGGACCTCGATGAGGTTCATCGCCGGGGAGCCGATGAAGCCGGCCACGAAGAGGTTCGCCGGGCGGTCGTACATGTTGCGCGGCGAGTCGACCTGCTGGAGCAGACCGTCCTTGAGGACCGCGACCCGGTCACCCATGGTGAGGGCCTCGACCTGGTCGTGGGTGACGTACACGGTGGTGATGCCGAGGCGGCGCTGCAGGGAGGCGATCTGCGTACGCGTCGACACACGGAGCTTGGCGTCGAGGTTCGACAGCGGCTCGTCCATGAGGAAGACCTGCGGCTCACGCACGATCGCGCGGCCCATCGCCACACGCTGACGCTGACCACCGGAGAGCGCCTTCGGCTTCCGGTCCAGGTAGTCGGTGAGGTCCAGCATCTTGGCGGCCTCTTCGACCTTCGCCCGGATCTCCGTCTTGTTGATCCCGGCGATCTTCAGCGCGAAGCCCATGTTGTCCGCGACGGACATGTGCGGGTAGAGCGCGTAGTTCTGGAACACCATGGCGATGTCCCGGTCCTTCGGCGGCAGGTGCGTGACGTCGCGGTCACCGATGCGGATCGCGCCGCCGTTGACGTCCTCGAGACCCGCGAGCATGCGCAGGGAGGTCGACTTGCCACAACCGGAAGGACCGACGAGGACGAGGAACTCACCGTCTTCGATGTCGATCTCGAGCTGGTCCACGGCCGGCTTCGTGGAGCCGGGGTAGACGCGGGACGCCTTGTCGAACGTGACACTGGCCATGACGATTCTTCTCCTCCACCGGCAGGAACGTGCCGGACGATCCGAGTAGGGAGTGGTGTGGTCCACTGGAGTGAACCTGAGGTGACGCTACCTGGCGTTTTCGAATCTGTCAGCAGTCCTGGGTCCCGAATATTGCGCAGGTAGGGGCCGCCGAGTTGGTTAGACTGCTCCGGCACGCCTCCTTAGCTCAGCTGGCCAGAGCAACGCACTTGTAATGCGTAGGTCGTCGGTTCGAATCCGACAGGGGGCTCTGAGGAAGGCCAGGTCACCTAGTCCGTGACCTGGCCTTCTTGCTGAGACGTGGCCTCGTGGGCGCCGATCCGCTGCCTGTGGGGTTTCTCCGAGCCTTCTTGCAGGAGTTCGTCTGCGGTCTCGAACATTCCCTCCACGGGCATCCCCTGTGGCGTCCGCGGCGCCACGGCTGTTCGTCGGTCCCCACAGGTGACGTCCAGGGGTGCTGGACCGGTCTCTGCCATCGTGGCCTCCACCTGTTCCGATGCGGTTCCCCCACCCATCGGTTCAGTTCCTGCGCTTCATGAGCGGGGACCGCCGTGGCTAGCCGCGTCCCGAGATCCGGTCCGCCGCCTTCGCGATGCGGTCCGTGTCCGCGTGCGGGGAGGTGGCCTCGCGGCGGTCGGCGGTGCGGTAGGCGGCGTAGAGGGTGTGGACGCCGAGCCAGCGGAGGGGTTCCGGTTCCCAGCGGCGGACCTTGTGGTTGACCCAGGGGAGGGTGGTCAGGTCGGTGGGGCCGGCCTGGCCGGAGTCCTGCTGGATGAGGTCGCGGAGGGTGCGGGCGGCGAGGTTGGCGGTGGCGACGCCGGAGCCGACGTAGCCGCCGGCCCAGCCGAGGCCGGTCGAGCGGTCCAGGGTGACGGTGGCGCACCAGTCGCGGGGGACGCCGAGTACGCCGGACCAGGCGTGGTCGACGCGGGTGCCCGCGGTGGTGGGGAAGAAGCGGACGAGGAGGTCGCGGAGGGCTTCGACGGTGGCGGGCTGGGTGCGTCCGTCGTTGTCGGTGGCCGAGCCGTAGCGGTAGGGGATGCCCCGTCCGCCGAGGGCGATGCGGTTGTCGGCGGTGCGCTGGGCGTACATGTAGGCGTGGGCCATGTCGCCGAGGGTCTCGCGGCCGTCCCAGCCGATGGTGTCCCAGAGGGACTGGGGGAGGGGTTCGGTGACGATCATGGAGGAGTTCATGGGGAGCCAGGTGCGTCTGTGGCCCTTGAGGCCCGCGGTGAAGCCCTCGGTGCAGCGCAGGATGTAGGGGGCGCGCACGGTGCCGTACGGGGTGACGGCGTGCTTGGGCTTGATCTCGGTGACGGGTGTGGACTCGTGGATGGTGACGCCGAGTGCTTCGACGGTGTCGGCGAGGCCCTTGACGAGTTTGGCGGGGTGCAGGCGGGCGCCGTGCGGGGTCCAGCTGGAGCCGACGGCGCCGGTGACGCGGATGCGTTCGGCGGTCTCGCGGGCGCCGCGCAGGACGCGTTCTTTCTCGCCGAAGGCGATCTCGACGGAGTGGAAGTTCTTGAGGCGGGTGAGCTGGGCGGGGGTGCGGGCGATTTCGAGTACGCCGCCGTGGTGGATGTCGGCGTCGATGTTCTCGTCGGCGGCGGTGCGGATGACCTCGCCGACGGTGTCGTTCATGGCCTGCTGGAGGCGTACGGCCGCGTCGTGGCCGTGGAGTTTCGCGTAGCGGGCGCGGCCCGCGATGCCGTTGTAGAGCCAGCCGCCGTTGCGGCCGGAGGCGCCGTAGCCGCAGAACTTGGCTTCCAGGACGGTGATGTTGAGGAAGGGCACTGCCTTCTTGAGGTAGTACGCCGTCCAGAGTCCGGTGTAGCCGCCGCCGACGATGCAGACGTCTGCGGTGGAGTCGCCGGGCAGGGGTTCGCGGGGGGCGGGCGTGCCCTCGTGCGCGTACCAGAACGATATGCCGCCGTTGACGGTGCTGACGGTGCTCATGTGTCCCCTGCTTGTCCGTGTGCAGCTGAGTCGTGAGTCGCAGGGGGGACGTTACTGCGCGATCGGCGGTTTCGTCGTGCGGTGGGCTTCTAGGCTCGGGGTGTGATCGAGGTTCCTGAGGGTCTTGCGGCCGCACAGTCGGAGTTGAGGGGTGCGGCCGGGCGGGCGTTCGTCGCCGTGCTGCCGGGGATGGCCGGGCGGTTTCTCGAGGAGTGGGGGCTGCGGCGGGACGGGCCGGCGCTGCACGGGATGTGTGCGCTGGTGCTTCCCGTGGTGCGGGTGGCGGACGGTCGGCGCGCGGTGTTGAAGCTGCAGGAGGTGGACGAGGAGACGGTGGGTGAGCCCGTCGCGCTGCGGGTCTGGGGTGAGGCGGGCGCGGGGGTGGTGGGGCTGCTGGAGTACGACGGGGCCACCG
This sequence comes from Streptomyces sp. NPDC058637, assembly GCF_042717325.1. Taxonomy (NCBI): domain Bacteria; kingdom Bacillati; phylum Actinomycetota; class Actinomycetes; order Kitasatosporales; family Streptomycetaceae; genus Streptomyces; species Streptomyces sp. NPDC058637. The sequence continues at coordinate 49,008 of NZ_JBHXRD010000046.1, read as the reverse complement.
GGGCGATGTTGCTGGAGCGGCTGGACGAGCGGCGCCCGTTGACGGGGGTGGCGGATGTGCGGGAGGCGGTGCGGGTGCTGGCGGAGTTGTCGGCCCGGCTGGTGGCCGTGCCGGCCCCGGAGGGGATGCGGCGGCTGGGGGACGTGGCCGCGCGGATGCTGGAGGCCGCGCCGGAGGCTTCCCGGGCGTTGGCGGACGAGGGGGAGCGGCTGCTGCTGCTGGACTGCGCGGCGGCGGTGCGGGAGGTGGCGGGGGAGCCTGGGGACCGGTTGTTGCACTGGGACCTGCACTACGACAACGTCCTGGCCGGCTGGGCGCGGGGGGACCGGGCGGGGGAGTGGGTCGTGCTGGATCCGAAGCCTTTGGCGGGGGACCCGGGGTTCGAGCTGTTCCCGGCGCTGGACAACCGGTTCGACGCGTCGGACGTGCTGTGGCGGTTCGATGTGCTGACGGGGGCGCTGGACCGGGAGCGGGCGAGGGCCTGGACGTTGGGGCGGGTGCTGCAGAACGGGCTGTGGATCCGCGGCGGGGGCCGGCGGTTGCCGCCGGATCACGCGGAGATCGCCCGGCGGTTGCTGGGGCGTGGGTGACGCGTGCAAGCGTCCGGGGCCGTGTGTCTACGCTGCCCCCATGATTCGTCTTGCTACCGCCGCTGATGTCCCCGCCATCCACGCCATGGTCCGTGAGCTGGCCGAGTACGAGAAGGCGCTGGACGAGGCCAACGCCACGGAGGAGCAGTTGCGTGAGGCGCTGTTCGGGGAGCGGCCCGCGGCGTACGCGCACATCGCGGTGTCGGACGAGGACGGTGAGGTGGTCGGGTTCGCGCTGTGGTTCCTGAACTTCTCGACGTGGCGCGGGGTGCACGGGGTGTATCTGGAGGATCTGTACGTGCGTCCGGAGCGGCGTGGTGGCGGGCACGGGAAGGCGTTGCTGGCGGAGCTGGCGCGGATCTGTGTGGAGCGGGGGTACGGGCGTCTGGAGTGGTCGGTGCTGGACTGGAACGCCCCGTCCATCGCGTTCTACGAGTCGTTGGGTGCGCGTCCGCAGGAGGAGTGGACGGTGTACCGGCTGACGGACGGGGCGCTGGCCGGGCTCGGGGGGCGTTGAGCGGGCGGCCGGTCGGTCAGGGGATCAGGACGACCTTGCCTGTGGTGCCTCGGGTTTCGAGTGCGCGGTGGGCGGCGGCCGCTTCGGCGAGCGGGTAGGGCTGGAGGGCGGGGCGGAGCCGTCCGGCGGCGGCTTCGGTGAGGGCCAGGGTTTCCAGGGCCCGGAGGCCGCCGGCCTTCTCGGTCATGACGGGGCCGAGGACGTTTGTGGATGTGATGCCGCGGGCGGCGAGTTCCTCGTCGGTGAGGGTGAGCGGCTGTCCGTCGTGGAGGCCTTGGCTCGTCCAGCCGAAGACGATGTGCCGGCCGCCCTTGCCGAGCAGGTCGACCGCCGCGCGGGCGGTCGTCCCGCCGACGGAGTCGTAGACGACGGTGGCGTCGCGGCCGAGGGCGTCCAGGTGGGCGCGGGCCGTGCGGGGCCAGTCGGGGCGGGTGTAGTCGACGGCGAGGTCGGCGCCGTTCGCGGTGACGCGGGCGACCTTGCCGGGTCCGCCGGCGAGGCCGATGACGGTGGCTCCGGCGTTCTTGGCGTACTGGACGAGGAGGGTGCCGATCCCGCCGGCCGCCGCGGGGACGACTGCGACGGATTCGGGGCCGAGGTCGGTGAACTGGAGGATGCCCAGGGTGGTGCGGCCGGTGCCGATCATGGCGACGGCGGTGGCCGCGTCGAGCCCGTCGGGGATGGGGTGGAGCTTGTCGGCGTCGACGACGGTGAGTTCGGCGTAGCCGCCGGGTGCCATGCCGATGTGGGCGACGACGCGGCGGCCGAGCCAGTGGGGGTCGGTGCCCTCGCCGAGGGTTTCGACGGTTCCGGCGATCTCGCGGCCGGGGATCGTGGGCAGTTCGGCGGGGGCGGGGTAGGGGCCGGTCATGCCTTCGCGCAGGGCGGTGTCGAGGAGGTGCACGCCGGCTGCGGCGACGGCGATCCTGACCTGGCCGGGGGCGGGTACGGGGTCGTCGGCGTGCTCGTACGTGAGGTTCTCGGCGGGGCCGAAGGCGTGGAGGCGGATGGCGTGCACGGTGGGCTCCCCTGGGTGGTGGCGTGGGGCCCACTCTCTGACCTCAAGTGTGCTTGAGGTCAAGCCCGGGGTCGGTGGGCCGTGCCGTCCTCCCGATCAGGGCGAGGGCGAGGGCGGCCGCCTCGATGCCGCTGTTGAACGAGACCTCGCTGAGGAGGCCGGGTGCGGCGACCTGGTCACCGGCGAGGAGGATTCCGTCGCCGCGGTCGATGGCGGGGCGGTCGCGCCAGGTGGTGCCGGGCCTGTCGACGGCGCCGGTGCGCCCGGAGGCGAGGGAGTCACGGCGCCAGGTGGTGCGGTCGCGCCAGCCGGGGAAGCCGAGGTCGAGCAGTTCTTCGGCCCGGTGGAGGGCGTCGGCGCGCGGGGTGTCGGGGGCGAGGGGGATCTGGCCCTGGACGAGCTGTTCGCCCCGGGGGGCGAGGGTCGGGTCCTGCGCGGTGAAGCGTTCGATCCAGCCGGGGGCGTCGAGGTCGGAGAGGACGAACGGGTCGCCGCGCCGGGTCCGTACGGCCAGGTCGATCAGGGCGGTCCGGCCGCTGTCCCAGGTCAGGGTGGGGTCGTCGAGGAGGGTGCGGGCGGCGGAGAGGTGGGTGGCGACGATCACCGGGCCGCTGCGCGCGAGGTCCTGGAGGGTGCCGGCGCCGACGCGTTCGGCCGTTTCGATGCGTACGCCGAGGTTCCAGGCCCGGGTGGCCATCCGTTCGACGATCTGCGCCCAGCCGCCGACGGGGTAGCGGGCCTCGGGCGGCAGAGCGGTGGCGCGGCGGAGCCGTTCCTGGACGAAGGCGGCGGAGAGCGATCCGGGGTCGTGGTGGAAGAGCGCCACACCCATGTAGTGGGCGGCCGCGCGGGCGCCCTCCTCGCCGGCGTGTGCGGTGGCCCAGCTGTGGAAGTCGGTGTCGACGGGGGCGGTGCGGGCGCTGCGGCGGGCGAGGCGGAGCAGGGCGAGGGGCGGGGTCCTGCGCAGTGCGCCGTCGCGGCGGAAGAGGAAGCGGGCGCCTTCGAGGGGCGGTACGGAGGCGATCGGCCCGAGCAGATTGCGCCGTTCGAGCCAGGTCCGGTGGGGTCCGCGGCGGTAGAGGGCGTGGGGCCCCTCGTTGGTGAGGTAGCGGCCTTCGGCGGTCCTGGCCCGTCCGCCGAGGGTGTGGTGGGCCTCGTACAGGGTGACGGGGGCCCGCGACTCGGCGGCGGTGACGGCCGCGGCCAGTCCGGCGAGGCCGCTGCCGACGATGTGGATGCGTTGCATGGCTGTGTCTCCTCGCGGTGGGCGCTTGTGTGCGGGGGGACGGCCGGGCGGGGTGGTTCTGTGACATCGGATCCGGGCGTTGTCAGTGGTGTACGTCACGATGGGGGGCATGGCAGGCAGAGGCAACACGGGCGGCAGGGGCGCGAAGGACACGGTGGCTGCGGTGCGCAGGCCGGAGGTCCGGCTGCCCTCGCTCGTCGCGTACGACGGGGAGGGACTGGAGCCGGACGGGGACTACGACGGCGTGTGCTTCGAGGAGACGGACCTCGCGGACGCGTCGGGTCCCGGTGCGCGCTTCATGGACTGTGAGCTGCGGGGATGCGCCCTGGACCGTACGGAGCTGGTGCGGGCGCGGTTCATCGACTCGGTGCTGACGGGTGTGCGGGGCGTGGGTACGGATCTCGCGGGGGCGTCGCTGCGGGACGTCGAGGTGGTGGACGCGCGGCTGGGCGGGGTGCAGTTGCACGGGGCGGTGCTGGAGCGGGTGCTCGTCCGGGGCGGGAAGATCGACTACCTGAATCTGCGGAAGGCGCGGCTGAAGGACGTCGTTTTCGAGGGCTGTGTGCTGTCGGAGCCGGACTTCGGGGAGGCGCAGCTGACGCGGGTGGAGTTCCGCGACTGTGTGCTGAAGCGGGCCGACTTCAGTGCCGTCCGGATGGATTCGGTCGATCTGCGGACGGTGGCCGAGCTCGACATCGCGCGGGGGGTGGAGCGGCTCGCGGGGGCGGTGATCAGTCCGTCCCAGCTGATGGAGCTGGCTCCGGCGTTCGCGGCGCAGATCGGGGTGCGGGTGGAGATGTGAGCCCGGGGCCCGGGGCCCGGTGTGGTGCTCAGAGGCGGGGGAAGCGGGCCTGGAGGTCCCAGACGACGGGGTTGTCGGCAAGGCCTTCGTGCATGTCGGCCAGGTCGGCGATCAGGTCGTGCAGGAAGTCGCGGGCCTCGCGGCGCAGGAGGGAGTGGCTGAAGGTGAGCGGGGGTTCGTCGCCGGGCATCCAGTCCGCCTCGACGTCCACCCAGCCGAAGCGGCGCTCGAAGAGCATGCGGTCGGAGGATTCGGTGAAGTCCAGCTCGGCGTACTGCTGGCGGTGTGAGCGGTTGCCGCGGGGGTCCCGGTCGATCTGCTCGACGATGTCGCAGAGTGCCCAGGCGAAGTCGAGGACGGGAACCCATCCCCAGGCTGTGGATACTTCGCGGTCCGCCTTGGTGTCGGCGAGGTAGACGTCGCCGGAGAACAGATCGTGCCGCAGGGCGTGGACGTCCGCGCGGCGGTAGTCGGTCTGCGGGGGGTCCGGGAAGCGCCGGGAGAGGGAGTAGCCGATGTCGAGCACGGTTCGATGGTGTCATGCCCGGTGAGCGACCCGCGCCGGGCTGCGGGGCGGCTCGGCCGCCGTCCGGGGCCCGCGGCGGTTCGGTGGGGCCGTCCCCCGGCCGCCGGGTGGGCAGCGGCGGCGGAGCCCGGCGCCCCCGCTCGCGTACATAGGATCGCCGGTGTGGATCAGCGAACAGCGGCACGCCGCACCGTGCCCGGCGCCGTTCTGCTGCTCGCCGTGATCACCCTCGCCACCGCCTGCGCCGTGGGCCGGGGCGGGGTCGTGGGCACTCCGGGTGCCGCCGGTGTGCGCGACCCGTACTTCCCCCGGCTCGGCAACGGCGGTTACGACGTCACGCACTACGACCTGGAGCTCGACGTGGACACCGCGTCGGGGCAGCTGCGGGGCACGGCGGTGATCATTGCCCGGGCCACCCAGGACCTCAGTGCGTTCAACCTGGATCTCACCGGGCTCGACGTCCGGTCGGCGACCGTCGAGGGGCGGCCGGCCTCCGTGAACCGGGCGGGCGGGGAGCTGACGCTGCGGCCGGACCACGACGTCGAGGACCGCCTCCGCACGGGCCGGACCTTCCGCACCGTCGTCCGCTACTCCGGTGCCCCGCGGACCGTCACCGACGCGGACGGGTCCCGGGAGGGCTGGCTCAGGACGGAGCACGGGGCGGTCGCGCTCGGGGAGCCCGCCGGTTCCCCCGCCTGGTTCCCCGGGAACCATCACCCGGGCGACAAGGCCTCGTACGATGTCCGGATCTCCGTCCCAGACGGGCAGACCGCCGTCTCCAACGGGGAGCTGACGTCCCGTCGCACGGCCGGCGGACGCACGGTGTTCCACTGGCGCACCCGCGAACCCATGGCGAGCTATCTCGCGACCGTCGCGGTCGGGCGCTACACGCTGAGGCACGACGTCACCCCGGACGGCATGCCGGTGGTGACCGCCGTGGATCCGGAGGCGGCCGGGCCGGGCGCCGTCGTGCCGGGCCGCATCGCGGAGGTCGTGGAGTGGGGGGTGCGGAAATTCGGCCCGTACCCCTTCGCGTCGACCGGGGCGATCGTCGGCCTGGGGGAGGACGCGGAGTACGCCCTGGAGACCCAGAACCGGCCCTTCTTCCCCGGCCCGCCCGATATCGGCCTGCTCGTCCACGAGCTGGCCCACCAGTGGTTCGGCAATTCCGTCACACCGGCGAGCTGGCAGGACATGTGGCTCAACGAGGGCTTCGCGACGTACGCGGAGTGGCTCTGGAGCGATGACCACGGGGGCGCCACGGTGCGGGAGCTCTTCGACGATGCGTACGAGGACGAGGCGAACTGGGCGTTCCCGCCGGGTCGTCCGCCGGGCGCCGCCGATCTGTCCGGGCCCCCGGTGTACGGGCGCGGGGCGATGGTCGTCCACCGGATCCGGGAGGAGATGGGCGACGACCAGGCCTTCTTCGGCCTCGTCAGGGGCTGGCTGAAGGACCGTCGGCACGGCAACGCGTCGACGGACGACTTCACCGCGTACGTGGAGCGGGAGTCCGGCCTTGATCTGACGGAGTTGTGGGACACCTGGCTCAACGGCGGGAGCCGGCCCGCGCGGGGCTGACCGGCTCCCTTTCCGTGCGGGTTGCTTCACGTCGGCTCCGGTCCAGGCGGCGTCGACGGCGGCGGGTCCGGCGCTGTCCGCCCGGATTCGCGGAGGCTGCGGCAGGCGGGGGTGCCGGGGCGGCGGGCCGGGCGCCGTCATGGCGCACGGGAGCCCCCGGCCGAAGAGTCGGCCGGGGGCTCCCGTGTACGGACCGTCTACGTCAGAGGTTGACGCCGAAGTCCTGCGCGATGCCGCGCAGGCCCGAGGCGTAGCCCTGGCCGACCGCGCGGAACTTCCACTCGGCGCCGTTGCGGTAGAGCTCGCCGAAGACCATGGCGGTCTCGGTGGCGGCGTCCTCGCTCAGGTCGTAGCGGGCGAGCTCGGTGCCGCCGGCCTGGTTGATGATGCGGATGAACGCGTTGCGCACCTGGCCGAAGTTCTGGCTGCGGGTCTCGGCGTCGTAGATGGAGACCGGGAAGACGATCTTGTCGATGTCCGCCGGGAGGCCGGCCAGGTTGACGTTGATCTGCTCGTCGTCGCCCTCGCCCTGGCCCGTGACGTTGTCACCGGTGTGGACGATGGTCTGGTCCGGCGTCGCCTTGTTGTTGAAGAAGACGAAGTGGCCGTCGGAGTAGACCTTGCCGGCCGTGTTGACCGCGATCGCCGAGGCGTCGAGGTCGAAGTCGGTTCCGGTGGTGGTGCGGACGTCCCAGCCGAGGCCGACCGTGACGGCGGTCAGGCCCGGTGCCTCCTTGGTGAGCGAGACGTTGCCGCCCTTGGACAGGCTTACTGCCATGGGAAGTCCCTTTCCTCGTCGTGTGCGGGCTTCGTGCCATCACGAAAGCTACCGTCACCCGTCATAACGCAGGCAGTGGACCACGAGGTTCCTGCTCGCTTTACTTTCTTTACCGAACTTCTGACCGAACGCTCGCAAAAGAAGGTGACGAACGGGCTGCGGGGCAGGGAACATGGGTGTCATGTCCGGGCCCTATGTCATCCGTGGTTCGGTCTCCCTGCCGGAGGCCGAGCTCATGTGGCGTTTCTCGAGGTCCTCCGGGCCCGGCGGGCAGCACGTCAACACCAGTGACTCCCAGGTGGAGCTCCGCTTCGACCTCGCGGCGACCGAGGCACTGCCCGAGGTCTGGAAGGCGCGGGCGCTGGACCGCCTCGCGAGCCGGCTGGTGGGCGGAGTCGTGGCGGTACGCGCCTCGGAGCACCGCTCCCAGTGGCGCAACCGCGAGACGGCCGCCGTGCGGCTGGCCGCACTCCTGGCGGAGGCCACGGCGCCGCCGCCGAAGCCGCGCCTCAAGAAGAAGATCCCGCGGGGCATCAACGAGCGCCGACTGCGGGAGAAGAAGCAGCGCGGCGACACGAAGCGCGGCCGCTCCGGCCGCGACTGGTAGGCCGGCCCCGCGTGCGGACGGACGGCGGCGGGCGGCCCGAAGCGTGGGCGTGGGGAAAGCTCCCGGTCCCGGCCCGCGGGAAGCCCCCGCCCCCAGGCTCGCGGGAAGCCCCGCACCCCGGCCCGCGGGTAGCCCCCGTCGCCCCGGTCCGCGGGAAGCATCCACATCCCGGCTCGCGCAGGGAGCCCCCGTACCCCGGCTCCCGGGAAGCCTCCGCACCCCGGCTCGCAGGGAGCACCCCCACCCGGGCCGAGGGCCCGCAGGTAGCCCCCGCACCCCGAGCCCGCAAGAACCCCCGCACCACAAGCCCTCCCCCCCCCAGGAAGCCCCCGCGCCACGATGCCCGTGGGATGCGGGGTCAGGTCCGCACCCCACGGGCTGCTGTGGGGCGGCTAGGCCGCGGCGGTGAGCCGGGCCACCGCCAGGCGCGTCAGCTCACGGTCATGGGGTGCCTCGTCCAGGGCGCGGTGCAGGGTCAGTCCCTCGATGAGCGCGTCCAGTTGCCTGGCCGTGGTGGCGTCGAAGTGCTGTTCGAGGAGGTCGCGGCTGCGCCGCATCCACGCCTGGGTCAGCTTCCGGTACTCGGGGCGCCGGGCGGCGAGGGTGTAGAGCTCCTGGGTGAGGACCAGGTCGCGGCGGGGTCCTTCGGAGAGCGTGTGGATGAGGTCGGTGACGGCCTCACGGGCCTGCTCGGGGTTCTTGGCGCGGCCGAGGTGAAGGTCGAAGACGGCCACGATGTGGTCGGCGAACCCCGTGAAGGCTTCGCCCAGCAGGTCGTCGATGCCGGTGAAGTGGTACGTCATCGAGCCCAGCGGCACGTCGGCGCGGGCGGCGATCTTGCGGTGGGACACACCCGCCACGCCCTCCTCGGCGACGAGGTCGAGCGCCGCGGCGAGGATCCGTTCGCGCCGTCGGGGGTCGGTCTGTCCGGTGGCCATGCGGCGCCGTCAGAGCTCGCGCACGGGTCGGGCGGGATTGCCGACGGCGACGACGTTCGCGGGGATGTCCTTCGTGACCACCGCACCGGCGCCGATGACGGAGTTGTCGCCGATCGTCACCCCGGGGCACACGATGACGCCGCCGCCCAGCCAGACGTTGTCGCCGATGGTGATGGGAAGCGCGGCTTCGAGCTTGTCCCGCCGGGGCTGCGGCTCCACCGGGTGGGTGGGGGTGAGCAGCTGGACGTTCGGGCCGATCTGGCAGTCCTCACCGATGGTGATCGCCGCGACGTCGAGCGCCGTCAGGTTGTAGTTGACGAAGGTGCGCGCCCCGACGGTGATGTTGCTGCCGTAGTCGACGGCGAGCGGCGGCCGCACGTCGACGCCCTCGCCCACGGAGCCGAGCAGCTCGGCGAGCAGCGGCCGGGCCGTGCCCGCGTCCTCGACGTAGGCGGCCTGGTAGCGGGCGGCCAGCCGCATCGCGTGCTGCTGGAGCCGGGCGATCTCGGGGTCGTCCGCGATGTAGAGGTCACCCGCGAGCATCCGCTCCAGGTTCGTGCGCGGGTCGCCGGCGAAGTGGTCCGTAGCCATGCGTACGAGCGTACACCCTGAAGCGTACGATCGTACGCTCTCTCATCCCAGCCGGCGGTAGCGGCCCTTGAAGTACGCCAGTGGTTCGCCGTCCGCGCTGGGGAGCGACGCGGTCAGCACCCGACCGATCACCAGCGTGTGGTCGCCGGCCGGGACCCGCTGCTCGGTGCGGCACTCCAGCGTGGCGAGCGCCCCGCCGATGAGGGGCGCGCCCGTCAAGTCCCCCCGTATGTAGGGGACGTCCTCGAACAGCAACCGGTCGCTGATCCGGCCCTTCATGGCGAAGCGGCCGGCGATCTGCCGCTGGCCCTCCGCCAGCACGGACACCGCCCACAGCGGCTGCTCGGCCAGCAGGTCGTCCATCCGTGAGTCGTTGCGCAGGCTCACCATGACCAGCGGTGGGTCCAGGGAGACCGACACGAAGGCGGTCGCCGTCATGCCGACGTCCTCACCGCGCCCGTGCTCGTCGAGCGGCGGTTCCTGGGCGGTGATCAGCACCACGCCCGCGGCCAGGCGGGCCAGGGCGGCGCGGAATTCGTCGTTGCTCACCCCCTCAGCATGGGGGACGGCTTCGGGGTACGGGGCGGGGGGAGTCTTTTGCGGCACATCGGGCACGCTAGCGCCGGACGCCGCGCCGTCGCATCGGACCGAGGGACCAGCCGGGTCCTAGGACTCCGGGCCCGGGGTCCGCGCGCGGGTGACCGGGCGGAGTGGCCGGGCAGGGTGAGCGGTGGTGGATGTGCGAACAGGGCGGTGGCGGATTTGCGAACAGAAAAGGATGACGGGCCACGCGGTGCGACTGCGGCCTCTTTACCATCTGTTGTGACTTGAGTCACAGAGCGCAATATTTGTTGACCCTGTGTACCGGGTGCACAGCTCACTGTGATTCAGTGAGCGTGACACTGCAACAAGTACGTCGATATGAAACCTGGAGTTGCTGTCGAGGTCTCGGGGAGTGCGAGCAATGGAGGCCGAGTCGGAGCCGTACGTCCGCCTTGCGACCATGCGGCAGTTGCACCAGGCCGTCGCCGACCTCAACACGGCGCGCAGTCTGGCGGACACGCTGCAGACCGTGGCCGACGGCATCGTCACCGGCCTCGGCTACGAGCTGGGCTGCGTGAATCTGGTCCGCCCCGACGGTGACCTCGTCGTCGCCGCCTTCGCGGGGAACACCGCCGCCGAAGCCCTGATCACCGGTCGTGTCGGCTCCCGCGACTCCTGGGATCGCAGGCTGTCCATGGGTGAGGCCTGGGACAGACTCCGCTTCATACCGCACACCGAGGGCTGGGTCCTCCTCGACGACGACGTACCGCAGTGGCACACCGAGGGCCCGGAGCCGCGCTTCGAGGACGAGTGGCACCCCCTGGACCGCCTCTACGCGCCCATGTACGCCTCCGGCGGAGGTCTGGACCTCTTGGGCGTCCTCTCGGTCGACCGGCCGCGCAACGGCCGCCGGCCCGGCGCCTGGGGCCGGGAAGCACTGCAGATGTACGCCTCCCAGGCCGCCATTGCGATCAGTAACGCACGGCTTCGAGCAAATATGCAGCGCGCCCTGGTCAGGCTCGAACGGGAACAGCAGGCGCTGCGGGCCAGTGAGGAATCCTTCCGCCAGGCCTTCGAGTACGCCCCCAGCGGCATGGCCATCGCCGAGATGGGCGGCGACCAGCACGGCAGGCTGCTGCGCACCAACGACGCGCTCTGCCGCCTCCTGGGCCGCCCCGCCTCCGTGCTGCGCCGCTACTCCTTCGCCGATCTCGTCCACCCCGAGGACATCGGCACTCTGCTCCGCACCTCCGCCGAGGGTGGCCGGGCGGAGCTGCGGCTGGGGCGCAGGGACAGCACCTACCTCTGGGTCTCGCTGCGCAACTCCGTCGTCGCGGACACCGCCGACGGTCCGCGTTTCCTGCTCACCCACGTCGAGGACATCGAGGAGCGCAAGCGCAACGAGCTCCACCTCGCGCACCGCGCCTCGCACGACGCGCTCACCGGCCTGCCCAACAGCGCCGAGCTGCGCTCCCGCCTCAGCGCCCGGCTGTGTGAGAGGCCCCACTCCATCGCCACCACCGCGATAGAGGCGCTCGACGCGGCGTACGGGGACGTGGAGGCGTCGCCCGCGTATCGGGCGGACGGCTACGAGGCGGACGCGGTCCCCGGCGTCGGCCCGTACGACCACCACGTGCACGTCATGGCGCCCGACATGGAGCGCGACGACGGGGCGAAGGGCCTGGCGGTGCTCTTCTGCGACCTGGACGGCTTCAAGTCGATCAACGACCGTTTCGGACACCACACGGGTGACGAGGTTCTCATCGAGGTCGCCCGGCGGCTCACCACCTGTGTGCGCGACGGGGACACCGTCGCACGGCTCGGGGGTGACGAATTCGTCGTCCTCGCGGACGGTCTGGGGGCGGCAGATGCCGCAGACCTGGCCGTACGCTTGCGTAATGCCATCATTCCGCCCATCCGGGTGGACGGCCGGGCTGTCAGGGTCGGGGCGAGTTTCGGTATCGGCTGGGCCGAGTGCGGGATGACCGTGGAAGAGGTCCTTAGCTCCGCCGACCAGCGGATGTACGTGGAGAAGCGGTCCCGGTCGAAGGTTCACCGCCGAGCCGGCTGACGTTCACACCCCGGCAGTCCCCGTACCACGCCCGGTTTCCGGGTGGGCCGAGGGCAATTCGACGCCTGCTCCGTTCGGGGTAGGCTCGGCCGGTCGGCGACGGCTGGCGACATGGTGAGGAGTGACCCAGGGATGACGGCCGGAAACAACGGCGCGAGCAAGCCCGAGGACGACGATCCGTTCGGCTACCTGTACGAGGACGGGCGGGCGGCAGGCGCCCAGCCGCCCGGCCAGGGCGGCTACGGCTACCCCGGCCCCGTCGCGCAGCCCGGCGTTCCCAGAACGTCCTACAACCAGGTGAGGACCGTCGGCGAACGCCAGTACGGGCAGGTTCCGCCGCAGCAGGGCGGGCAGTACGGCCGACCGAACCCGCAGTACGCGGCGCCGGAGACCTATCCCGGCGGCGCGCCCACCGGCCCGATCCCGCCGCACGGCGGCAGGGGTTCGGGTTCCGGCCGGGGCGGTCCCAACACCAAGGCGATGCTGATCGCGGCGGTCGCTGTGGTCGCGGTGGTGCTCATCGGTATCGGTGCGGCCCTGATGACGGACGACGACCCCAAGGACAAGAAGAAGGACGAGGCCGGTACGTCGGCCGGCCCGGCGGGCGAGGTCGAGGAGTCGCCGAAGCCCGAGAAGTCCACCGAGCCGTCCAAGGAGGCGGTCGACCTCCCCGAGCAGGACGCGGCGACGCTGACGCTCGGCGGTTCGGCCGCGCTGGACAACTCGGTCAAGGGCGCCAAGAGCGCGAACGGCCAGTACATCAGCCTCAACGAGGTCGGCCGGTCGGCCTCCTGGACGGTCGATGTGCCCGCGAGCGGCCCGTACACGCTCTTCGTGACGTACGGCGTGCCCGGCAAGGACGCCAAGACGTCCCTCACGGTCAACGACGAGGATCCCCGCTCCATCAACATGGAGAACTTCGCGCGCGCGGCGGAGGGCGATCTCGAGAAGGGCTGGACGAACACGTTCGCGTACGTCCAGCTGAACGAGGGGTCGAACACGCTCACGCTGTCGTGCCGCGAGGGCGACCAGTGCGACGCCAACCTGGACCAGCTGTCGCTGAAGTCGGGTCACGTCAAGTCGTAGCCGTCGAGCGGTACGTCACCACCGTCCCGGTCGTCGCCCCGCGCGAGCCGGGACGTGGTGTTTCCGGGAGCGCGCGCGCTCAGGCCGCGGACGCCTGCTGTTCGACGGTGACACGGGGCAGCAGGTCCGCGTAGGCCGCGCGGTCGAACTCACCGGCCGCCGGGGCCATCACGGTCGCCGTCGAGAGGGCCACCGCACGGGCGAGCCGGGCCGGCCAGTCCAGCTCGTCCGCGAGCCCGGACAGCAGTCCGGCCACCGCGGAGTCGCCCGCGCCGGTCGGGTTGCCGCGTACCGGCGACGGCGGTGCGGCCCGCCAGGTGCCGTCCGGGGTGACGGCGAGCAGTCCGTCCGCGCCCAGGGACGCGACGACGCTGTGGGCGCCCCGGCGGCGGGCGTCACGGGTGGCGCGCAGGGGTTCGCGGGCGCCGGTGAGCTGGGCGAGTTCGTCGGCGTTCGGCTTGACGAGGTCGGGGCGGGCGGCGATGCCGCGGCGCAGCGGTTCGCCACTGGTGTCCAGGAGTGCCGGGACGCCGGCCGCGCGGGCGAGGCGGATCAGTTCCGCGTACGCGCCGACGTGTATGCCGGGCGGCAGGCTTCCGCAGAGGGCGACCGCGTCGGCTCCGGGGAGCAGCTCGCCGTACGTCCGCAGGAAGGCGGCCCATTCGCCGGAGCCGATGTGCGGTCCGGGTTCGTTGAGCTGGGTGGTGTCGCCGCTGGAGCGGTCCACGACGGCCGTGGTGCGGCGGGTGTTCCCGGCGACGGTGACGAGCGCGTCGGTGAGCGGTGCGTCGGTGGCATGGCGGGGGAGTGTCCCGAGCAGGTCGCGCAGGACGGCTCCCGTGGTGCCTCCGGCGAAGCCGGTGACCACGGTGTCGTGCCCCAGCGCGGAGAGCACCCGGGCGACGTTGACGCCCTTGCCGCCGGGGCGTTCGGACATCTCGCTGATCCGGTGGCTGGTGTGCGGGACGAGGGCGGGGACGGTGTACGTCAGGTCGAGTGCCGTGTTCAGTGTGACGGTCAGTATCACCCGCACCGGCCTCCGGTTCCCTGGTCGTCCGTCCTGCGCGCCGTCTCCCGCGGGCGCCGCCCGGGCGATCATGCCAAAGAGGTGGCGGCCGTCCCAGTCCTCCGGGACAACCGCCGTCTCTTCGTTACGTGTTCAACGTGCCGTCAACAGGAGGACGTCTTCAGCCGATCCGTGCGAGGGACGGCTCGACGATCCACTCGCCCCGGCGCATGACGCCCCTGATCGCGAAGTCCGCGTCCATGACCACCAGGTCGGCGTCCTTGCCCGGGTCCAGCGAGCCGACCCTGTCGTACAGGCCGAGCAGCCGGGCCGGGTTGGCGGAGATGGACCGTACGACGTCGTCGACGGGGATGCGGTCGATCGTCACGGCCCTGCGGAAGGCGGTGTCCAGGGTGAGGGTGGAGCCCGCGATGGAGCCGCCCTCGACCAGGCGTGCGACGCCTTCCTTGACCTCGACGGCGAGCGGGCCGAGCTGGTAGCGGCCGTCGCCGACCCCGGCCGCGTCCATGGCGTCGGTGATCAGCGCGACGCGGTCGGCGCCGGCGTGGTGGTAGGCCATCTCCAGGGCGGCGGGGTGCAGATGCGTGCCGTCGTTGATCAGCTCGACGGTGATCCGCTCGTCCTCCAGGAGGGCCGCGATCGGGCCGGGCGCCCGGTGGCCGAGCGCGGGCATCGCGTTGAAGAGGTGCGTGGCGACGGTGGCGCCCGCCTCGATGGCCTCGACGGTCTGCTCGTACGTCGCGTCCGTGTGCCCGACGGCCGCGATGACCCCGTGCTCGGCGAGCAGCCGTACGGACTCGATGCCGCCGGGCAGTTCGGTGGCGAGGGTGACCATCTTCGCGGTGCCGCGTGCCGCGTCGAGCAGCTTGCGGACCTCGGCGGGGTCGGGGTGGCGGAGCAGCTGCTCGCTGTGGGCGCCCTTGCGGCACGGGGAGATGAAGGGTCCCTCGAAGTGGACGCCCGCGATCTCGCCCTGCTCCACCAGCTCGGAGAGCATCCCGGCCTGCCGGGCCAGGAAGTCCATGTCGCCGGTGACGGTGGAGGCGACGACGGTCGTGGTGCCGTGCTCGCGGTGCACCCGGGCGCCGGTGAGGACGTCCTCGGCGGTGCCGGTGGCGAAGGACGCGCCGCCGCCGCCGTGGTTGTGCATGTCGACGAAACCGGGGACCACCCAGTGGCCCGAGAGGTCGACGGTCCGGGCGCCCTCCGGCGTGCTGCCGGCGATCCGGGTGCCCTCGATGATCACCCGGCCGTCCTCGACGGTCCCGGTGGGCAGCACCACCCGGGCACCTGCGAGAACTGTGCTGTCTGCGCGTCCGGCCATCAGGCGGATACCTCCGTGGAGAGAAGATCCCAGGCGAGCAGCCCTGCGCCCAGGCATCCGGCGGTGTCCCCGAGGGCCGCCGGGACGATGTGAGGCAGCTTCTGGAACGTGACCCGTTCCTCGACAGCCGCACGCAGTGGTGTGAACAAGGTTTCCCCTGCCTCGGCCAGACCGCCACCGATGATGAGCGTGCGGGGGTCCAGCAGGGTGAGCGCGGTGACCAGTCCGGCGGCGAGCGCGTCGACGGCGTCCGCCCAGACGCGCAGTGCCGCGGGGTCGCCCGATTCGACGGCCTTGGCGCAGTCCGCGGCGTCGGCGTCCGGGTCCCCGGACGCGGCGGCCCAGGCCCGGGACACCGCGGACGCGGAGGCGAGGGTCTCCAGGCAGCCGCGCTGGCCGCATCCGCAGTCCGGGCCGTCCGGCCGGACCACGACGTGGCCGATCTCACCCGCGTACCCGTGGGCCCCGGCCTCGATGCTGCCGGCGATGCCGATGGCGCCGGCGATGCCGGTGCCCAGCGGCACGAACAGGAAGCGGTCGGCCCCCATGCCGGCGCCGATCCGTCCTTCGGCGAGGCCGCCGGTCCTGACGTCGTGGCCGAGCGCGACGGGTATGCCGCCGAGCCGCTCGCCGATGAGTGCCCGCAGGGGCACGTCGCGCCAGCCCAGGTTGGCGGCGTAGACCGCGATCCCGTGCTCCGCGTCGATGATCCCGGGCACGGCGACCCCGGCGGCGACCGCGCCCTCGCCGAACCGTTCCCTGCCGTGGGCGTGGAGGTCCGCGGCGAAGCCGAGGATGGTCTCCACGACGGCTTCGGGCCCGCGCTCCCTGCCGGTGGCCCGGCGGGCCTCGTGGAGCAGGGTGCCGTCGGCCCCGACCAGTGCGGCCTTCATTCCTGTGCCGCCCACATCGAGGGCGATGACGTGTCTCACAGGAGACAGTTTCGCCCGCCGACCCCTAAAAGGTCTAGTCCACTATCGTGGTTTGTTGAGTATGCATACAAAATGACCCTGCTAGATTGCCGAATCGATACGGCGGTGGTGTAGACCTTCGACCGGTCGGGAGGCAGTATCACCGGTCACCGACGGACCGTGACCGGTAGGAACCGACGTAAGGGTGAACAGGGCTGTGCAGCGGCGTTTTGTGGGTCTGACCGCGGTGATAGCCGCACTCGGCATGACGGCGACGTTGTCGGGCTGTGGGAGCGAGAGCGGTTCGGGGGACGTCACCCTGAAGCTGGTCGCGGCCGACTACGGAACCGACGCGGCGAGCAGCTCCGAGAAGTACTGGGGTGAGGTCGCCGGGAAGTTCGAGAAGGCCAACCCCGGCATCGAGGTCGATGTCCAGGTCTACTCCTGGAAGGACGTCGACCGCGAGGTCGCGGCCATGGTGAAGGCCGGCGAGGCCCCCGACATCGCGCAGATCGGGGCGTACGCCGACTACGCCAAGGCGGGCAAGCTCTACACCTCCGACGACATGCTCGCGATCCGCACCGAGTCCAACTTCCTGCCCTCGCTCAGTGACGCGGGCAAGGTCGACGGCAACCTCTACGGGCTGCCGTTCGTGGCCAGCACCCGGCTGCTCTTCTACAACAAGGGACTGTTCTCCGAGGCGGGTATCGACGCCCCGCAGACCTGGGCCGACATCCAGAGCGACGCCGCGGCCCTGAAGCGGCGCGGGGTGACGTACCCCTTCGCCCTGCCGCTCGGCCCCGAGGAGTCCCAGGCCGAGACCCTGATGTGGATGCTCAGCGGGGGCGGCGGCTACACGGACGACACCGGCAACTACGACATCGACTCCCCGGCCAACGTCCAGACCTTCACCTGGCTGAAGAACAACCTCGTGGGCAAGGGCCTCACCGGGCCCGTGGCCCCCGGCGAGCTCGACCGGGAGAAGGCGTTCGACGCGTTCACCAAGGGTGATGTGGGCATGCTCAACGGCCACCCGACGCTGATGCAGGAAGCCGAGAAGAAGGGCATCGACGTCGGCATGGTGCCGCTGCCCGGCCGCGAGGGGCCGACCAAGGGCTCGATGGGCGTGGCCGACTGGATGATGGGCTTCAAGCAGAACGGCCACCGCGAGGAGATCGGCAAGTTCCTCGACTTCGCGTACACGGACGACAACGTGATGGACTTCGCCGACCGGTACGACCTGCTCCCCGTCACCGGCAGCGCGTCCCTGGCGATGGAGTCCGACGGGAAGTACAAGTCGCTGCACGAATTCCTGGCGGCGCTGCCGAACTCCACGCTGTACCCGTTCGGCAAGACCTCCTGGGCGCGGGCCAGCGAGTCGATCAAGGAGCGGATCGGCGGCGCCGTCGAGTCGAACGGCAACCCGGAGAGCGTGCTCGGGGGGATCTCGGAGCAGGCGCGGCAGGTCGAGAGCGCGGAGTAGGTTGGTTGATATGACCGCCGACCCCGCCACCCCGCTCTCCGACCAGGAGCGCGCGGTACTCGCCGTGGAGCGGCGCTCCTGGTCCGGCCCCGGGGCGAAGGAACGGGCGATCCGGGAGCAGCTGGGCATCTCACCGGTCCGCTACTACCAGCTCCTCAACGCCCTCCTCGACGACCGGCGCGCGCTGGAGGAGGACCCGGTGACGGTGAACCGCCTGCGCCGGGTCCGGGACGCGAGGCGGGGCCGCCGCTGAGGCGGAACCGGCGCGCGGCCCGGACCCGGCGGACGTCTCCGGGCTCCCGCGGTACGCGAATCCGGGCCCGTCCCGGCCCTCCGACGGGCCCGGTCCGCACCACCGCGGCGGCCGGAAGCCGCGCGAGGTGCCGGCCCGCCCGATACGCTCGCCCGCATGGGTAACCCCGAGCACCCCCTCCCGATCCCGTCCACCCAGGCCGGCCGCGAAGGCCTCGCCGCGTTGCTCGCCCGGCCCGACCGGGCCGTCGTCGCGCTCGACTTCGACGGCACGCTCGCCGAGATCGTCCCCGACCCAGAACAGTCCCGCCCGCACCCGGGCGCCGTCCCGGCCCTCTCCGCGCTCGCACCGCGGGTCGGCTCCGTCGCCGTGATCACCGGCCGCCCCGCCGCCGTCGCGGTCCGCTACGGCGGCTTCGCCGGGGTGCCGGGCCTGGACCACCTCGTCGTCCTCGGGCACTACGGTGCCGAACGCTGGGACGCCGTCACCGGCACCGTGCACGCCCCCGAGCCTCACCCCGGAGTCGCGGCCGCCCTGGCGGAGCTGCCCGCGGTGCTGGAGGGGACGGGTGCGGGCAGCGGCACCTGGATCGAGGAGAAGGGGCGGGCGGTCGCCGTGCACACCCGCCGCGCGCCCGCGCCGCAGGCCGCCTTCGACGCGCTGCGCGGCCCGCTCGGGAACCTCGCGGCCCGGCACGGACTGATCGTCGAACCCGGCCGCCTGGTCCTGGAGTTGCGCCCGCCGGGCATGGACAAGGGCGTCGCGCTCGCGGAGTACGTACGGGAGACCGGCGCCGAGTCCGTCCTGTACGCGGGCGACGACCTCGGTGACCTCGCCGCGTACGCCGCGGTGGAGAAGCTCCGCACCGACGGCACCGCCGGCCTGCTGGTCTGCAGCGGCACCGAGGTCCCCGAACTCGTGGGGCGCGCCGACCTGTCGCTGCCGGGCCCGGCAGCGGTGGTGGACCTGCTGGCGACCCTCGCCCGGCAGCTGAGACAGCCGTGACCCGGCGCGAGGGCGGCGCCCTGGGGTCCTCCGTTCGGACCGGGCGGGATCAGGGAGCGGTGCCGGGCCCGGCGGGCCCGGCGTGATCCGAACGGGAGACCCTAGCCCCGCAGCGCGTCCAGCTGGTCCAGGAACCACCGCTGCGGCGGCAGTGAGGTCGCCGCGGCGGCAAGGCGCTTCGTCCGGGCGGCCCGCTCGTCGCGGTCCATCGTCAGCGCCTCGTGCAGGGCCACAGCCGTGGCCGACACGTCGTACGGGTTGACCACGATCGCGTCCTCGCCCAGCTCCTCGTACGCCCCCGCCTCCCGGGAGAGGACCAGCGCGCAGCCCTCGTCGGAGACGACGGGAACCTCCTTGGCCACCAGGTTCATGCCGTCGCGGATCGGGTTGACCAGCGCCACGTCCGCGAGCCGGTAGGCCGCCAGCGAGCGCGCGAAGTCGTCATCGACGTGCAGCAGGACCGGGGTCCAGTCCGGGGTGCCGTACTGCTCGTTGATTCCGTCGGCGACCCGCTGGACCTCCGCCGTGTAGGCGCGGTACACCGCGAGGTCCTGCCGGGAGGGGTAGGCGAACGCCACGTGCACCACCCGCTCGCGCCACTCCGGGCGCTCCTCCAGCAGCGCCCGGTAGGCGTGCAGGCCGCGCACGATGTTCTTGGACAGTTCCGTGCGGTCCACCCGCACGATCGTCTTCCGCCCGGCGCCCACCTGCTCCCGCAGCGTCCCCATCCGCTCGTCCACGTCCGCCTCGTGGGAGCGGCGGCGCAGGAAGTCCGCGTCGGCGCCCAGCCCGTGCACCCCGATCCGGGTGCGGCCGGTGCCGCCGAGGATCTCCGTGCAGCAGGAGATGAACGCATCCGCCCACCTGCGGGTCAGGAACGCGGCCCGGTCGGCGCCCAGGATGCCGCGCAGCAGCTGCTCGCCGATGTCGTCGGGCAGCAGCCGGAAGTAGTCCACCGGCGCCCACGGGGTGTGCGAGAAGTGTCCGATCCGCAGGTCGGGCCGGAGCTCGCGGAGGATGCCGGGCACCAGCGAGAGGTGGTAGTCCTGCACCAAAACCGCCGCGCCGACGCCCGCCTCCTCGGCGAGCGCCTCGGCGAAGGCCCGGTTGTACGCCTCGAAGGAGGCCCACTGCCGACGGAACTCCGCGTCGAAGACGGGCTCCACCGGCGTCTGGTAGATCATGTGGTGGACGAACCACAGCACCGAGTTCGCGATGCCGTTGTACGCGTCGGCGTGGACTCCGGCGTCGATGTCGAGCATCCGGACACCGGGCTCGCAGACGCCCCGCCGGACCGCCTCGCGGTCGCCGTCGCCGAGAGCGGCGCACACCCACAGCTTGTCCTCGACGGCGCTGAGGCCGGAGACGAGTCCGCCCCCGCCGCGTTTCGAGTCGAGCGTGCCGTCCTCACGCAGGGCGTACGACACCGGGCCGCGGTTGGACGCGACGAGGACCTGGGCAGCGTGCTCGGAGACCATGTACCCGAACCTAGCCCGTTCGGGAAGCCGCCAAACGTGAAGCAGGTCCCGCCTTGCTACGCCGCGTGGCGGGACGCGTACTCCGCGATCTCACGCATGGGCGGCCTTTCCTCCGTGTCCACCGCGTGGGTGCGCGGTACGAAGCCGTTCGCGCCCCGCTCGAACTGGGTGATCGAGGGCCGCACCAGATGCCCCCGGGAGAGCCGCAGCTGCGCCGTGCGGTAGATCGCGGCGGCCATCCTGCCGAGCGCCTGACCGTCCTGGTGGCGGTGTTTGCGTACGCCGACGTCGACCTGGGCCAGTGCGTCCAGGCCCACCGTGTGCAGGGCGTCGACGAGCAGGCCCAGCTCCACTCCGTAACCGACGGGGAAGGGCAGCCGTTCGAGCAGGGAGCGGCGCACCGCGTATTCGCCGCCGAGGGGCTGGACGAAGCCGGCCAGCTGCGGCCAGTGCAGATTGAGCAGCGGGCGCGCCACGAGCTCGGTGACCCGGCCGCCCTGGCCTGCGGTGTCTCCCAACGGGCGGTCGTACATGGCCTTGACGAACTCGACCTCGGGGTCGGTCAGCAGCGGGCCGACGATCCCGGACACGAAGTCCGCCGAGAAGTCGCGCAGGTCCGCGTCGATGAAGCAGACGATCTCCCCACTGGTCACCAGCAGTGACCGCCACAGCACTTCGCCCTTGCCGGGGACGGCGGGCAGCGAGGGGAGTATCGCGTCCCGGTGCACGACGCGGGCGCCCGCCCGCCGGGCGGCCTCGGCGGTGGCGTCGGTGGAACCGGAGTCGATCACGACCAGTTCGTCGACGAGCCTGACCTTCTCCATGAGCTCGCGCCTGATCTCCGTGACGATCGCGCCGACCGTCGCCTCCTCGTTCAGCGCGGGCAGCACGACACTCACGCTCGCACGGTGCGGATCCCTCGCCCGGGCGGCCGTGAGCCGTTCGAGCGGGCGGTCGGCGGCTGACCAGGAACGCCTGGTCAGCCAGCGTTCCACCTCTTCCAGCACGGTCGATACTCCCTGTATGTGATCCATCTCGCGGTTCGGACGACTATCTCCACCGCCCGGGGCTTCGGTTACAGTCTTGAGCAACGCGGATGGCCCTCGCATGTCGGGGTCGGTCCGCGAATAAACGCCCGGATCAATGGTCCGGTGCCATAGCGCTCATCCAGAGGGACTGAGGGAACGGCCCGTTGAAGTCCCGGCAACCCTCCTGCCGACCGCGAGGTCACGGTGGGGAAGGTGCCAATTCCGTCTTGTGGCGAAATACGTCGCGAGGAAGATGAGGAGAAAGGGCCTCCGCCATCATGGCCGTGCAGACAGTTGCATCGAACAACAATTCTTCCACCGTGGACCTCGGTCCCGCCGTCGCGCTTTCCTGCCGCGAATGCAGCGAGCGTTTCGAGCTCGGTCCCATTTTCGCCTGCGCGTCCTGTTTCGGGCCGCTCGAAGTGGCGTACGACCTGCCGAGCGGCTCCCCCGAAGAGCTGAAGAAGCGCATCGCCGAAGGCCCGGACAACATCTGGCGGTACGCGCCGCTGCTGCCGGTTCCCTCCGATGTCGCGGACAAGCCCAACATCAACCCCGGCTTCACGAAGCTGGTCAAGGCCGACAACCTCGCCCGTGAGCTGGGCGTCACCGGCGGCCTGTACGTCAAGGACGACTCCGGCAACCCGACGCACTCCTTCAAGGACCGCGTCGTCGCGATCGCCGTCGAGGCCGCCCGCGCCTTCGGATTCACCACCCTCTCCTGCTCCTCCACCGGCAACCTCGCCGGTGCGGTGGGTGCCGCCGCGGCCCGCGCCGGCTTCCGCTCCTGCGTGTTCATCCCGCACGACCTGGAGCAGGGCAAGGTCGTCATGGCCGCGGTGTACGGCGGTGAACTGGTCGGCATCGAGGGCAACTACGACGACGTCAACCGCTTCTGCTCGGAGCTCATCGGCGACCCGCTCGGCGAGGGCTGGGGCTTCGTCAACGTCAACCTGCGGCCGTACTACGGCGAGGGTTCCAAGACCCTGGCGTACGAGATCTGTGAGCAGCTCGGCTGGCAGCTGCCCGACCAGCTCGTCATCCCGATCGCGTCCGGATCGCAGCTCACGAAGATCGACAAGGGCCTCCAGGAGCTGATCAAGCTCGGCCTGGTCGAGGACAAGCCGTACAAGATCTTCGGTGCGCAGGCCGAGGGATGCTCCCCGGTCTCCACCGCCTTCAAGGCGGGCCACGACGTCGTCCGGCCGCAGAAGCCGAACACGATCGCCAAGTCCCTGGCCATCGGGAACCCGGCCGACGGCCCGTACGTCCTGGACATCGCCCGGCGCACCGGCGGTGCCGTGGAGGACGTGAACGACGAGCAGGTCGTCGACGCGATCAAGCTGCTGGCGCGCACCGAGGGCATCTTCGCGGAGACCGCGGGCGGTGTGACGGTCGGTGTGACGAAGAAGCTGATCGAGGCCGGTCTGCTGGACCCGACGCTGACGACCGTCGTGCTGAACACCGGTGACGGGCTGAAGACGCTGGACGCCGTCGCCCCGACGACCGGTGTGGCGGCCACGATCCGGCCCAGCCTGGAGGCGTTCCGCGCCGCCGGCCTCGCCGCCACCAACTGACCACCCGGGACCGAAGGAAGGCACCCACATGAGCGTCAAGGTCCGCATCCCCACCATCCTCCGCACCTACACGGGCGGTCAGGCCGAGGTCCCGGCAGAGGGCACGGTCCTCTCCGAGGTCATCGAGTCCCTGGAGAAGGACCACCCGGGCATCGCCGCCCGCGTCCTGGACGACCAGGGCAAGCTGCGCCGGTTCGTGAACGTGTACGTCAACGACGACGACGTGCGCTTCGAGGGCGGCCTGGCGACGGCCACCCCGGACGGCGCCGGCGTCTCGATCATTCCGGCCGTCGCCGGAGGCTGACCGTCGGACACAGCGCCGGAGGCTGACCGTCGGACACGGTCCCTGACGCTGACCGTCCTGCGCGGCGCCTGGGGCTGACGCTCCCGCCCGGCCGCACCACCGCGAGAACACCATTGCCCCCTCCGCGAGAGAAGCGGAGGGGGCAATTCTGCATGGTTGAGCGCGGTACAGTTGGGGAAGCCCCCTCAGCTGCCCGTGCCGCCCGCATATGAGAATGCGCCCGGTCGCGACTAGAAGCAGCCAAAGTACGTGAACCCTTTGTGGCATAAGCCGCCTTTGTCCGGCCCGAATTGCCCAGGATTATCACAAGTTCTCCATATCCGGGCGTTCAGCCCTGCCCAGAATTCTCGTCCGATTGACCTGTTGCAGAGGGCAGTTGGGCAGATACATTCGGCCGCGGTCGACGCGTTCCGACGCACGCCACCCTCTCCGGTCGGAGGGTGAGTTTGACCCGGGCCCGCGAAGTGCGGTGCTCGTGCAAGGGCCAGTAATAGGGGAGTTAGGCATGGCTCAGGGCACCGTCAAGTGGTTCAACGCGGAGAAGGGGTACGGCTTCATCGCGGTCGACGGTGGTGCGGATGTTTTCGTCCACTACAGCGCGATCCAGATGGACGGGTACCGCACCCTCGAAGAGGGTCAGCGAGTTGAATTCGAGATCTCGCAGGGCCAGAAGGGGCCGCAGGCGGACATGGTCAAGCTCGCCGTCGGCTGAGCTCGGCGCGGTCGGCCAACGACACTACTCACGCACGCAGGGCCCGTACCCCCGATGAGGGGTTACGGGCCCTTCGTGCGTCCGCGCGCCCCCTCCCGGCTGTCCGCGGACGGAGGGGGACGCTTGCACTCGCAGGGGTCGAGTGCTAATCATTGGCGTTAGCACTCTCCAGGTGAGAGTGACAGAACTTGGACCGGGCCGGTGAGGCCCGCAGGCTCTGTGGGGCAAGGAACCACAGAGCACGCTGGCCGTCCGTCGCGGGCGCCTCTCGGTCCGGAGAATCCACCCCTGTCCGGGAGGACCACTTCACATGGCCAAGATCATCGCGTTCGACGAGGAGGCACGGCGCGGTCTCGAGCGCGGGATGAACCAGCTCGCCGACGCCGTCAAGGTCACCCTCGGCCCCAAGGGCCGAAACGTCGTCCTCGAGAAGAAGTGGGGCGCGCCCACGATCACCAACGATGGTGTTTCCATCGCCAAGGAGATCGAGCTCGAGGACCCGTACGAGAAGATCGGTGCGGAGCTGGTCAAGGAGGTCGCCAAGAAGACGGACGACGTCGCCGGCGACGGTACGACCACCGCCACCGTTCTCGCCCAGGCGCTCGTCCGCGAGGGCCTGCGCAACGTCGCCGCGGGTGCCAACCCGATGGCTCTGAAGCGTGGCATCGAGAAGGCCGTCGAGGCCGTCTCCGCCGCTCTGCTGGAGCAGGCGAAGGACGTGGAGACCAAGGAGCAGATCGCTTCGACGGCCTCCATCTCCGCTGCTGACACCGAGATCGGCGCCAAGATCGCCGAGGCTATGGACAAGGTCGGCAAGGAAGGCGTCATCACCGTCGAGGAGTCCCAGACCTTCGGTCTGGAGCTCGAGCTCACGGAGGGTATGCGCTTCGACAAGGGCTACATCTCGGCGTACTTCGCGACCGACATGGAGCGTATGGAGACGTCCTTCGACGACCCGTACATCCTCATCGTCAACTCCAAGGTCAGCAACGTGAAGGACCTCCTTCCGCTGCTGGAGAAGGTCATGCAGTCGGGCAAGCCCCTGCTGATCATCGCCGAGGACGTCGAGGGCGAGGCCCTGTCGACCCTGGTCGTCAACAAGATCCGTGGCACCTTCAAGTCCGTCGCCGTCAAGGCTCCGGGCTTCGGTGACCGCCGCAAGGCCATGCTCGGCGACATCGCCATCCTCACCGGTGGCACCGTCATCTCCGAGGAGGTCGGTCTCAAGCTGGAGAACGCCGGCGTCGACCTGCTCGGCACCGCGCGCAAGGTCGTCATCACCAAGGACGAGACGACGATCGTCGACGGTGGCGGCGACAGCGACCAGGTCCAGGGTCGTGTCAAGCAGATCCGTGCCGAGATCGAGAACTCCGACTCGGACTACGACCGCGAGAAGCTCCAGGAGCGCCTCGCGAAGCTGGCCGGCGGCGTGGCCGTCATCAAGGCCGGCGCCGCCACCGAGGTGGAGCTCAAGGAGCGCAAGCACCGCATCGAGGACGCGGTGCGCAACGCCAAGGCCGCCGTCGAGGAGGGCATCGTCGCCGGTGGTGGCGTGGCTCTGCTCCAGGCCACGGCCGTCTTCGAGAAGCTCGACCTGACCGGTGACGAGGCCACGGGCGCCAACGCCGTGAAGCTCGCGCTGGAGGCTCCGCTCAAGCAGATCGCCGTCAACGGTGGTCTCGAGGGTGGCGTCATCGTCGAGAAGGTGCGCAACCTGCCGATCGGTCACGGCCTCAACGCCGCGACCGGCGAGTACGTCGACATGATCGCCGAGGGCATCATCGACCCGGCGAAGGTCACGCGCTCCGCCCTGCAGAACGCCGCGTCCATCGCCGCGCTCTTCCTCACCACCGAGGCCGTCATCGCCGACAAGCCGGAGAAGGCCTCCGCGGCCGCTCCGGGCGGCATGCCGGGCGGTGACATGGACTTCTGATCCTCGGATCAGCAGCTCCACGCGGCGTCAGCCGCATCCGCAGTACCTGTACGACGCCGGCCCCCGGGATCCGTCCCGGGGGCCGGCGTCGTTCCTGTTCGCGTGATCACGGAGGTGGCGGATACTGGTCCCTCCCCTTACCCGTCCCGAAGGAGCGCACGCCTGTGACCACGGACTCCCGGACAGGCCCGCCGGTTTCGGGCAGCGAGCGTGAGACCCTGCGGGCCTTCCTCGACTACCACCGGGCCACCCTGGCCATGAAGTGCGAGGGGCTGGACGACGAGGAGCTGCGGCGCCGGTCGATGCCCCCGTCCACGCTGTCGCTGCTCGCGCTGGTGCGGCACATGGCCGAGGTGGAACGGGCCTGGTTCCGCCGTGTGTTCGAGGACAACGCGGCGCCGATGGTCTGGTCCGACCGGATCGACTTCCAGGCCGCCTACGACGCGAGCGCCTCGACCAGGGTCGAGGCGTTCGGCGCCTGGGAGGCCGAGGTGGAGAACTCGCGCCGCGTCGAGCGGGAGGCCGAGTCCCTGGACCTGCTGGGCCGCCAGCCGCGTTGGGAGAAGGAGGTGTCGCTGCGCCTGGCGATGATGCACGTGCTCCTGGAGTACAGCCGCCACAACGGGCACGCGGACCTCCTGCGCGAGGGGGTCGACGGGACCGTGGGGGCGTGAGGACCACGCGCGCTGTGGCCCGCACCCCTTGACAAGGGGCTGCGGGCCACAGCTGTTCGACGGCGGTGAGGCGTGGGCACACCTGATTCCGGGGACACCGCTTCTTCCCGGATATCGGCTCCGGTCAGGACACACGGGTCGACGCGGCACTCCACCCGGAACGGCGGCACGAGGTTGAGTTCCGGCACCGGGCGGTAGCCGGGGCCGTCCGTCGGCAGGGCGGCCATGACGTCGTCCCAGACGCCGCAGTTCCGACACGTCCTGTACCGGTTGTGGATGCCCGTCCACAGGCCGAACCGCTCGGGCACGTCCGACCACCTGCACTCGGTGCATGCCTTGTGGAACCATCCCGGGTGGTGCGCACAGGCCGAATACGGCCGCGCGCTCAGGTCTCAGTGACAACTATGTTCTGGGTCCTCACGGAGCCCTGTCGGAGCCGGAGAAAGCATCCCACGTGAATACAGCGTGAGGGCTCTTACGCACCGGGCCGTGAAGATGGGCTAGCCACTGAGGTCTTCTCAGCGACCTTCTGATGGGCTCTCTCAGCCGACGATGCGAGCCGTGGCGAGGTCGGCGAGGATCTGATCCACGGTTTGGTGGGGTGTCTGGTTCGACGTGTCCAGCCAGAGGCCGCGGAGCGGGGTGTCCCGGCGTAGTGCGTCGTCCAGAATGTCGACCGTCCAGGGGCCTCCGTAGCCGTTCTTGTGGCGGCCGGCCTCACGCGCTGCGACTGCTTCGGGGCGGGGGGCAAGGACGACCAGATACAGGGGCCTCGCCGTCACGGCGTCAAGGTAGGCGTCCAGGTGCTCGCCGAGAACGACGTCTTGGACGACGACGGTCCATCCCGCCTGCGCGTACAGGTCTGCGACCGCGGCGGATGCCTGGTAGCGCAGTCGCAGCTGAGCCCTTCCCTCGACGGTCGGCTGGGGCGTGAACTCCTCGCGACCGGACACAATCATCCGCCGGAAGCTGTCGCCGCGCAGGTGCACGGAGCGTGGGAGCCGCTCGGCCAGCAGCTGGGCGACGGTGGACTTCCCTGACGCCATGACTCCGGTGACGAGCACGACTGCGGAACTGAGCTCCTGCACTGTCGGCCCCCGTCGTGGTGCACCTGAGTCGGAACTGCCGTGAAGCCCTTGGTAGGGCAGGTCTCACCACAAGATCATGTTCGTGACCAAGAGGCTTCACGTTGGTCACCTATGTTGCCACGCTCGATGTCCCCCGCCAGGTCGTGGACTACCTCGCCCGCCTACTGGCCGCGCACCGCCGCCTCATCGGCACTCCGCGGCTCGCGGGCGCTCGCGCCGTTCCGGCAGGCCGTGCTGGTGTTGCGCTGGTTCCGGGAGCGTGGCTGCGTGCACTGGCAGGAACTGAAGCGAGCCCGACGAGAGGCACGTGAGCGGGAGGCAACCCAGCGGGAGGCGGCCCGCCGTGGAGCGGCCCGGCGGGAAGCAGCAGAGCGGCAGGGATCGCAGTCCCAGCCCCCCGTATAGGTCGCCCCGGGCTCCGGCGGTACTACGGAGCGCACGAGACCCCGCCCCGGCCTCCCCAAGTCCCTCCGGGCACGCGAGAGGCCCCCGGAATTCGCCCAAGCCGCCGGGGGCCTCGTGCTGTGTGAGGGGTTGGCGCTACGCCGCGATGGCCACCCGAACCGAATCGGAGCCAGAGCGGTACGCCCGGAAACGGGCGTGGGCCCCCGGTGGTCAGGGGCGGTCGAGGCCGCCCCGGGCGATGACGTCCGCGTACCAACGGGCGCTGTCCTTCGGGGTGCGGCGCTGCGACGCGAAGTCGACGTGCACGATGCCGAACCGTTTGCTGTAGCCGTACGCCCACTCGAAGTTGTCCAGGAGCGACCACAGGAAGTACCCGCGGACGTCCACGCCGTCCCCGATCGCGCGGTGGACGGCCGACAGGTGGGCGTCCAGGTAGGCCACCCGTTCCGGGTCGTGGACCTGGCCCGACGGGTCGGCGTAGTCGTCGTACGCGGCGCCGTTCTCGGTGACCATCAGCGGCAGGCCGGGGAGGTCCTCGCGGAGCCGGGTGAGGAGTTCGTACAGGCCGTCCGCGTCCACCGGCCAGTCCATCGCCGTGCGGGGGCCGTCCGCGGCGGTGAACGCCACGTGCTTCTCGGCGCCCGCCCACGGGGACGGGGACTCCGACGACCCGGCGGAGACGACGCTGGGGGAGTAGTAGTTGATGCCGAGGGAGTCCAGGGGCGCGGAGATGATCTCCAGGTCGCCGTCCTGGACGAACGACCAGTCGGTCACCGTCGCCGTGTCCTCCACCAGGTCCTGCGGCAGCCGCCCGTGGAAGACGGGGTCGAGGAAGATCCGGTTGGCGACGGCGTCGATCCGGCGGACGGCGTCGTGGTCGGCCGGGGTGTCGGCCAGGGGGCGCAGGGCGTGCAGGTTCAGGGTCAGCGAGACCTCGGCGGAGGACGGCAGCAGGCTCCGCAGGACCCCGGTCGCACTGCCGTGCGCCAGGTTGAGGTGGTGGGCCGCGCGCAGGGCGGCGAGGTCGCTCGTACGTCCGGGGGCGTGGACCCCGTTGCCGTAGCCGAGGAAGGCCGCGCACCAGGGCTCGTTGAGTGTGGTCCAGGTCGCCACCCGGTCACCCAGGGCGCGGGCCACGAGCCCGGCGTAGTCGGCGAACCGGTGCGCGGTGTCGCGCTCGGGCCAGCCGCCCGTGTCCTCCAGCTCCTGCGGCAGGTCCCAGTGGTAGAGCGTCGCGACGGGCCGGATGCCGGCGGCCAGCAGTTCGTCGACGAGCCGCCGGTAGAAGTCGAGGCCGTGCTCGACGGCGGGGCCCCGGCCGGTCGGCTGGACCCGGGGCCAGGACACCGAGAAGCGGTAGTCGGTGACGCCGAGCTCCTTCATCAGCGCCACGTCCTCGGGCATCCGGTGCAGGTGGTCGGCGGCGATGTCACCGGTGTCGCCGTTGCGGACCTTGCCGGGGGTTCTGCTGAAGGTGTCCCAGATGGACTCGGAGCGGCCGCCCTCGGTGGCCGCTCCCTCGATCTGATAGGCGGCGGTGGCCGTCCCCCAGCGGAATCCGGTGGGGAACCGCAGCCCCGCCACGGTGTTGGGGCGGGCATCGACAGCGGTCATGAGACTGGCACTCCAGGAGGTGAGATGGGGGTGGTGGGGGAGGACTCAGCCCTTGACGGCTCCCTGCATGATCCCGCCGACGATCTGCCGGCCGAGGAAGCCGAAGACCAGCAGCACGGGGAGGGTGCCGAGCAGGGTGCCGGCCATGATCACCGACTGGTCGTGGACATAGCCGCCGCCGAGCTGCCGCAGTGCGACCTGCACGGTCGGCTCCTGCGAGGACAGCGCGATGATCGGCCAGAAGAAGTCGTTCCACGCGGTCATGAAGGTGAGCATGCCGAGGACCGCCATGCCGGGCCGGGCGACCGGGATGACGATGGACCAGAAGATCCGTGCGGTGGACGCGCCGTCGACACGGGCCGCCTCGATCAGTTCGTCGGGCAGCGACTGCACCAGGTACTGCCGCATGAAGAACACCCCGAAGGCCGACACCAGTCCGGGCAGGATCACGGCCTGGAGCTGGTTCACCCACTGGAGTTCCGCGATCAGCATGAACAGCGGGATGACGCCGAGCTGCGGCGGGATCATCATCGTGCCGATGGTCAGGGTGAGCAGCGCGCCACGGCCCTTGAAGCGCAGCTTGGCGAAGGCGAATCCGGCCAGGGTGCAGCACAGCACGGTGCCGACGGTGATGGAGCCGGACACGATGAACGAGTTCAGCAGCGCCTTGCCGATCGCGGCCTCCTCCAGCACCGCCTCGAAGTTCTTGATGAGGTTCGGCCCGGGCAGCAGGGAGGGCGGTACCTTCGCGAGGTCCGCGTTGGAGCGGCTGGCCGCGACGATCGTCCAGTAGAAGGGGAACGCCGAGATCAGCAGCGCGAAGCCGAGGATCAGGTAGGAGAGCCAGCCGCCGTGCATGCCCCGTGCGCCCCGCGGCCTCGCGCGCCGGGCGGGCGGGGTCGTGGGCGGTACGGTCTTCGGCGCGGTCGGCTCCGTGGCGAGCGTGGTCATCGGCCGGCCTCCTTACGGGCACGGCGGCGCACGACGAGGGCGTTGGCCCCGACGAGCACCACGATCAGGACGAACATCACCCAGGCGATGGCGGCGGCCCGGCCCAGGTGGAAGAAGCCCCAGCCCTGCTCGTACATGTACAGGCCGAGGGTCTGGTACTGGTGCGAGATGCCGCCGGAGATGGATCCCTCGAAGAGCAGGGGTTCCCCGAAGAGCTGGGTGGCGCCGATCGTCGACACGATCACCGTGAAGACGATCGTGGGCCGCAGACCGGGCAGCGTGACGTGGACGAACTGGCGCCAGCGGGACGCCCCGTCCATCTCGGCGGCCTCGTAGAGCTCGCCCGGGATGGACTGCATGCCCGCCAGGTAGATCAGCGCGTTGTAGCCGGTCCAGCGCCAGACGACGATCGTGGAGACGGCGATCTGCGAGGCGACCGTGCCGGTCTGCCAGTCGACGGGGCCGAACCCGACGAGGCCCAGCGCGTAGTTGATCAGCCCGAAGTCGCGGCCGAACAGCTGGGCGAAGACCAGGGTCGCGGCGGCCACCGAGGTGGCGTACGGGAGCAGGATCGCCGTACGGATGAAGGTGCGCCCGCGCAGCTTGTAGTTGAGCAGGTGCGCCAGCCCCAGGGCCATCGCGAGCTGCGGGACGGTGGACAGCACGCCGATGGTGAACGTGTTGCGCAGCGAGGTCCAGAAGTACTCGTCGGTGAACAGCGCCGTGTAGTTGGCGATGCCGCGCCACTCCATGTCGCCGCTCGTCTGGAGTTCGACCCGGTAGAGCGAGACGAACGCCGTGTAGAGCAGCGGGAAGAGCCCGAAGGCGGCGAAGAGGGTGAAGAACGGGGCGATGTAGGCGTACGGCGAGAACTTCTGCCAGGCGCGCCGGAGGGAGTCGGCCCGACCGTCGTCGGACCCGGTTCCGGGCGCCCTGGGCGCGGCCTTCGCGGTGGCGGTGAGGGTCACGGATCGGCCCTTCGGGGAGTTACGGGCGGGGGAGTCGGGGAGGGGATACGGGTCCGGGGCCCGGCCTGCCGTGATGTGGCGCCGGGTACGGGGCCCGGCCCGCCGTGGTGCGGAGGCGGGCCGGGCCCGACCGGAGCTGCGGTGACCGGGCGTCAGCCGATCACGTTCGCCACGCCCTTCTTCGCCGTCTCCCACGCCTTCTCCGAGGACGTGCCCTTGCGCTCCACCTCGCTCAGCGCGTTGGTCAGCTGCTGGGCGACGTTCTGGTCGTGCACACCGAGCACCTGGACCGGGGACTCCTTGGCCGCGTCACCGAAGATCTGGCCGATCGGCGCGTCGGAGAAGTAGGGGTCCTTGGCGTCGGCGACCTTCGCGATGGCGCCCGTCGAGGACGGGAAGTTGCCCTGCTTCTGGAAGAGCTTGGCCTGCTGCTCGGGGGCGGTGAGCCACTTGATCAGCTCGTACGCCTCCTTCTTGTGCTCGGCCGCACGCGGGACCGAGAGGTACGAGCCGCCCCAGTTGCCCGCGCCGCCGGGCAGCTTGGCGATGTCCCACTTGCCCTTGCCCGCGTCACCGGCCTGGCCCTTGACGTAGCCGAGCATCCAGGCGGGGCAGGGGATGGTGGCGAAGGAACCGGCGGCGAAGGCCTGGTTCCACTGTGGCGACCACTGGTCGAGCTTGGCGCTCAGCCCGGCCTCGGCCGCCTCGACCGAGGTGTCCCAGGCATGCTTGACCGCCGGGTTGTTCTCGTAGATCAGCTCGCCGGAGGCGTCGTAGTACCGCTCCTTCTCCTGGCCGATCATGATCCCGTAGAGGCTGCCGATGCTGTCCAGCCAGGCGCTCTTGGCGGGGGCCTTCTTCTTGTACTGCTTGCCGAGCTCCAGGTAGCCGTCCCAGGTGGACCACTTCTGGGCGAGCTCCTGGCGGTCGGTGGGCAGGCCGGCCTGTTCGAAGAGGTCGGTGCGGTAGCACATCGCCTCGGGGCCTACGTCGGTGCCGAGGCCGAGGACCTTGCCGTCCTTCGTGGTCGCCGCCGACCACTTGGCTTCGGTGAACTGGTCCTTGAGCTTGTCGGCGCCGAATTCCTTCAGGTCCTGGAACTTGTCGGCCTGCTGCTGGGTCACCGACGTGATCCGGCCCACCTCGACGCCCTGCACATCGGCGAGCCCGCCGCCGCCGGCCAGCCGGGTCTGGAGCGACTTCCAGTAGTCGGCCTCGTCCTCGGTGTCGGTCTGCTTGATGGTGACGCCGGGGTTCAGCTTCTCGTACTCCGCGTACAGCCCGGCCTCCTTGTAGCCGAACGACCCGAAGAGGTCGACGGTCAGCGTGACGTCCCCGTTCGCGCTGTCGGAGGAGTCCGAGGTGCCTGACCCACAGGCGGCGAGGAGCGTTCCGGCGAGGACGACCGCGCCGAGGCGGACGGTGGCTCTCTTGGCGGCTCGGGCGATGGGCATGGGAAGCCTCCCTTGGCTTCGGGATGAACCGAGCGCCTGAGAGCGCTCTCAAAACGTGCGTCTGGAGCGTCCCGCAGCCCACTCCCCCCGTCAAGACTCGAACACATAACGGCTTTGCGTTGCTTCCAACTACCGTCTGTGTGAGTTCTCTTGACACTCACGTTTCAGAAGTTTTACGTTCCTTGGCACTTGAGAGCGCTCTCGAACGCGCTCCGACCCCCCATGACGAGGTGCTGCCCCATGCAAGCCTCCCTCTCCAGACCAGCAGCGGCGACGGTCCTGGCCATCGCCCTGGCCGCCGTGGGCCTGGGCCCTGCCGCATCCCCGGCGGCAGCCGCCACCATCCCCGCAGGTTCCGGCAGCTACACCGACAGCCGCCCCGCCGGTACCTCCGGCCCCACCACGAACACCGGCGCTCCCGTCACGCCCAAGCTCACCGCGGCGGCGAAGGACAAGCCTGTCCCCACCAACGACTGGTGGACCTCCCTCGCCTACCAGCGCTACGGCGACAACCCGTACTCCACCCCCATGTACGGGCACCCGCTGACCTACCAGGCGACCTCCGGCGGACTGGAGGTCGGCTACCCGACCACGCCCGCGGTCGTCGGTGACGGCCGCCAGTACGAGTACGCCCACAAGGCCGACCTCACCGTCGGCCTCAACGGCCTCAACTCCCCGGACACCAAGGCCGACGACTGGTCCGACTGGACGGTCACCCCCTACTGGTCGGACGGCACCCGCACCCTGCGCACGACCATCGGGCACGGCATGCCCTTCGTGTACGCCAAGGGCTCCGGCGGCGACGCCCGGATCACCACGGCCGGCACCCCCACGGTCTTCGCGGACAACGGCAACGTCCTCGGCATCACGGTCGCCGGCCACCACTACGCCCTGTTCGCCCCGACCGGCAGCGACTGGAACGTCTCCGGCACGGCGATCACCGCCGGGCTCGGCGGCAAGGACTACTTCTCGCTCGCCGTGCTGCCGTCCACGGACGCGCTGGCGACCTACCGGAAGTACGCCTTCAGCTTCGTCACCGGCTCCAAGGTGGCCTGGGAGTCCACCGGCGGCACGGTCAAGGCGACCTACAGCCTGACCACGGAGGCCAAGGAGGGCACCGAGCGCGGCACGCTCCAGGCGCTGTACCGCCACCAGTGGCTGCACACCACGGACGCGCTCACGCCGTACACGTACGTCTCCCCGCGCGGCACCATGAAGGTGCGGGAGTCCGCGTCCTTCACCACCAGCCAGAAGAACCAGGGCGTGCTGCCCGCCCTGCCCGCCTCCAGCGGGGTCGACAAGGCGCGGCTGACCGGATATCTGAACGAGGTGGCGAACGCCTCCGACCCCTTCTCCGGGGCCAGTGACACCTACTGGACGGGCAAGGCGCTCGGCCGCCTCGCCCAGCTGGTGCCCGTCGCCGACCAGATCGGCCAGCCGGGCATCCGGGACAAGCTGCTCGGCCTGATGAAGGGCCGCCTCCAGGAGTGGTTCACGGCGGGCGGAGCCAGTGAGTTCAGCTACGACAAGGCCTGGAAGACGCTGACCGGCTACCCGGCCTCGTACGGCAGCGACACCGAGCTCAACGACCACCACTTCCACTACAGCTACTACGTGTACGCGGCGGCGATCGTCGCCCAGTACGACCAGGCGTGGGCGGCCGACTCCGCCTGGGGCACCATGGTCAAGACCCTGGTGCGGGACGCCGCCAACCCCAGCCGCACGGACACCGCGTACCCGTTCCTGCGTGGCTTCGACGTGTACGCGGGCCACAGCTGGGCCTCCGGCCACCAGGGCTTCGCGGCGGGCAACAACCAGGAGTCCTCGTCGGAGTCGATCAACCTCAGCGCGGGACTCGTCCTGTGGGGCGCCGCGACGGGTGACACCGGGCTGCGCGACCTCGGCAGCTATCTGCTGACCACCGAGTCGGAAGCGATCACGCAGTACTGGTTCGACGCCGACCAGCAGGTCTTCCCCGGCTCCTTCGGGCACGACACGGTCGGCATGGTCTGGGGCAGCGGCGGCGCGTACTCCACCTGGTGGACCGCGAACCCGGAGGAGATCCACGGCATCAACGTCCTCCCCGTCACCGGTGGTTCGCTGCACCTGGCCCGTGAGAAGGCCGCCATCAAGCGGAACATCGCCGAGATGGAGCGCGAGAACGGCGGACCGGCAGTCGAGTGGCGCGACCTCCTGTGGGAGTTCGAGTCACTGGCCGATCCGGCGGCGGCGAAGGCCAAGTGGGACGCGGGCAACGCGGGCTACACCCCGGAGCAGGGTGAGTCCAAGGCGCACACGTACCACTGGGTCGGCACGCTCGACAGCCTGGGCGCGCCCGACCTGACGGTCAGTGGGAACATCCCGACATCGGCCGTCTTCACCAAGAACGGCGTCCGCACGTACGCCGCTCACAACCACGGCTCCACCGCCCGCACCGTCACCTTCTCCGACGGCAAGACCCTCTCCGTCCCGGCCCGCTCCACGGCCACCGGCACGGGTGCCGGCGGCGGCGACCCCGATCCCGAGGAGCCGGGCCCGTCCACCGGCAACACCTTCCGGCTGAAGTCCGGCGGCGTTCTCACCACCGCCACGGACGGCGCGGCGGGAGCCGACACACTGGCCTCGGCCGACGGCGTCAACCGGGACGGCACGCCGTACAGGCCGACGGTCTACGAGGTCAAGAAGGTCGACGGGACACTCTCGGCGGGTGCGTCCACCACCTTCCGCCTGCGGGTCGACGCGGGTACGAAGGTGGGTCTCGCCCCGCAGGTCAGGGTCAGTTACGACCTCACCGGCGACGGCACCTTCGATCGCACGGAAACCTTCCGCTACTTCGCGACCGACCCGGTCACGGGGTGGGAGGAGTACACCCAGGCCGTGGGCACCGCGGCGGTGACCGGAAGCCTGGGCAACCTCGCGGGCGGCACGGTCCGCCTGGAGATCTGGAACGCGCTGGGCAACGGCACGTCCCAGGTGCAGACCGGCACGGACGCGGCGGTCGTGAAGATCCCGTACGTCTAGACACCATGGTGTGCGGCGGGTCCCGGGTCTTTCGGCCCGGGGCCCGCCGTGCGTTCCGCGGTCCTGCGCCGGGGCCCGCCGTACCCACTTCTACGCCGACGCGCGCCGTACGTCGCTCAGGCCGACGCGCGCCGTACGAGCGTGGTCGGGGTGATCACGGAGTCGGGGCGGTCGGCCTCCGTACGGTCCTTGTCCAGGCCGCGCAGCAGCAGCCGGGCCATCAGCCGGCCCTGGCCCTCGATGTCCTGCCGGACCGTGGTCAGGGGCGGGTCGGCTGTCTCGGCCACCGAGTCCATGTCGTCGAATCCGACCAGGGCGACCTGCTCGGGCACGGCGATCCCGTGCCCGTGAAGCACCCGCAGGGCCCCCGTGGCCATCAGGTCGTTGGCCGCGAACACCGCGTCCAGGTCGGGCCGCCGCTCCAGGATCTCCGCCATCGCCCGTGCCCCGCTCTCCACGGTGAACGCGCCCTCGGCGACGAGCGTCGGGTCCGGCTCCAGCAGGATGTCCCGGTAGCCGTCGAGCCGGTCCACGGCCGAGGTCTGGTCGGGCGGCCCTCCGATGTACGCGATCCGCTCCCGTCCGAGCCCCCGCAGATACTGCACGGCGACCCGCGCCCCGCCCCGGTTGT
The DNA here is from genome assembly GCF_042717325.1 of Streptomyces sp. NPDC058637. NCBI lineage: Bacteria > Bacillati > Actinomycetota > Actinomycetes > Kitasatosporales > Streptomycetaceae > Streptomyces > Streptomyces sp. NPDC058637. Next base: position 12,276 of record NZ_JBHXRD010000046.1, on the reverse strand, counting down.
CGGCGTCCACGTACTGCACGGCCTGTTCCCCGGGCCCGGCCGTCCAGCTCGGCCGGCCCCCGTACACCGTCGGGATCCCGGCCCGCCGGGTGATCGCGGGCAGCGGGTCGTCGGTGTGGAGGGAGAAGGCGAGGGCCCCGTCGACATGGCCGCCGGACAGATAGCGCGCGATCCGGTCGAAGTCCGCGGGCCCCTCCACGATCAGCAGCACCAGCTGGGTGTCGTGGGCGGCCAGTTCCTTGCTGATGCCCCGGAGCTGCTGGGAGAAGAACGGGTCCGAGAAGATCCGGATCTCCGGCTCCGCGATGACCACGGCCACCGCTCCGGTGCGCCGGGTGACCAAGGTCCGGGCGGCGTGGTTCGGAATGTACTGGAGCTCCTCGACCGCCTGGCGCACCTTGTCCACCAGCGGTTTGCGGACCCCGTCACCCCCGTTGACCACCCGGGACGCGGTGGCCCGTGACACCCCGGCCCGCGCCGCGACGGCTTCCAGGGTGGGCCGGGACCCGGGGTGCTGCTCAGGCAAGACGGGCGCTCCTCGTTGCTGGGCGGCGGCACGGGCAGACGGGGCACCGCCAGGTCGCCTACAGCGTAACGCCGAGGCGCCCCGAGGCTGAGAGCGCTCCCAACCACGCCTCGGCAGGGACCGCGGGGAACCGTGGGGAGCCGATGGCTGCCCCCGCCGGAAGTCGGATCGCCGCCTGCCGAGCCGGGTCGGCGGAGCTGCCGATCCGGGGGCGGCGGCCCGCCCGGACAATCTCCCCATTCTCTGTCATGACCCTGGCGGATCGGCCGATCCGCCTCCACAATGCCGATGGGAGCGCTCCCATATGCAGGAGCCTCCCACCCGCACCCAGTCGACGAAAGGCCCTCCCGGTGAATGCCTCACCACTCCCCGCACGGCCCGTGCGCGTCCGCCCCCGGTACGGGCGGCGCGCGTTCGGGATGTCAGCCGCCGCGTTACTGTTCGCGGCGGTGCTGGCGGTGCCCGGCACGGCCGGTGCCCAGGAGGCCGAACCCGGCCCCGAACAGATCACCAACGGCGACTTCGCCGCCGGTACCGCTCCCTGGTGGTGGACGGCCAACACGTCCGGGGCCGTGAACGAGGGCCGGCTCTGCGCCCCCGTACCGGCCGGGACGGCCAATCCGTGGGACGTCATCATCGGACAGAACGACATCCCGATCGTCGCGGGCGAGAGCTACACGCTCAGCTACACGGCCTCGTCGACCGAACCCCTCACCGTCCAGACCCGTGTCCAGCAGGCCACCGCGCCCTACACGACGGAGCTGGCCACCGCCGACCCGGTCGGGCCGGACCCCGTGACGGTCACCCATGTCTTCACCGCCGCGGCCGACCGTCCGGGCGCCCAGGTCGCCCTGCAGATCGGGGGCGGCGACAGCGCGACCACCTTCTGCCTCGACGACGTGTCGCTGCGCGGCGGCGCCGAGCCGCCCGTGTACGAGCCGGACACCGGTTCGCCGGTCCGCGTCAACCAGGTCGGATACCTGCCCCACGGCCCCAAGAAGGGCACGGTCGTCACCGACGCCGAGGCACCCCTCGCCTGGTCCGTGAAGGCCGCCGACGGTACGACGGCCGCCACCGGAACGACCGTCCCGCAGGGTGAGGACCCGAGCTCCCGACTGCGCGTCCACACCTTCGACTTCAGTGCCCTCACCACGTCCGGCGACGGCTACACCGTCGAGATCGACGGCCAGGTCAGCGAGCCGTTCTCGCTGCGCTCCGACCTGTACGACAGCCTGCGCTCCGACGCGCTGGCGTACTTCTACCACAACCGCAGCGGCACCCCCATCGACGCGGACCTCGTCGGCGAGGCCTACGCGCGGCCGGCCGGACACATCGGTGTGGCGCCCAACAAGGGCGACACGGACGTCCCCTGTCAGCCCGGTGTCTGTGACTACCGGCTGGACGTGTCGGGCGGCTGGTACGACGCTGGCGACCACGGCAAGTACGTGGTCAACGGCGGGATCTCGGTGGCCCAGCTCATGGCCACGTACGAGCGCACCCTGACCGCAGAGGACGCCGAGTCCGCGGAGTTCGGGGACGGCGCGCTGCGGGTGCCCGAGCGGGGCAACGCCGTACCGGACATCCTCGACGAGGCGCGCTGGGAGATGGAGTTCCTGATGCGGATGCAGGTCCCCGCCGGTGAGCCGCTGGCCGGGATGGCCCACCACAAGATGCACGACGCCGCGTGGACGGGCCTGCCGCTCGCCCCGCACCTCGACCCCCAGCAGCGCGAGCTGCACCCGCCCTCGACGGCCGCCACGCTCAACCTGGCCGCCGCGGCGGCCCAGTGCGCCCGGCTCTACGCCCCCTACGACGCGGCCTTCGCCGACCGCTGCCTGGAAGCCGCCCGGACCGCCTGGGCCGCGGCCGAGGCGCACCCGGACGTCCTCGCCGACCCGAACGACGGCACGGGCGGCGGCGCGTACAGCGACGGCGACGTCTCGGACGAGTTCTACTGGGCCGCCGCGGAGCTGTTCACCACGACGGGGGAGGCCGCGTTCCGCCAGGCCCTGCTCTCCTCGGACCTGCACGGCGACACCGACGCGGTCTTCCCGGCGGGTGGCGGCATCTCGTGGGGCTCCACCGGCGGGCTCGGCGTGCTCACGCTGGCCACCGTGCCGAACGGCCTGACACCGGCACAGCTCGACGAGGTCCGCTCCGTCGTCACCACGGCGGCCGACCGCTACGCCGCGCAGTCCCGCGCCCAGGTGTACGGCCTGCCGTACGCCCCGAAGGACGAGGACTACGTCTGGGGTTCCAACAGCCAGGTCCTGAACAACATGATCGTGCTGGCCACCGCCCACGACCTGACCGGCGAAGCCGCCTACCAGGACGCGGTGCTGGGCGGCGCGGACTACCTTCTCGGCCGCAACCCCCTCAACCAGTCGTACGTCACCGGTTACGGCGAGCGGGACTCCCGTAACCAGCACCACCGCTTCTGGGCGAACCAGAACGACCCGGACCTCCCCCACCCGCCGGCCGGTTCGGTCGCGGGCGGCCCCAACCTCACGGCCGTCGCCGCCGGTGACCCGGTCGCCGTGGAGAAGCTGAACGGCTGCGCGCCCGCGATGTGCTACATCGACGACATCGGCTCCTGGGCCACCAACGAGGTCACCATCAACTGGAACGCACCGCTCGCCTTCATCGCCTCGTATCTGGACGACGCGGGCGACGGCCGGCGCGCGGCATCGCGCACCTGCGAGGTCTCCTACGCCACGCACCCGTGGAGCACCGGCTCGACGGTCACGGTGAAGCTGAAGAACACCGGCTCGGAGCCGGTCTCGCCCTGGCAGCTGACCTGGCTGCTCCCCGGTGAGCAGGCGGTCAGCCACACCTGGAGCGCCGAGTTCGAACAGCACGGCAGGACGCTCAGCGCCCGGCCGCTGTCCTGGAACCGGGTGATCGCACCGGGTGCCACGGTCGACTTCGGCTTCAACACCAAGGCTTCCGGCGCGGCGACCACCCCCAGCACCTTCAAACTCAACGGCCGCTCCTGCACGACGGGCTGACCCGGCCCGCGATCCCGCCCGGGTGCGGCCCGCCTTCCGGCGGACACCGCACCCGGGACCCGTCCGGGTGCGGCCTGTTCGTTGCTGCCGTCGCCGAGCCTGGAATCCGCCTTCAGCGCCGGGCGCGGGCCATGGACCCCCTGGCCCTGCCGGTCCGGTCCTGCCGTGGCACGAGGCCCGCCCGGACCGCCGCCATCCGCTCCTGCACGCCGTCGGTGGGCACCGCTCCCGGGGGACCTGTGGGCGTGTCCACCGTCTCGTTCCGGCACCGGGCGCACAGGCCGTCGCGCAGCGCCTCCGGGCTGCCGGGCGCGCGGCACATCCCGCATTCCAGGGTGCGCAGGACCGTTCGCGGGGCCTGGTCGATCCGTTCGGGCGGCAGCTTGTCGAGAAGGCGGCGCCGGACGAGGGAGGCGGCGTGGTGCACGACGGCGGGGAGCCCGCGCGTCAGGGCGTGCAGGGTCTGCGCCTCGGTGGCGCCCCGCTCGAACCACTCGCTCACCTGCGGTTCCAGACTCACGCAGTCCGCCGCCGACAGGCTCAGCGCGGGTGCGGTGCGCCCCAGCGCGGCCAGCAGGACGAACGCCCGTGAACGGGTGAGGCGTCGCGCCTCCTGCGGTACGTCGCCCCGGCTGAAGGCCGCCCACCATTCGTCGTCCCGCGCGGTCCGGGAGAAGAACGTCCGGGTGACCCAGAGCAGCACCTCGTCGGTGGCGACGCACTCGCTGCCCCGGCGCAGGTGGCCGGCCGCCTGGATCCGGTTGAGCGCGGTACGCAGGGCGCACTGCCCGTACGGGAGCCACTTGGCCAGGGTCTTCACGGAGATGTCGGCGCCGTCGGGCAGCCGGTCGATGTACGCGGCGACGGCCGCCTCGCGGGGCGGCAGATGCGCGAAGTCGCGCTCACCGCGCGCTCGCTGGTCCGGAGCCGAGCGCTTGCCGTAGCCGGGATCGGCCATCGGGTGCGGGGGCTCGTACGGGGTGGAGGGGACAGCACTAAACTGGCCGGCAGCCATGAGATCGCCTTCTTCGATCGATCTGGTGAGACCCCTGCCCGGTGTTCCCGCACCAGGTGGGGGTCGCTTGGTCTACCGGCACGCTAGAACGCCATGACCTTCCGTGGCAAGTCGGTCACGAAAAGTCAAGACCGCAGGCAGGGAGGGTGGGTGGGAAAGCAGTCCCTCCACCCATTCCGCTGAAAGAGCGCTCGGAACTCGCGGCTTGAGCCCCGGTCCAGCTCCTGCTTCCGGTTCCGCGCCCGCGCTCAGTGCGGGTGGATCCGGTCCAGGTCCAGCCGCACGGGCGACGGCAGGGGAGCGGCCGGTCCGGCCCGGAACGACTGGAGCAGATAGGCGACCAGTCGCCGGGACGCGGCGGCGGCCTGCTCGCCCGCCCCGGCCGTCGCACCGCAGTTGGCCAGCATCACCAGGACGATGTCGTCCACGCCGAAGTCCTGGCGCAACTGCCCGGAATCCTGGGCCCGCCGCACCAGCAGCGCCAGCCCCTCCTCCGCGCGGGTCCGCTGCGCGGTGTACTCGACGTGATCGGGGACCTGGGAGAAGAACGCCTGGGTGAAGCCCCGCTCCGTCGCCTGCGTCAGACAGATCTGTTCGATGAACACGCAGAACCCGTGCCAGGGATCAGGATCCTCCAGCGCCTCGAACAGCGCGGCCACACAGTGTTCGAGCTGTTCGGCGAAGGACTCGGTCACGAGGGCGGCCCGGGTGGGGAAGCGTCGGTAGAGCGTGGCGACCCCGACGCCCGCGCGCCGGGCGATCGTGGCCATCGGTACGTCGATCCCATGGAGGGCGTACGCCTCGCGGGCGGCCTTGAGGATGCGGTCGCGGTTCTCCCGGGCGTCGGCGCGGAGCGCCTTCTGAGGCAGCTGAGCAGGCATGTTTCTCACTTCGGGCTAAATGGAGGGTGCCATCCGTTTACCCGTCTAGCGTGGAAAACATGAATGACATGAGAGCAGCGCTCTACGACAGTTACGGCCCGCCCGAGGTGCTGTACGAGGGCCGGGTCCCCGTACCGGTCCTCCAGCGGGGCGAGGTGCTGGTCCGCGTCCACGCGACGAGCGTCAACGGAGGAGAACTGTACGGCCGGGCCGGCCGCGTGCGCCTGGTGACGGGCCGCCGCTTCCCCCTGCGCACGGGGATGGACTTCACCGGCGAGATCGCCCGGGTCGACCCCGCCGTGACGGGCCTGCGCGAGGGCGACCGGGTGTGGGGGGTGCTGGGGCGCCGCTTCGGAAGCGCCGCCGAATACGTGGCCGTCCGGCCCCGGCAGCTGTCGTACGCCCCGGAGAACCTCGGCCTGATCGAGGCCGCCTCCCTTCCCGCGGGCACGACGGCCATCACGGCGCTGCGGGCCAAGGCGCGGCTGAAACCGGGGGAGCGGCTCCTCGTACGCGGTGCCTCCGGCGGGATCGGCAGCGTCGCCGTACAACTCGGCAAGGCCCTGGGGGCGCATGTCACCGGCCTCGCGGGAGCCGGCAACCTCGACTTCGTCCGGGACCTGGGCGCCGACGAGGCCTTCAGCTACACGACGACGGGTCCGGCCGACCTCGGCACCTTCGATGTCGTCCTGGACACGGTCGGCACCGAACACCCCGCCTTCCGGAGGCTCCTGGCCCCCGGCGGGCGCATGGTCTCCATCGCGTTCGACATGGAGCACCTCGCCCGGAGCCTCTCCTACCTGCTCACCTCGACGGTCCACGGCCCGCGCCGGGTCCGCTTCTTCAGCGGCAACCCGAAGCACGACCTGTTCGCCGAACTGACCCGCTACGCGGAGAGCGGCGCGATCCGTCCCGTGGTGGACACCGTCCACCCCCTGAGCGGCATCGCCACCGCCCACCGGGCCCTGGAAGCGGGCGGAGTGCGGGGGAAGCACGTGATCCAGGTGGTGTGATCGGGTCAGATCCTGAAGACCTGGACGCCGGGACCGCACAGTACGAGGAGATCCTCGGGGTCGGAGGTCAGCACGGTCGCGGGAGCGGGCGCGGCGAGCGCGGTGGCGGCCACGATCGCGTCGAGGGCGTACTCGTGTCCGTGCAGGCCGGATGCGGCAAGGAGGCTGCTCGCGTGCCGGGCGACGGCTTCGCTCGGAGGAACGACGTTCACGCGCGAAACAGCGAAATCGAATCGGGCCTGATTCACTCGCGCTTCGCGGGCCTCGACGAGCGTGACGGAGCTGGTGACGACGCGGATGTCCTCCGCCTCCGCCGCAGCCAGCCACTCAGTGAGCTCGGGTGTGCGGCGTACCAGCTTGGACAGACCCTCGCAGCCGAGGACGAGCGTCCCACTCACGCCGCGTCCGACGCGTCCGCCGCGCAGTTCAACAAAACTCTTGTCATGTGCACGGGTGCTGTGACCGGGCGCGGCCTACGCCTCCAGGCCCGCGTCCCGGGCCAGCAGGGCGGCCTGCACCCTGTTCTCGCACTCCAGCTTGGCGAGGATGCGGCTCACGTACGCCTTGACCGTCGCCTCGCTCATATGGATCCGCTGACCGGCGTCCGCGTTGGACAGGCCCTCGCCGAGCAGGGCCAGGACGTCCCGTTCGCGTCCCGTCAGCTTCTCCAGCCGGCGGCGGGCCTGTTCCGCGCGGTGCGCGGTCCCGCCGGAGGCCAGCGAGTCCACGACATGACGGGTGGCGCCGGGCGACAGATACGCCTCCCCGGCCGCCGCCGCCCGGACCGCGCGCATGAGCTCCGCGGGCGCCGAGTCCTTCAGGAGGAAGCCCGCGCTCCCCTCCGTCAGGGCCCGCAGGACGTTGTGCCGCTCCCCGAACGTCGTCAGGATCAGTACCCGCACCTCGGGCACGGTCCGGCGCAGCTCGGCCAGGGCCGTCAGCCCGTCCATGACCGGCATCTGGATGTCCAGCAGGGCCACGTCCACACGCTGGGCCCGCGCGATCTCGACCGCCTCGCGGCCGTTCGCCGCCTCGGCCACGACGTCGATGTCGTCGGCCGAGGCAAGGATCATCCGGATGCCCGCGCGAATGAGCGGCTCGTCGTCCGTCACAAGAACCCTGATCACGACTCTCCCGAACGGTCCTGAGCGGTCATACCTGCGGGCATCGGCTCATCATCCCCGATCGGCCGTCCGCATCGAACACCTGGGCAGGAGACCTCACTTCGTCTCGAAGGATTTCTTCTCGATCAGCTTCCCGTCCTTGAAGCAGAACCGGAACACCGGCTCCGCGTCCCAGCCCGTGCCGAACTCCGTGGAGAGGAGCGTGAGACACGTCGACCCCTCCGGCTCGGGCGGCCCGCCCTTGCCCGTCTCGGTGTTCAGGAAAGACTCGCCGCTCGGCAGCTGATCACGGACCTCCGCCTCGGACTGGCCGACCTTCACGGCCTCGTACTGCTTGGGCTCGATCATCGCCGTGTCCGCCTCACGCATGAGGAAGATCCCCCCGACGACCAGACCGATCACCAGCAGCACGGCGACGAGCGCCGCGACTCCGCAGCCGATGGCTATGCCGTTGCCCCTCTTGGTCCTGCTCATGGTCCTGGCCAACTCCTTCGGGAAACCGTTCCAGTCGGTGACCGGATCACTTTCACCCGCGGAGCCCTTCGCGTTCTGCGCCCGAAAGTCGTCGGTGGGCGCGACGAACGTCGCCAGGACATCACCGGGCGGCGGGCTCGGGAAGCCGTCACCCGGCGAGGTGTACGGCAGGACGCCCGCCAGCCGGAAGCCGCCGTCCGCCGTGGGGCCGGCGTGCACCATCCCGCCGACGAGCCGCGCCCGTTCCTCCAGCCCCGTCAGCCCCTGGCAGCCGCTCGCCACCCTGCCGCTCACCGGCTCCACCGCCGGACCGTTGGCGACCTCCACGACCAGCGAGTCCGGCTCGTACCGCAGCCCGATCGTGATCGCGGCTCCCGGAGCGTGCTTGTGCGCGTTGGTCAGACCCTCCTGGACCACGCGGTACGCCGCATGGTCGGCCGTCGGCGCGAGCTGCCGCTCCTCGCCCGAACGCCGCACGTCCACGACCGCCCCGGCCCTCCGCGACCCCTCCGCCAGACCATCGATACCGGCCACCCCACGAGAGGGGTTCCCGGGCTCCTCACCGTCCGGCTCGGCTGCCTGCGGACCCTCCGGAACCCCGTCCCGCAGTACGCCCACCACGTCACGCAGTTCGTGCATCGCGGCCACCGACGCCTCCCGCAGCACACCGACGGCCTCCCGCTGCCGCCCCGTCAGCTCACGGTCCACCTCCAGCGCACCGGTGTGCACCGCGATCAGCGCGAGCTGATGGCCGAGGCTGTCGTGCATGTCCTGCGCGATGCGCTGACGCTCCCGTATCCGGGCGTGCCCGGCGATCATCTCGCGCTCGCGCAGCAGCTGCGCGTTGTACTCGCGCAGGGTGTCGGTCAAGGTGCGCCGCTGCGACCAGTAACGCCCGGCGAGCCCCGGCACGATGATCGGGACCAGCAGGAACAGTCCGCTGAAGACCAGCATCGACAGGGAGACATCGGGCTCCCACACGGCGGCCAGACCGACGGTGAGGACGTAGGTGAGCGCGAAGACACCGGCCGCCCTGCCCAGCCCCTCGATCCGCCGCCCGGCCGACCACGACGCGACGAGCAACAACGGCCCGAGTCCCGCGAACGGGACGGAGCCGACGGCGACCACCAGCAGGACGGTCGCGGGGAGCACCCGACGCAGGGGCGACAGCAGCCCCGCCCCCAGCGCGACGCCGACGACCTGCGCGGTGCCGCTGTCGTCCAGGAGCTCGGCGCCCATCGCCAGCAGCGCGAGCGCCAGGCTGAGGACCGATTCACCGACGACACGCCCGACGGGCCACATCCCGGGCGCGAAGAGGGCCCGCCCCGGCACGGTCGGCCGGAACGCCTGAAGCGCCCTCACCGCCGAAGTCAGGGGCGGGGTAGCGGGGTCCATGGGTTCGACACGAGTCACGCGCCAACCGTAGAGACCCCGGACCGGACACCGCTGTGGCCATTGGTCGCAGCGGCCTGCGACGAAAGTCGCGGAACCTAGCCGCGCTGGAGACCGGTGACGAAGGCGGCCCACGCGTCGGACCGGAAGAGGAGCGCGGGTCCGTCGATCACCTTGGAGTCGCGCACGGGGACGACGCCGGGGTGACCGTCGGCGACTTCGAGGCAGTTGCCGCCACTGCCGTCGCTGTACGAGGACTTCCGCCAGGTGGCGACTTCGAGGCAGTTGCCGCCGCTCGCGTCGCTGTATGAAGACTTGTGCCAAGTCGCCGTGGACAGGTCGTAGTCAGATCCGATGGGCTTCATGGGCGTAATCCTCCGCCACCGACTCGATCAGGGCCAGGGACGCTTCCGGTGACAATGCGCTGGCCACGAGTAGATCGTAGGTGAGTTCGTACGCCCTGACTGCTGCCGGATCATCGAGGAGCTGGCCGGAACCCAGTCCGTCCAGGTAGGCCAGGGGCGGTGCGTCCGGAAATGCCATGAGCTTGAGCGGTCCGCCCATTGCCGCGTGCCCGCCTGCGCTGAAGGGCAGAACCTGCACGATGATGCGTCGCTGGTGAATCAGTCGTGTGAGGTGGTGCAGTGCCTCCGCCATGACTGAGGGCCCACCAACTTTCCTTCGCAGGACGGCCTCGTCGAGAACCGTCCAAACCATGGGCGTTGTTGGATGGACGAGAAGACCTGCTCGCTCGATCCTGGCTGCGACGAGCTCGTCGATCGTCTCCTCCGGGGCGGTTGGCCGGTAGCCCTGGAACACCGTCCGCGCGTACACCTCTGCTTGCAGCAGCCCAGGCACGAGAAGCGGCGAGTACTCCCGAATGGTCTCCGCGACGGCCTCCGCCTCTGCGGCTTCCGCGAAGTGGTCCGGGTACTTCGACTGCTTCAGCGCGACGCAGTTCCGTGTGAAGAACCCGTCGGCGCCCAGCACCTCGTCCAGTTTCTGGGCCTGGTCGGCCTGCATCCGGCGCGTACCGGCCTCCAACTGGCCGATGAAGGAGCCGCTGACGAACAGCGGCGTGCCCAGTTCCTCCTGGGAGAGGCCTGCGGCCTCGCGCCGGTGGCGGAGTTCGGCGCCGAGGAGGGCGCGGGGGGAGGAGGAGGGATCGAGCTTCTTCGGCCCGGGCATGGCGACTCCCTGTGACACACGTGCGGGTGTTGGAACTGCACCTCTTCCACGTTAGCGACGAATTGACCACGCTGGGTAGGCATAGCCACTACTCAGCGTGGAAATGGGGAAGATCATGACGACGGCTACGGAACGGCGCAGAGAAGCAGCGGGCAGAGTGCGGGCTGCGGAGGACGCGGTGGCACGGCTGCGGGCGGGGCTCGCCGGGATCGGCGTGAAACTGCCCTCGCTGCGGATCGACCCGGTGTCGTGCGCACGCGACGAGCCGGCACCGCTGGTGGATCTCGGCCGGTGCACGATCGACACGGCGCTGCGGCTGAGTGCCGGGCTGGAAGAACTGCGGCGGGAAGCGGCGGCGGCACATGACAGTTGAAGGACTTGAGCCGTGCATGCCGGAGCCCGGATCGTTCGCCATGGACGGCCGGGACGGCAGGGTCGGCCGCGTGATGGGGCGCGTCGGGCCGTACGTACAACTGCGCCCGCCGGGGGGTGGCGCGGAGTGGGACTGTCCGCCCGAAGCCGTCCGGCCGGCCCCGCCGGGGCTCGTGCTGCGGGCCCGGGTGAGGGAGATCAACTGGGAGGGGCGGCTGCCGTGAGGCCGTAGGTCGTCCCGGGCGTCACGTCCGGGTGGCCCTCGCCCCCGCTGCCTGCCGCTCCCGGGAAAGGACGAGCCGCTGGTGGAGTATCGCGAGGGTGGCGTACGCCGGGTGGAAGGGTCAGGGCGCTGGTGAGGAGCAGGGCGAAGGCGATGGGGGCCAGGAGTCCGGCGACGGACCGTCACCAGTGGTCCACCCGGTGCCGTCGGCCCGGCTACGCGTGCGGCCCGGCCGAAGAGGGGGAGTCCGTCACGGCGCAGGACGGCGAACGCCGTTCGGGTGATGCCGTGTCGCGGCCCGCGCTCCTCCTCGGCCCGCCGTTCTTCGCGCGGGGCCGTCGATCCTTCACGGTCACCACTCGCCGGCCCGTGCGTCATGTCTGCCGCTTCCCTCTGCCCGTACGTACTGCCCGATGGTTCACGGATCAGCGTCCGGACAGTGTGAGGCCGGTGGGCGGCGTCCGGTTCTCCGACCGGCTCGCCGCCCGTTTCCGGCCGGTCAGGGTGCGCGAGGTCACATGATGCGGAAGGTGCCGTAGTAGCTGTCGAGTTGGGCGTGATAGCCCGGGTCGTCCGCGTGCAGGTGCCTGTCGAATTCGGGCGAATCCTTGATCTGGGCCTTGGTCAGGTCGACGTATATCTTCCGGTCCCCGATGTCGATGGCCCTGATCGTGCCTGCGGGCAGCAGGACGTCCTTGCCGAAGATCCAGACACCGGTGTCGACGACGAGGTAGGCCGAGCCGGCCTCGTCGGAATGCTTGTCGACCTTTCCGACTCCTCCGTCCGTCGCCTCGACCGAATAACCGGTCAGGTCGGCGCCGGCGGTGTGACCGCTTGTCGGCTGGTAGCCCCACAGGTAGTCGTTCATCATTGGCTCCTTTCGCGACGGAATCTTTCGTGTTCTGGAACTCGCGTGCCCCTGTTTCGGCGGAGTACGCATATTGAGGGACGGGGAAAGGGAAACGTGGGGGGGGGGGGGCGCCAGGGGGAGGCGCCCCCCCCCCCAACAATATAGAGTGATATTGTGTTAAACACCGGCAAACCCACCCCCCCGCCCCCC
>NZ_JBHXRD010000045.1:16417-54404 GCF_042717325.1 Streptomyces sp. NPDC058637 | reverse complement strand
GGACCCTGTGGGAGAGTAGGACGCCGCCGAACAATTATTCCGGGAAAGCCCCGTGCCCTTGTGGCACGGGGCTTTTCTGCGTTCACGACCCGTTCACCCTCCCGTGTCGTCCGCGTACCTCGCACGTGCCCGGGTGGGGGGCGTGAGGTACACGTGAGGCGCCGGCGACACGGCGGGAGATTCCTCGAACAGAAGGTTTTGAGTACCCCCGGATTCAGGGTATGCTTTAGCTCGTTGCCGCAGGGCGACAGGTAACAGGCCCCAATAGCTCAGTCGGTAGAGCGTCTCCATGGTAAGGAGAAGGTCTGCGGTTCGATTCCGCATTGGGGCTCAGCAAGAAGAAAGGCCCCCGCCAGAGGCGGGGGCCTTTCTCGTGTCCGGACGGGACACCGGCTCCCGATACCGCATGGCTCTGGTCTGCGATCAGCCCGACAGGGCCCGGCACCTCTACGAGGAGATGACTGGGGCCCCTCTGGTCTGCGCTGATTTCAGCGCCACACCCGGGCCCGGCGCAGCACCCCCCGCAGTGGGAACTCGGCGCCGGCGTCGCTGATCCGGAGAACGTCGTCGCCCGCGCACACTTTCTCGACCGCGAGCTGATCACCTGGTCGGACGAGGCCGGTCGTCGTGTCGCGCGGTTGAGCAGCCCGGAGGGACTGAACCTTATAGGTGCGCCAGTTGGAGCAGTAGTCCGGTTCCCGAGCACACGGTACCGGTCGAGAACCGGGCGACCCTCGGCCCGGGACATCCGGGCGGGCGAACCCGTGCGGTTCACAGCACTAGAATTTCTGCGGCTCCGGGACGCGCATCGCCAGGATCGCCATGTCGTCCGAGGCGGGCTCCGCGGCGAAACGCTCGACCGCCCGCAGGATACGTCCCGCGACCGCGCCGGCCGTCAGGCCCGTACACATGGCGAGGACGTCGGCCAGGCCGTCGTCACCCAACATGCGGGCCCCCTCGCGCCGTTCGGTGACTCCGTCGGTGACGCAGAGGAGGACGTCACCCGGATCGAGGGTGACCTCCTGCTCGTACAGCTCCAGGTCCTCGATCACGCCGAGCAGCGGCTGCGGTTCCGCCGCCGCCTCCACGGTGCCGTCCTGGCGCAGACGCAGCGGGAGAGGGTGCCCCGCACACACCACCTTGAGGAGGGCACTGCCGTCCTCCTGGGGCCACAACTCCCCGTACAGCAGCGTGAGGAAGCGGCTGCGGGCGCCCTCGTCGAGGATGGCGGCGTTCAGCCGTTCCAGCACCGCCGGGCCGCCGAAGCCCTCCCGGGCCAGCAGACGCAGGGCATGCCGGGCGAGGCCCGTGACGGCCGCGGCCTCCGGACCCGTACCGCAGACGTCGCCGATGGCGAAGCCGAAGGCACCGTCGCGGATCGGGAACACGTCGTAGAAGTCGCCGCCGACCTCGTTGCCCTCGCCCGCCGCCCGGTAGATGACCTCGATCTCGACATTCGGCACATCGGGCAGGCCCGGCGGCAGCAGGCTGCGCTGGAGGGACTGGCTGATGGCCGTGCGCTCCGAGTACAGGCGGGCGTTGTCCAGGGCCAGGGCGGCCCGTCGGGACAGGTCCTCGGCCAGTTCCAGGATCTCCTGGCGGAAGTGGTCGTCGGACGGCTTCCCGAGCGTCAGCATGCCGATCACGCGGTTCCTCGCGACGAGCGGCAGGACCACCGTCTCGCCACCCACCGCGGCCGCTGTCGCCAGCGTCGTGCGGGTCGCCGCACCCATGCTCAGAGGCGCGTCCCGGCTCAGCGTGCGTGTGGACACCCGCAGGGCCGCCTGCTGACCCGCGGCGGCCGGGGCAGGCCAGATGCGGGCGCCCGGGGCCGGGACGGGGTCCGGCGGGTCGATGGAGGACAGCAGGGCCTTCAGGCCGTCGATACGCTCCTCGTCCTCGTGCAGGACGTACGAGAGGTAGGGCTCCGAGAACTGGTCGGCGATCGTGTACACGGCACACCAGGTGGCCAGCGTGGGCACGGTCATCTGTGCCATCAGCGCCAGGGTCTGATCCCTGTCCAGGGTGCCGGCCAGCAGGTCCGAGGCCTCCACCAGGAAGGACAGCGAACCGCGGCGCAGCCGCTCCAGCTCACCGAGCCTGGCCGACTCGACGGCCAGCGCGATGCGGTCGGCCGCGAACTGGAGGCGCAGGGCCTCCTCGTTCGAATACCGCCCCGCCGCCTCCGTGGCGACTCCCAGGGAGCCCGTGAGCCGGCCCTCGACCTTGAGGGGGACCGTGACGACCGAACGCATTCCCGTGTCGCTGAGCAGTGGCACGGCGCCGGGTACGGCCGTCAGGTCCTCGTGGACCGCCGGCATCCGGGCGGAGCCGTAGCGGCCCGTTCCCGCCTCGACGGGGACCCTGGCGAAACGCTGACGGGCCGAGGGCAGACCGGTCGTCGCCCGGACCTCCAGCTCCGTCTCGTCGTCCGTGGCCAGCAGCAGGAACGCGGCGTCGGCGTCGAGCATGTCGCGTGCCCGTTCGACCGTGCGCTGCAGCAGGCCGTCGAGGTCGTCCGGGGCGGGAGAGCCGATGAACACCTCGAACGGGTCCGTCGTGCGGCTCTCGACCGAGGAGTCGGAAACGGGGGCACGCACCGGGCTCTGCAGCACCGCGCGCTCGTAATCACGTACGAGGAGGCAGACCGTGGACGGCTCGCCCCCGGTGTCGCGGACCCTGAGGTGCGACGCGTACACCGCGATGACCCGGCCGTCGGCGCCGCGGATGCCGTAGCTGCCCTCCCAGCGGGAGAGCCGCAGGGCGTCGGCGACGCCGGTGTTCGTGCCGGGGGTGTGCGGCCAGGCCGCGATGTCCGTGAGCTGCTTGCCGGTGACCTGGTCCGCCGGGTACCCGAAGAGGAAGGCCGCGTCGTCGTTCCACGCGGCGATGGAACCCGAACTGTCGATCTGGACGACGGCCACCCGTACCCGCTCGTCGGTGACCGGGAGCAGCGCGGTGGGCAGGACCGGTCCCGCGGAACGGATGCCCACCGGGCGGTCCGGAAGATCGAGCTGGAACCAGACGTGTTTGCGCGTGGGGGAGTACTCGACACCCCAGCGCGAAGCGAGCGCCGCGCAGAGCAGCAGACCACGGCCGCCCTCCCGGTCCGGGCTGCCGAAGTCCAGACCGGAGTTCTGCAGCGGGATCTCCCGCTCCGGATAGTGGTCGGCGACCTCGACGCGTACGCCGTCCTCGGTGCGCAGACACAGCACATCGGCGGCCGTGCCCGCGTGCACGACCGCATTGGTCACGAGTTCGCTGGTCAGGACGACGGCGTCGTCGACGACATCGGTGTAGCCCCACCCCTGGAGGGTGTCCCGGACGAACGCGCGGGCGGTCGCGACCGAGCGTCCGACCGGATCGAAGGTGGCAGCCGCGCGCGCGGTGATCACAGCACTCCCCATATGGTGTCTCGTCGCTTCCCCGAGTCGTGTGCCCGTTTCTCGCCGCTTCGATTCGCCTGCCAGGCTAGACGCTCGCCGGGTGTCCCGGGTACACGAGGGCGGACTTGGGCGCACAGGCCCTACGGTGGTTGTCCGCGGGCGCACGACCATGGGGTCTCCCCGGTGAGGGAAATGGGGCGACCCTGGGACCTCGCACCCCGTCCGGTTCCCGCCTGGTACGTTTCAACGATTTGACGTTCGCATAGTCACCCGTCGACGGTGTGCTGTGGCGGTGAGCCGAAGTGGAAGTGGGCAAGCTTCCGACAACGGCCCGAGCGATACGGTCAAGCCCTGCGGGAGGGACACGGTGGAGTCTGGCGTGGCGGCGCGGGGTTCAGGAACGCGCACAAAAGGCGGACAGCCCGTGAAGAATCAGCGCAATGGGACCATCGACGTGGACGCGGCAGCTCTGAACAGACTGCTCGCGGCTCTCGTGGCGATGCGTGACGGCAATTTCCGTAGACGGCTCACCGTCTCGGGCGACGGCGTGCTCACGGAGATCGCGGCGGTCTTCAACGAGGTGGCCGACCGCAATCTGCATCTGACGGGCGAGCTCGCCCGGGTGCGCCGTGTGGTCGGGCGTGAGGGAAAGCTCACGGAGCGCCTGGAGACCGGCGCCTGCGAGGGCTCCTGGGCAGCCGCCATCGATGCCTCCAACGAGCTCGTCGACGACCTGGCGCGCCCGGTGTCCGAGGTCGGACGGGTGCTCTCCGCCGTCGCCGACGGTGATCTCGAGCAGCGCATGGAACTGCGGTCGCACACTGCGGACGAGACGGTACGGCCGCTGCGCGGCGAGTTCCTGAGGGTCGCCCGTACGGTCAACAACCTGGTCGACCAGCTCTCCGCGTTCACCGAGCAGGTGACCCGGGTCGCGGTCGAGGTCGGCACCGAGGGCAAGCTCGGCGGGCAGGCGCAGGTACGTGGCATGTCCGGGTCGTGGAAAGACCTCACGGACTCCGTCAACACCATGGCGTACCGGCTGACGGCGCAGGTCCGTGACATCGCCCTGGTGACGACGGCGGTCGCCAAGGGGGACCTGTCGCGGAAGGTCACCGTCCATGTGGCCGGCGAGATGCTCCAGCTGAAGAACACCGTCAACACGATGGTCGACCAGCTGTCCTCGTTCTCCTCCGAGGTGACCCGGGTCGCCCGCGAGGTGGGTACGGAGGGCGAGCTCGGCGGTCAGGCGACGGTGCCCGGAGTGGCCGGGGTCTGGAAGGACCTCACCGACTCCGTCAACACGATGGCGGGCAACCTCACCTCCCAGGTGCGCGGCATCGCCGAGGTGACGACGGCGGTCGCCAACGGCGACCTGTCCCAGAAGGTCACGGTGAGCGCGCGCGGCGAGGTCGCGCAGCTCGCCGAGACGATCAACCAGATGACCGAGACGCTGCGTACCTTCGCGGACGAAGTGACGCGTGTGGCCAGCGAGGTCGGCGGCGAGGGACTGCTCGGCGGCCAGGCCCAGGTACCCGGCGCGGCCGGCACCTGGAAGGACCTCACCGACTCGGTGAACACGGTCTTCCGGAACCTGACGACGCAGGTGCGGGACATCGCGCAGGTGACGACGGCTGTGGCCAGCGGTGACATGACGCAGAAGGTCACCGTCGACGTGGCCGGTGAGATGCTGGAGCTGAAGAACACCGTCAACACGATGGTGGACCAGCTCCAGGCCTTCGGTTCGGAGGTGACCCGCGTCGCGCGCGAGGTAGGCGTCGAGGGCCGGCTCGGCGGGCAGGCGGAGGTGCCGGGCGCGGCGGGGACGTGGAAGGACCTCACCGACTCGGTGAACACCGCCTTCCGGAACCTGACGGGCCAGGTCCGTGACATCGCGCAGGTGACGACGGCGGTCGCCAACGGCGACCTGTCGCAGAAGGTCACGGTCGACGTGGCCGGCGAGATGCTGGAGCTGAAGAACACCGTCAACACGATGGTGGCGCAGCTGTCGAACTTCGCCGACCAGGTGACGCGGATGGCACGTGACGTGGGCACCGAGGGCCGCCTCGGCGGCCAGGCGCGGGTCGACGGCGTCTCCGGCACGTGGAAGGAACTCACCGACTCCGTCAACTTCATGGCGGGGAACCTGACCTCCCAGGTGCGTCAGATCGCCCAGGTGACCACGGCGGTGGCGCGGGGTGACCTGTCGCAGAAGATCGACGTGGACGCCCGGGGCGAGATCCTGGAACTGAAGAACACCATCAACACGATGGTCGACCAGCTCTCCGCGTTCGCCGACCAGGTGACCCGGGTGGCCCGCGAGGTGGGCACCGACGGGCGGCTCGGCGGCCAGGCGCAGGTTCCCGGCGTGGCCGGTGTGTGGCGTGACCTGACCGACTCGGTGAACGGCATGGCGGGGAACCTCACCGCTCAGGTCCGCAACATCGCGCAGGTCGCCACGGCGGTGGCGCGGGGTGACCTGTCGCAGAAGATCGACGTGGACGCCCGGGGCGAGATCCTGGAGCTGAAGAACACCCTCAACACGATGGTCGACCAGCTGTCGAACTTCGCGGAGCAGGTGACCAGGGTCTCCCGCGAGGTGGGCACGGAAGGCATGCTCGGCGGCCAGGCGGAGGTGCAGGGCGTCTCCGGTACGTGGAAGGACCTCACCCAGTCCGTCAACGGCATGGCGAACAACCTCACCCTCCAGGTGCGCAACATCGCCGAGGTGACCACCGCGGTCGCCAAGGGCGATCTCTCCAAGAAGATCACCGTCGACGCCAAGGGCGAGATCCTCGAACTGGTGACGACGGTCAACACGATGGTCGACCAGCTGCTCAACTTCGCCGACGAGGTGACGAGGGTGGCGCGCGAGGTCGGCACCGAGGGCATCCTCGGCGGTCAGGCCCGGGTGCGCGGTGCGACGGGCATCTGGAAGGACCTCAGCGACAACGTCAACCTGATGGCCAACAACCTGACCAGTCAGGTGCGCAACATCTCCCGGGTCTCGTCCGCGGTCGCCAACGGTGATCTGACGAAGAAGGTCACCGTGGAGGCGCGCGGCGAGGTCGCCGAGCTCGCCGACACCGTCAACACGATGGTGACGACCCTGTCCTCGTTCGCCGACGAGGTCACCCGGGTGGCGCGCGAGGTGGGCACCGAGGGCGAACTGGGCGGCCAGGCACGGGTGCCCGGAGTCTCCGGCACCTGGAAGGACCTCACCGAGTCGGTGAACTCGATGGCGTCCAACCTGACCGGTCAGGTGCGCCAGATCGCCACCGTCACCACGGCCATCGCCAAGGGCGACCTCACCAAGAAGATCGACATCGACGCGCGCGGCGAGATCCTGGAGCTGAAGAACACCATCAACACGATGGTGGCGCAGCTGTCGAACTTCGCCGACCAGGTGACCCGGGTGGCCCGCGAGGTGGGCACCGAGGGGCAGCTGGGCGGCCAGGCCCGGGTGCGGGACGTCGACGGGACCTGGCGCGACCTCACCGAGTCGGTGAACGAGATGGCCGGGAACCTGACCCGTCAGGTGCGTGCCATCGCCGCGGTCGCCACCGCGGTGACCCGGGGCGATCTCAACCTCAAGATCGACGTCGACGCGGCCGGTGAGATCCAGGTGCTGCAGGACAACATCAACACGATGATCGCCAACCTGCGCGACACCACCCTGACCAACAAGGAACAGGACTGGCTCAAGGGCAACCTCGCCCGGATCTCCGGCCTGATGCAGGGTCGCCGTGACCTGGACGACGTCGCCTCGCTGATCATGAGCGAGCTGACTCCCGTCGTCTCGGCCCAGCACGGCGCCTTCTTCCTGGCCATGACGACGGGCGACACCGACGAGGTGGGGGCCGAAGGCGGCAAGGACAGCTCGTACGAGCTGCGCATGCGCGGCAGTTACGGCTACTCCGCGGGCTCCATGCCGACCTCCTTCCGGCCCGGCGAGACGCTCATCGGCACGGCGGCCGAGGAGAAGCGGACCATCCAGGTGGACAACGTGCCGCCGGGATACCTGAAGATCTCCTCCGGACTCGGCGAGGCGCCGCCCGCACATGTGATCGTGCTGCCGGTGCTCTTCGAGGGCAAGGTCCTCGGCGTGATCGAGCTGGCCTCGTTCCAGCCGTTCACGCACATCCAGCGGGACTTCCTCAACCAGCTCGCCGAGATGATCGCGACGAGTGTCAACACCATCAGCGTCAACACCAAGACCGAGAAGCTCCTGGAGCAGTCCCAGGAGCTCACCGAGCAGCTGCGCGACCGGTCCCAGGAGCTGGAGAACCGGCAGAAGGCACTCCAGGCCTCCAACGCCGAGCTGGAGGAGAAGGCCGAGCTGCTGGCGCAGCAGAACCGCGACATCGAGGTGAAGAACACCGAGATCGAGGAGGCCCGGCAGGTCCTGGAGGAACGCGCCGAACAGCTCGCGGTCTCGATGCGCTACAAGTCCGAGTTCCTGGCGAACATGTCGCACGAGCTGCGCACGCCGCTCAACTCGCTGCTGATCCTGGCCAAGCTGCTCGCGGACAACGCGGAGGGCAACCTCTCGCCGAAGCAGGTGGAGTTCGCCGAGACGATCCACGGGGCGGGTTCCGACCTGCTCCAGCTGATCAACGACATCCTCGACCTGTCCAAGGTCGAGGCGGGCAAGATGGACGTCAGTCCGACGCGGATCGCGCTGGTCCAGCTGGTCGACTACGTGGAGGCGACGTTCCGGCCGCTCACCGCGGAGAAGGGCCTCGACTTCTCCGTACGGGTGTCCCCGGAGCTGCCCGCCACGCTGCACACGGACGAGCAGCGACTGCTCCAGGTGCTGCGCAACCTGCTGTCCAACGCGGTGAAGTTCACCGACAGCGGCGCGGTGGAGCTGGTGATCCGGCCGGCCGGCGCCGATGTGCCGAACGCCATCAGGGAGCATCTGCTGGAGGCCGGTTCGCTGCGTGACGCGGACGGTGACCTGATCGCCTTCTCGGTCACCGACACCGGGATCGGCATCGCGTCCAGCAAGATGCTGGTGATCTTCGAGGCGTTCAAGCAGGCGGACGGCACGACCAGCCGCAAGTACGGGGGCACGGGACTCGGCCTCTCCATCAGCCGGGAGATCGCCCGTCTGCTGGGCGGAGAGATCCACGCGGCCAGCGAACCGGGACGGGGCTCGACGTTCACGCTGTACCTGCCGCTGCACCCGAGCGAGCTGCCGCCGCAGGGCTACCCGCAGATGGGACCCGGCCCCATCGAGATCCGCGGCGGTTCCGCCGAGGGCTCCCCGCGGTCGGAGACCTCGCAGCGGACCGGCTCCGAGCCGCCCCTGGGCGATCCGGCCAACTCCGCAGGGATCTTCCGGCGTCGCCGCAAGGCCCTGGGCACGGCGGCACAGCGCCCGGCCCTGGCGAACGGCAGGACCGACGAGGAGACCGCGGCGCCCCAGGAGTGGGTGCAGGCCGCGCAGGACGAGCAGGAGCCCCGCAGGACGTTCCGCTTCCACGGGGAGAAGGTGCTGATCGTCGACGACGACATCCGTAACGTCTTCGCCCTCACGAGCGTGCTGGAACAGCACGGACTGTCGGTGCTGTACGCGGAGAACGGGCGCGAGGGCATCGAAGTCCTTGAGCAGCACGACGATGTGACGATCGTACTGATGGACATCATGATGCCCGAGATGGACGGCTACGCCACGACGACGGCGATCCGACGGATGCCCCAGTTCGCGGGACTGCCGATCGTCGCGCTGACCGCGAAGGCGATGAAGGGTGACAGGGAGAAGGCGATCGACTGCGGTGCTTCCGATTACGTCACCAAGCCGGTCGATTCCGATCATCTGCTGTCGGTGATGGAGAACTGGATGCGCGGAGAGTGACCGGGCGGGCGGCACGCGGCCGGTCGTCGTCGGCCGACTGTCCCCGAAGGGGTGTGAGTGCGCGGGATCCGGGGAACCTTCTGGTCTCGCGCCGCGTTTCCGCTACGTGCACAGTGACATCGCGGTGACAGGGTGTGGTGACAGACGGGGTGCGGCTACCATGACCGGCACAAGGACGGACGGCGTAAGGGAGTCGTCCCCTGGGGCGGCACCCGGTGGGATTCCGGGGCGAGGAGGGCGGGCCATGATGCAGAAGGCCAAGATCCTCCTGGTCGATGACCGGCCGGAGAATCTGCTCGCGCTGGAGGCCATTCTCTCCGCGCTCGATCAGACACTGGTCCGGGCATCGTCAGGGGAGGAGGCGCTCAAAGCGCTGCTCACGGACGACTTCGCGGTCATTCTGCTGGATGTCCAGATGCCCGGCATGGACGGTTTCGAGACGGCCGCGCACATCAAGCGGCGGGAGCGGACCCGGGACATCCCGATCATCTTCCTCACCGCGATCAACCATGGTCCGCACCACACCTTCCGGGGTTATGCGGCAGGCGCGGTGGACTACATCTCGAAGCCCTTCGACCCCTGGGTGCTGCGCGCCAAGGTCTCGGTCTTCGTCGAGCTGTACATGAAGAACTGTCAGCTGCGTGAACAGGCGGCGCTGCTGCGGCTCCAGCTCGAAGGCGGTACGCACACCGGCTCCGCCGAGAAGGAGCCGGCGAGTCTGCTCGCCGAGCTCTCGGCCCGGCTCGCCGCGGTCGAGGAGCAGGCGGAGGCGCTCTCCAAACAGCTGGACGACGAATCGGCGGACGCCGCGGCCGTGGCGACCGCTGCCCACCTCGAACGCAAGCTCACCGGACTGCGCCGCGCGCTCGACGCGCTGGAGCCCGGTACGGGCGGTTCCGCGGCGGTCCTGCCCTCGCAGAGCTGAGCCCGTGGCGGTTGAGGACGCGTCAGTTCGACGCCCGTGCAACGTCAGTTCGGCGCCCGTACACGGCGACACGTACGGGTGAAGGCGTAGGCACACGTGTCCACCGCCGTCGACACCGGTAACCTCAGTCACATGGCCTCACGTACGTCCGGCAAGGGTTCCCAGGGCACGGCGGGCACCGCGAAGCGCGTCGGCCGTACCCAGGGACCGGCGAAGAAAGCCGCGCCCGCCAAGAAGACCGCGGTGAAGAAGACCGCTCCCGCGAAGAAGGCACCCGTCAGGAAGGCGGCGGGCAGGAAGCCCGTGCCCAAACCCGCGCCGTCCCCCACCGGGGGCGTCTACCGCCTGGTGCGTGCCCTCTGGCTGGGGACGGCACACGGCGTGGGCGCGGTGTTCCGTTCCATAGGGCGCGGCGCGAAGGGCCTCGATCCCGCGCACCGCAAGGACGGTCTCGCGCTGCTGCTCCTCGGCCTCGGACTGGTCGTCGCGGCGGGCACCTGGTCGCACCTCCAGGGCCCTGTCGGCGATCTCGTCGAGATGCTGGTCACCGGGGCGTTCGGCAGGCTCGATCTGCTCGTGCCGATACTGCTGGGCGCCGTCGCCGTCCGGCTGATCCTCTATCCGGAGAAGCCCGAGGCCAACGGCCGTATCGTCATCGGGCTCTCCGCCCTCGTCATCGGGATCCTCGGCCAGGTCCACATCGCCTGTGGATCGCCCGGCCGCGAGGACGGCACCGACGCCATGCAGGACGCCGGCGGACTGATCGGCTGGGCCGCCTCCAAGCCGCTCGTCTTCACGATGGGCGAGGTGCTCGCCGTCCCGCTCCTCCTGCTGCTTACCGTCTTCGGGCTCCTTGTCGTCACGGCCACCCCGGTCAACGCCATTCCCCAGCGGCTGCGGCAGCTCGGCGTGCGGCTCGGCATCGTGGCCCCGGCACCCGAGCCCGGGGACCTCGACAGCGACGACGAGCGCTACGACGAGCAGTGGCGTGACGCACTGCCCGAGGGCTCGCGGCGGTCCGTGGCCCGCCGGCCGGGGAACGACGACGGGTACGACGCGGACCTCGCCGAAGGAGAGGCGCCGGCCAGGCGCCGCCGGCCGCGCAGGCCCTCCGCCCAGCCCGCGATGAACCGCACCATGGACGCGGTGGACGTGGCGGCAGCCGCCGCGGCCGCCCTCGACGGGGCGGTGCTCAACGGCATGCCGCCCTCGCCGGTCGTCGCCGACCTGACGCAGGGCGTATCCCCCGACCGGGAACGGAACGGGGCGCCGGTGCCCGGGGCGAGGACGGCCGAGAAGGCGGCCCCGGGAGCCCGGGGCACCGCAGAGTCCGCGTCCGGCGGCGTACCCGACCTGACGAAGCCCGCCCCCGAGCGTTCCCAGCCGCTGCCGGCCCGCGCCGAGCAGCTCCAGCTCTCCGGCGACATCACCTACGCCCTGCCGTCCCTCGACCTGCTGGAGCGCGGCGGGCCGGGCAAGACGCGCAGCGCGGCCAACGACGTGGTCGTCGCCTCACTGACGAACGTCTTCACGGAGTTCAAGGTCGACGCGGCCGTCACCGGCTTCACCCGCGGCCCGACGGTCACGCGGTACGAGGTGGAGCTCGGGCCGGCCGTCAAGGTCGAGCGGATCACCGCCCTCACCAAGAACATCGCGTACGCCGTCGCCAGTCCGGACGTACGGATCATCTCCCCGATCCCGGGCAAGTCCGCGGTCGGCATCGAGATCCCCAACTCCGACCGGGAGATGGTCAACCTCGGCGACGTCCTGCGCCTCGCGGACGCGGCGGAGGACGACCACCCGATGCTGGTGGCGCTCGGCAAGAACGTCGAGGGCGGCTACGAGATGGCCAACCTGGCGAAGATGCCGCACGTCCTGGTCGCGGGGGCCACCGGTTCCGGTAAGTCCTCCTGCATCAACTGCCTGATCACCTCGGTCATGGTGCGGGCGACCCCGGAGGACGTGCGGATGGTGCTCGTCGACCCCAAGCGCGTCGAGCTCACCGCGTACGAAGGCATCCCGCACCTGATCACACCGATCATCACCAATCCGAAGAAGGCCGCCGAGGCCCTCCAGTGGGTCGTACGGGAGATGGACCTGCGCTACGACGACCTCGCGGCGTTCGGGTACCGGCACATCGACGACTTCAACCACGCCGTGCGCAGCGGCAAGGCCAAGGCCCCCGAAGGCAGCGAGCGGGAGCTCAGCCCCTACCCGTACCTGCTGGTCATCGTCGACGAGCTCGCGGACCTGATGATGGTCGCGCCGCGCGACGTCGAGGACTCCATCGTCCGCATCACCCAGCTGGCGCGGGCCGCGGGCATCCACCTGGTGCTGGCCACGCAGCGGCCCTCGGTCGACGTCGTGACCGGTCTGATCAAGGCCAACGTGCCGTCCCGGCTGGCCTTCGCGACGTCCTCGCTCGCCGACAGCCGCGTCATCCTCGACCAGCCCGGCGCCGAGAAGCTCATCGGAAAGGGTGACGGGCTGTTCCTGCCGATGGGGGCGAACAAGCCGACCCGTATGCAGGGGGCCTTCGTCACCGAGGACGAGGTCGCGGCGATCGTCCAGCACTGCAAGGATCAGATGGCCCCGGTCTTCCGAGAGGACGTGGTCGTCGGCACCAAGCAGAAGAAGGAGATCGACGAGGACATCGGTGACGACCTCGATCTGCTCTGCCAGGCGGCGGAGCTCGTCGTCTCCACCCAGTTCGGCTCGACGTCCATGCTCCAGCGCAAGCTCCGGGTCGGCTTCGCCAAGGCCGGCCGGCTCATGGACCTGATGGAATCGCGCAACATCGTCGGCCCCAGCGAGGGCTCCAAGGCGCGCGACGTCCTGGTGAAACCGGACGAACTCGACGGGGTGTTGGCAGTGATGCGCGGGGAGACCGCTTCGTAGGAGTTTTGCGCGCAACCGTTTCGCCCGGTCGTACGTCAAGTTGAAGGGAGGAGCAGCGGGATGATCAGTTCCGCACTCCGTCCCCTGCCCTGCCCGAGGGGCTGTCCGGCGAACCCGATGGCGTACAAAGTCGTCCCTCCCGGTTGCCCCACCCTTTCGTACCACCCCTAGACTGAACATCCAGCAGGTGGCTCACGCTCGAAAGGCGCCCCCGTGTCCATCGGCAACTCCCCCGAAGACGACCGGCCTTCGATCGGTCGCGCTCTCCAGCAGGCTCGTATCGCCGCAGGTCTGACGGTCGAGGAAGTCAGCAGCTCCACCCGGGTGCGCATCCCCATCGTGCACGCGATCGAGACGGACGACTTCTCCCGCTGTGGCGGCGACGTGTACGCACGCGGACACATCCGCATGCTCGCCCACGCCGTCCTGCTCGACCCGGATCCGCTGATCGCGCAGTTCGACGCCGAACACGGCGGCCGTCCCGCGCCCACTCCCGCGGCGCCGCTGTTCGAGGCGGAACGGATCCGTTCCGAACCCCGTCGGCCCAACTGGACCGCGGCCATGGTCGCGGCGATCGTCGCCGTGGTCGGCTTCGTCGGCTTCACACTGTTCAACGGCACCGACGACGACTCCGGCGCGACCCAGGTCGCCGAAGGCCCGACATCCGACAGGACCACCCCCAAGCCCACCGCCACCAAGCCGGCCGATCCCAAGCCCGTGCCCTCCGAAAGCGCCATCGCCGCCGCCCCGCGTGACGAGGTGACGGTGAAGCTGAGCGCCACCGAGGGCAAGAGCTGGATCTCCGCCAAGGACCACAACGGACGGCTGCTCTTCGACGGGCTGCTGCTCCAGGGCGACACCAAGACCTTCCAGGACAAGGAGCGGGTCGACCTCGTCCTCGGAGACGCCGGAGCCATCGAGCTCTTCGTCAACGGCAAGAAGGTCGACGACCGGTTCGAGCCGGGACAGGTCGAACGCCTCTCGTACACGAAGGGCGACCCCGAGGTCGGCTGACCCCGCGTCCCAGGCACCTCTTTTCGGTGAGCGTCCGGCGGCCCTGCCGGGCGCTCACCGTTCCTGTTTTCCTACCGATTCACCGGGTGTCCGGTCACTCCCCGTAGCGATGAACCCTGCACGGCAGGACGTGGTCCGGGACAAAGTAGTCTTGAGTCCATGCCCGAACGCCGTACCGTCGCCCTTGTCACTCTTGGCTGCGCCCGTAACGAGGTGGACTCGGAGGAGCTCGCAGGCCGCTTGGCAGCGGACGGCTGGGATCTCGTCGAGAACGCCTCCGACGCGGATGTCGCCGTCGTCAACACCTGTGGATTCGTCGAAGCAGCCAAGAAGGACTCCGTCGACGCCCTGCTCGAAGCCAACGATCTGAAGGATCACGGCAGAACCCAGGCCGTCGTGGCCGTCGGCTGCATGGCCGAGCGCTACGGCAAGGACCTCGCCGAGGCGCTGCCGGAAGCGGACGGGGTCCTCGGATTCGACGACTACGCCGACATCTCCGACCGCCTGCAGACCATCCTCAACGGTGGCATCCACGCCTCCCACACCCCACGGGACCGGCGCAAGCTGCTCCCGATCAGCCCGGCCGAGCGGCAGGACGCCGCCGTCGCGCTGCCCGGGCACGCCCAGGAGATCGCCCCGGCCCCCGCGGACCTGCCGGACGGCGTCGCGCCGGTCTCCGGGCCGCGGGCACCGCTGCGCCGCAGGCTGGGCACCAGCCCGGTCGCCTCGGTGAAGCTCGCCTCCGGCTGCGACCGCCGTTGCTCCTTCTGCGCCATCCCGTCGTTCCGGGGTTCCTTCATCTCCCGGCGTCCCTCGGACGTCCTCGGGGAGACGCGCTGGCTCGCCGAGCAGGGCGTCAAGGAGGTCATGCTGGTCTCCGAGAACAACACGTCGTACGGCAAGGACCTCGGCGACATCAGGCTCCTGGAGACCCTGCTGCCCGAGCTGGCCGACGTGGACGGCATCGAGCGGATCCGCGTCAGCTACCTCCAGCCCGCCGAGATGCGCCCCGGGCTGATCGACGTCCTCACCTCGACCCCGAAGGTCGCCCCGTACTTCGACCTCTCCTTCCAGCACTCCGCCCCCGGGGTGCTGCGGGCGATGCGCCGGTTCGGCGACACGGACCGCTTCCTGGAGCTCCTGGACACCATCCGGGGCAAGGCGCCGCAGGCCGGTGCCCGGTCGAACTTCATCGTCGGCTTCCCGGGGGAGACCGAGGCGGATCTCGCCGAGCTCGAACGCTTCCTGACCGGAGCGCGCCTGGACGCCATCGGCGTCTTCGGGTACTCCGACGAGGAGGGCACCGAAGCCGTCGGTTACGAGAACAAGCTGGACGCCGACGTCATCGCCGAACGCCTCGCCCACATCTCGCAGCTGGCCGAGGAGCTCACCTCGCAGCGTGCCGAGGAGCGGGTCGGCGAGACCCTCCAGGTCCTCGTCGAGTCCGTGGAGTCCGACGAGGACGGGGAGGTCGCGGTGGGCCGCGCGGCCCACCAGGCGCCGGAAACGGACGGCCAGGTCGTCTTCACCACACGCGAGGGGCTCGTGCCGGGCCGTATGGTCGAGGCAAAGGCAGTGGGCACCGAGGGAGTGGACCTCGTGGCCGAACACCACGAGCTTGCGGAGGCAGCCAGATGACGGGAGCCCCGGCATCCGCGGCAGGCGGCTCCGGCGCGACGCCGGTACCCCGCGGCGACAAGCTGGGCGCGACGGCCGTCAACCAGGCCGGCCTGTGGAACATCGCCAACATCCTCACCATGGTGCGGCTGCTGCTGGTCCCGGGCTTTGTCATGCTGCTCCTGCACGACGGCGGTTACGACCCGGTCTGGCGTTCGTTCGCCTGGGCCGCCTTCGCCGTCGCGATGATCACCGACCTCTTCGACGGTCACCTCGCGCGCGCGTACAACCTGGTCACGGACTTCGGGAAGATCGCCGACCCGATCGCCGACAAGGCGATCATGGGCGCGGCGCTGATCAGCCTGTCCTGGCTCGGGGACCTGCCGTGGTGGATCACCGGCGTGATCCTCTTCAGGGAACTCGGCATCACGCTCATGCGGTTCTGGGTCATCCGGCACGCGGTGATCCCGGCCAGCCGGGGCGGCAAGCTGAAGACGCTGGCCCAGGGCACGGCCGTGGGCATGTACGTCCTGGTGCTGACCGGGCCGCTGGCCACCTTGCGCTTCTGGGTGATGATGGCGGCCGTCGTGCTCACGGTCGTCACGGGGCTCGACTACGTACGCCAGGCCGTCGTGCTGCGCCGCCTGGGCCTTGCCGCCGAGCGGGCCGCGGCCCTGGAGGCGGTCACGGCGGCTGCCGAGGCGGCCGGTGCGGGGCGGGCTGCCGGTGTGGGTGCCGGTGCGGGCAGGGTTCCCGGCGAAGGCGTCGCTGCGGGCGAGGGTGTCGTGGAGCCCGCCGCGGGGGCCAGAGGCGCGGCGGAGGCCGAGCGGTGACGTCCGGGGCGGCCCGGGTGCTGCGGCGGTTGCGGGAGCGCGGTGAGACGGTCGCCGTCGCCGAGTCCCTGACGGGCGGCCTGGTGGCCGCGGAGCTCACCTCGGTGCCCGGTGCCTCACAGTCCTTCCGCGGGTCCGTCACGGCGTACGCCACGCCCCTCAAGCGGGACCTGCTGGGTGTCGAGGGGGCCCTCCTCGCCGAGCGGGGGGCGGTCGACCCCGATGTCGCGCTCGCCATGGCTGCCGGTGTGCGACGGAACCTGGGCGCGGACTGGGGTGTGTCGACCACCGGTGTCGCGGGACCCGACGCGCAGGACGGCAAGGCCGTCGGGACGGTCTACGTGGCCGTTTCCGGGCCGGGCGGCGTAGAGAAAGTCGCCGAGCTGAGGTTGAACGGCGGGCGCGCGGACATCCGTGAAGAGAGTGTGCGGAGCGTCCTCGAGCTGCTCTCCGGCGAACTCCGCGAAAATGCGAGGGCACAGGATACGGAACAGAACGGGGGGAATTGATGTTTGCAGCCCTGAGTGAACACGACATCGCTCCCCGCACGGCCGCAGCGCAAGGCGGTACGGTGGGGCGTGAAGGATGCGGCTACGCGGTCCGAGGAGGGAGCCACCGATGATTCTGCTCCGTCGCCTGCTTGGTGACGTGCTGCGTCGGCAGCGCCAGCGCCAAGGCCGTACTCTGCGCGAAGTCTCCTCGTCCGCCCGAGTCTCGCTCGGCTATCTCTCCGAGGTGGAGCGGGGGCAGAAGGAGGCATCCTCCGAGCTGCTCTCCGCCATTTGCGACGCGCTTGACGTACGGATGTCCGAGCTCATGCGTGAAGTGAGCGATGAACTGTCCCTGGCCGAGCTGGCCGAGTCGGCAGCTGCCAGCGACCCGGTGCCTGTGCCGGTACGCCCGATGCTCAATTCGGTCTCCGTGACGTCGGTGGCAGGTGTGCCGACGGGACGGGTGACCATCAAGGTGCCCGCGGAAGCGGTGGATGTCGTCGCCGCCTGACCTGCGTGGTTCAAGGTGAACCGGAAGCCCCGGCCGGCCCCTTGTGGGCCGGCCGGGGCTTCCGGCATTCCGGGTGTGCGAAGCCGGTCGCCGGGCAGGCGTGAGGTGAGGCCGGGTGACGGACCTCGGGGAAGTCGCCCGAATGACTCTTTTGTGTTGTATGTGCCATCGTGGACGGGTGGTACCCGCACAACTGTCTGTACTGCTATCTGATCGGAGAAGTGCATGTCTGTCGTGAAGAGCCCACTGTCCGAAGGCGATCGCAAGGTCGTGGGAGACGCGCTCCAGGGCGCTCTGGTCGACCTGATCGACCTCTCCCTGGCGGCCAAGCAGGTCCACTGGAATGTGGTCGGTCCGCGGTTCCGGTCCGTGCACCTCCAGCTCGACGAGGTCGTGGACACGGCGCGGCAGCACTCGGACACGGTCGCGGAGAGGGCTTCCGCCGTCGGCGTCAACCCGGACGGGCGGTCCCGCACCCTGGCGAAGACGACGGCCATCGACTCCGTGCCCGACGGCTGGATCAAGGACGTGGACGCGGTACGCGCGCTCGTGGACGCCCTTCGTGTGGTCGTCGACCGGATGAGGGAGCGGATCGAGGCGACCGCCGAGCCGGACCCCATCAGCCAGGACATCCTGATCACGGTGACGGCGGACCTCGAGAAGCACGCCTGGATGTTCCAGGCGGAGAGCGCCTGACCGTTCTCCTGCCTGACCGTCCGACCACCTGACCACCTGACCAGCTGACCAGCTGACCAGCGAGCGAGGGGCCGAAGATGACCGACGACAAGGCCAAGGACAAGCTCAAGGGCAAGGCCAAGGAAGCGACCGGCAAGCTCACCGGTGACCGGCGCAAGGAGACCGAGGGTAAGACCGACCAGGCGAAGGCCAAGGCGGAGGGCGCTGCGGGCACGGCCGGTGAACGCGCCAAGGGCCTCAAGGACTCCCTGACCGACGACGGGCGTTAGGCCCGGGCCCCAGGGTCTTTCTCGGGCCTTCCGGCTTTCCCCGCCTGGCAGCGCGACTGCGTGCCCCCGCCGATTTCCCGTGGCGGGGGCACAGCCATGGGACGCGGGATGCAGGCGGAGCGGTCCCGGGGGAAACTGCGGGAAGGGCCGCGGTCCGCCCTTCCCCATGGCGGCCCCGGGAGAGAGCGCGCGTCTTCGGTCCGTTCGCGCCGCGCACGCCGGGCAATGCACCGATGCGCCCCTCCCGTCAGGAGATCGAGCCGTACCGGCGTCGGCCGGAGGAGGCAGGCATGGTGCGCCGATGGGTGCCGCTGCTCGTCCTCGGCGGCGTGTGGTGGTGGGCGGTCCTGCGGCTGCTGCTCGAGCCGGAACACGCCGGCCTCGTCGAGGGCGCCGTTGCAGCGGGCGGGTGGGGGCTGAGCCTGCTGCCCGTCCACGTGGCGTCGCTCGCACGGCCCGACCGCGAGCACGGGCACGGTGCCGACGGAGGATCCGGGACGGAGGCCCCTGATCCGTGACGGGTCCGCGCGCGGCCCTGATCTGTGTGCCCTGATCCGTGGCAGCCGGTCTCTGCGCGGCTCTGATCTGTGAGCAGGTTTCCGTGCGGACCCGAGGGGTGAGGCAGGTCTCTGATCGGTCCGATCCGTGGCAGGTGACCGAGGGGTGAGCGTTCCTCGAGGTGATCCTCAGCCGGTGGGGCCCGACTGGCACCGCGGACACCAGTAGGTGGGGCGGCCGTCCTGGTCCGCCGAGCGGATCGGCGTACGGCAGCGCAGGCAGGGGCGGTGGGTGCGGCCGTAGACGAAGAGCCGTTCGCGCGTGCCGCCCCGGGCGAGGGCGGCGGCGGGGCCCGTCGTGGTCCGGTTCGGGCGGTCGCGGTTGGCCTGCAGAAGCTGCTCGGCCGTGTCCACCAGGCGTGCGGCGAGCGGCAGTGGCAGGTCACCCACGGGCAGCCAGGGAGTGACCCGGGCGAGGAAACACAGCTCGCACTTGTAGACGTTGCCGATACCGGCCAGGTTGCGCTGGTCCAGCAGCGCCTCGCCCAGGGGGCGCGAGGGCTCCGCGAGCAGATTGCGCAGGGCGGTGTCCGGGTCCCAGCCGGGTCCCAGCAGATCGGGGCCGAGGTGGCCGACGACCCGCTCCTCGTCCTGGGTGCGGAGCAGCTCCAGAACGGGGAGGCGATAGCCGACGGCGGTGTGCTCCGCGGTGGCGAGCACCACCCGGATCTGATGGGCGGGGCCGCCTCGCCAGCGTTCGCCCGGCCGGTAGACACGCCAGGCGCCGTCCATCCGCAGATGGCTGTGGAGGGTCAGCCCGCCCTCGAAACGGGTCAGGAGGTGCTTGCCTCGTGCGGTGACGTCGAGGACGGTCCGGCCCGACAGGTCGGCCGTGGCGAACCGTGGCACCCGAAAGTCGGAGCGGGTCAGCACATGGCCCGCGAGCGCCGTGTCGAGACGCCTGGCGGTCTGCAGGACGGTGTCACCTTCGGGCATGTGTCCATGATGCGCGGCGCCCGGCCCGTACGGGACATGCGACAGCCCAGCGGGCAGCCTTACCGGACGGGACTTCGGCAGCCCACGAGCCGAGGTCCGTCCCCCGCGCGGGCGCCGGGCTCGTACGTGGGCGAGGACCGGGCGCTCCCCCTCCCGGTCTCAGGCGCGCAGACGCAGCCCCTTCGGCGTGGCGAGGAAGCCGGCCGCCTCCAGGGTGCGGCCCAGGGGGGAGGTGAGGGACGAGACGCCGTTGGTGCGCTCCACCGTGACCGTGCCGAGCGTCCCCGCGCGGGCCGCCGACGCGAGCGCCTCCGCCGCCGCGACGAGTGCCGGGTCGGAGGGGTCGGCCGGCCAGGCCAGCAGTGACTTGCCGCCGCGCTCCATGTACAGCGTCAGCTCGCCTTCGACGAGGACGACCAGCGCCCCCGCCTTGCGGCCCGGCTTGTGCCCCGCGCCGTCCGGGGACTCGGGCCAGGGCAGCGCGGCGCCGTACGCGTTGGCCGGGTCGGCCGCCGCGAGGACCAGCGCGCGGGGTGCCGCGCCGGGGTCCCTGCGGTCGCGGGCGGTGGACGCGGCCCGCAGCCGGTCCACGGCACCGTCCATCGCGAACTGGGCCGCTCCCAGACCCTCGACGACATACCCGCGGCGCGCCTGCCCGCTGTCCTCGAAAGCGGCGAGGATGCGGTACGTCGCCGAGAACCCGCCCTCGACGCCCTCGGCCTGCACCGCGCCGCGGGTCACCACACCGTGGCGGTCGAGGAGCGTCCGGGCCAGGGCATGCGCGCGGTGGGTCGGCTCGGGCTCGGCCGGAGGCAGCAGCGACCAGCGTCCCGACACGGTCGGCGGGCCGGTGCGGGACGTCGGACGGGCGGCCGCGGTGAGTGACCCGTAACGGCCGCGCGGCACGCTGCGCTTCGCGCGGTGCGCGGTGGAACCCGCCGTGCGTCCCGAGCCGAGGAGCGAGCGCAGCGGGGCGAGGGTGTCGTTGGTGAGACGGCCGGACCAGACCAGGTCCCAGAGGATTTCGGCCAGTTGGGTGTCCGTGCAGTCCGGGTGGGTGGTGAAGCGCACCTGGTCGGCGATCTGCCGGAAGAAGAGTCCGTAACCGCCGGAGAGGACGGTGAGGACCGATTCGTGCAGTGCGGTCTGCTCCAGCGGATGGGGCGGCGGCAGGAGCAGGGGCGCGCTGTCGGCGAGGTAGAGGGACAGCCACCCGTCCTTACCGGGGAGCGATCCCGCGCCGGCCCAGACGACCTCGCCGGTGGTCGTGAGCTCGTCGAGCAGGGCGGGGGAGTACCCCGCGACACGGCTCGGCAGGATCAGCTTCTCCAGCGCCGACGCGGGGACCGGGGCGCCCTGCAACTGCTCGATGGCACGGGCCAGTCCGTCGATCCCGCGCAGGCTGTTGTCGCCGAGGTGCTGCCACTGGGGCAGGAAGCCCGCCAGCGCGGCCGGGGGCACCGGCTCCAGCTCCTCGCGGAGAGCGGCGAGCGAACGGCGGCGCAGTCGCCGCAGCACGGTGGCGTCGCACCACTCCTGGCCGATGCCCGCAGGATGGAACTCGCCCTGGACGACCCGGCCCGACGCGGCGAGCCGCTGCAGCGCCCCCTCGGTGACGGCGGTACCGAGGCCGAAGCGGCCCGCGGCCCGGGTCGTGGTGAACGGGCCGTGCGTACGCGCGTGACGGGCGAGCAGGTCGCCGAGCGGATCCTTCACCGGCTCGGTGAATGCCTCGGGAACACCGACGGGCAGCGCGGTGCCGAGCGCGTCCCGCAGCCGGCCCGCGTCCTCGACCGCCGCCCAGTGCGCGGATCCGCCGATGCGTACCCGGATGGCCCGTCTGGCCGTCTCCAACTCCCCCGCCCACTGCGGCTCCGCGCCGCGCCCGGCGAGCTCGGCGTCGGTGAGCGGGCCGAGGACACGCAGGAGATCGGCGACACCCTCGACGTCCTTGATCCTCCTGTCCTCGGTCAGCCACTGCAGCTCCCGCTCCAGCTCACTCAGGACATCGGCGTCCAGCAGCTCGCGGAGCTCCGCCTGTCCGAGCAGCTCGGCCAGCAGGTGGGAGTCGAGCGAGAGCGCGGCCGCCCGCCGCTCGGCGAGCGGGGAGTCGCCCTCGTACAGGAACTGCGCGACGTAGCCGAAGAGGAGCGAGCGGGCGAACGGCGACGGCTCCGGGGTGGTCACCTCGACCAGGCGGATGCGGCGCGCCTCCAGATCGCCCATCAGCTCCGTCAGCCCGGGGACGTCGAAGACGTCCTGGAGGCACTCCCGGACCGCCTCCAGGACGATCGGGAAGGAACCGAATTCGGAGGCCACCTGGAGCAGTTGCGACGCGCGCTGGCGCTGCTGCCAGAGCGGGGTGCGCTTGCCCGGGCTGCGCCTGGGCAACAGCAGTGCACGCGCCGCACATTCGCGGAACCGGGAGGCGAACAGGGCCGAACCGCCCACCTGTTCGGTGACGACCTGGCCGATCTCCCCCTTGTCGAAGACCACATCGGCGGCACCCAGGGGTGGCTGGTCGCTGTCGAATCCGGCACCGGGGAAGACCGGTTCCGGAGCACGGGGTGCCTCCTGGCCGGGATCCGCCTGGACGGGATCGAAGTCCAGGAGATCCGAACCCATCAGGTCGGCGTCGGGCAGGCGCAGCACGATGCCGTCGTCCGCGTGCATGACCTGGGCGTCCATGCCGTACCGCTCGCCGAGCCGGGCGGACAGGGCGAGTGCCCACGGGGCGTGCACCTGGGCGCCGAACGGCGAATGCACCACGACCCGCCAGTCACCCAGCTCGTCGCGGAACCGCTCGACGAGGATCGTCCGGTCGTCGGGGACATGGCCGCAGGCCCGCCGCTGCTCGTCCAGGTACGACAGGATGTTGTCCGCCGCCCAGGCGTCGAGGCCCGCGGCGAGCAGGCGGAGCCGGGCGTCCTCGGGGGACAGCCCGCCGACCTCCCGCAGGAACGCGCCCAGCGCACGGCCCAGCTCCAGCGGGCGGCCCAGCTGGTCGCCCTTCCAGAACGGCAGGCGTCCCGGCACGCCGGGGGCAGGCGTGACGAGGACCCGGTCCCTGGTGATGTCCTCGATCCGCCAGGACGTCGTGCCCAGGGTGAAGACGTCGCCGACCCGCGACTCGTACACCATCTCCTCGTCCAGCTCACCGACCCGCCCGCCGCCCTTCTTCGGATCGGAGCCGGCGAGGAAGACGCCGAAGAGGCCACGGTCGGGAATGGTGCCGCCCGAGGTGACGGCGAGCCGCTGGGCGCCCGGGCGGCCCGTGACCGTGCCGGCGACGCGGTCCCACACCACGCGGGGGCGCAGCTCCGCGAAGGCGTCGGACGGATAGCGCCCGGCGAGCATGTCGAGCACGGCGGTGAACGCGGATTCGGGGAGCGAGGCGAACGGCGCGGCACGGCGGACGAGGGCCAGCAGGTCGTCCGCCTGCCGGGTGTCGAGCGCGACCACGGCGACGATCTGCTGGGCGAGCACGTCCAGCGGGTTGGACGGGATGCGCAGCGCCTCGATGGCGCCCACCCGCATCCGTTCGGTGACGACGGCCGCCTGGACCAGGTCTCCCCGGTATTTGGGGAAGACGACGCCGGTGGACACGGCACCCACCTGGTGCCCGGCGCGGCCCACCCGCTGCAGCCCCGAGGCGACGGACGGCGGCGACTCGACCTGGATCACCAGATCGACCGCACCCATGTCGATGCCCAGCTCCAGGCTCGACGTGGCGACCACGGCGGGCAGCCGGCCAGCCTTGAGATCCTCCTCGACCTGGGAGCGCTGCTCCTTGGAGACGGAGCCGTGGTGCGCGCGGGCCAGGAGCGCGGGCGCCCCCTTGGCCGCCCCGGACTGAGCCATGATCTCCGCGGGGGAGTGGGCCTCCGGCAGCGGTCCGACGGACGTCTGCTCGTCGAACACGGTGCCCGTCGCCCGCTCGTACGCGATCTCGTTGAGCCGGTTGCACAGGCGCTCCGCCAGCCGCCGCGAATTGGCGAACACGATCGTGGAGCGGTGCGCCTGGACGAGATCGGCGATGCGCTCCTCGACATGCGGCCAGATCGACGGTTTGTCCGACTGGCCGGACCCGCTGTCGGTGGCCGGGGAGCCGCCCAGCTCACCGAGGTCCTCCACCGGGACGACGACGGAGAGGTCGAACTCCTTGGCCGACGGGGGCTGGACGATCTCCACCCGTCGCTGCGGCGAAAGGAACCGCGCCACCTCGTCGACCGGACGGACCGTCGCCGACAGGCCGATACGACGGGCGGGCCGCGGCAGCAGCTCGTCCAGGCGCTCCAGGGACACGGCGAGATGGGCACCACGCTTCGTGCCCGCGACGGCGTGGACCTCGTCCAGGATGACCGTCTCGACCCCCGCCAGCGCCTCCCGGGCCGACGAGGTGAGCATCAGGAACAGCGACTCGGGAGTGGTGATGAGGATGTCCGGCGGCCTCGTCGCCATCGAGCGGCGCTCGGCCGGCGGGGTGTCGCCGGAACGGATCCCCACCCGAACCTCCGGCTCGGGCAGCCCCAGCCGCACCGACTCCTGGCGGATGCCCGTCAGTGGCGAGCGCAGATTGCGCTCCACGTCGACCGCGAGCGCCTTCAGGGGCGAC
Source organism: Streptomyces sp. NPDC058637 (assembly GCF_042717325.1). Lineage (NCBI taxonomy): Bacteria > Bacillati > Actinomycetota > Actinomycetes > Kitasatosporales > Streptomycetaceae > Streptomyces > Streptomyces sp. NPDC058637. The sequence continues at coordinate 29,799 of NZ_JBHXRD010000045.1, read as the reverse complement.
ACGTACAGCACGCGGCAGCGCTTCTTGGCCTCCGCGGGTGGTGGGACGGCCGCCAGCCGGTCCAGCGAGGCGAGGAAGGCGGCGAGCGTCTTCCCCGATCCGGTCGGTGCGACGACCAGCACGTCGGAACCCTCGCCGATGGCCCGCCACGCGCCCTCCTGCGCCGCGGTGGGCGCGTCGAAGGCACCCGTGAACCAGCTACGGGTCGCGGGCGAGAAAGAATCGAGTGCGGAACCGGCCATGCCACCCATCGTGCACCCCGGCACCGACAACGGGCGGCGAACATGCCCGGACGCTCCCGTCCCGAACTGCGGACGCGGTTTTGGACCTGCGAGAATGCCGGTATGGCGGCAGCGGACGCATCCAAGGAGTGGGCGAGGTACTGGCAGTACGCGGAACTGCCCGAACTCGATCTGCTCCGCGCCCGGTACGTCCGCCACACCTTCCCGCGCCACACCCACGAGGGCTACGTCTTCGGCACGATCAGCCAGGGCGTCGAGGACGTCGGACTGCCCGACGGCACCGTGCACGCCGGTCCCGGCATGGTCGTCATGATCAACCCGGAGGTGCCGCACACGGCCCGCGCCGGAGTGCCGGAGGGATGGGTGTACGCGACGCTCTACCCCTCCGCACAGGTGATCAACGACATCGCGGCCGACCTGACGAGCCTGCGCGGCACCGTCGGCTTCGCGCGGACCAGCGCCGTGGACCCGCAGGCCGCCCGGCTGATCCCGGAGGTCCACCGGGCGGCGGAGGAGGGCAACGCGCTGGCGGCCGACAGCGTCCTGCGCGTCATGGTCGCCGGACTGCTCGACCGCCACGGCATCGTGCTGCCCGCCAGGGCACTCCACTCCGCCGGCGCCCGCGACGCCGCCCGCGCGCGAGCCGTACTGGAGGAGCGGATGGACCGGCCGCCGACCCTGGAGAGGCTCGCAGCCGAGCTGGGCACCCGGCCGTTCGCACTGCTGCGGGCCTTCAAGAAGCAGTACGGGATGCCCCCGCACACCTGGCTCACCGACGCCCGGGTGCGCCGGGCGCGGCGCATGCTCGACGCGGGGACCGCGCCCGCCGCGGCGGCCACCGCCGTCGGCTTCGCCGACCAGCCGCACCTCAACCGTCACTTCACCCGGATCGTGGGAGTGCCTCCCGGCGCCTACCAGCGCGAACGTGCAAGAACGTACAAGACCGGCCACGCCCCCTCCCCGTAACGTGCCGGGCGTGGCAGAACGAACAGCACCCCCTCAGAGCGCCGGCGTGCCCGGCGGCACGGCCGATGTCCCACGCGCGCCCGCGGGGAAGCCGGACTCCGCGGTCCTCCGGGACGCCCTCGGCGTCGGTACAGCCGTGGGGCTCTCCGGCTTCGCCTTCGGCGTCACCTCCGCCGGATCCGGACTGACCCTGCTGCAGACCTGCGCGCTCAGCCTCCTCGTCTTCACCGGCGCCTCACAGTTCGCCCTGGTCGGCGCGCTCGCGGCCGGCGGCAATCCGTACACCGCGGCGGCCGGGGCGTTCTTCCTGGGCGTACGCAACGCCTTCTACGGGCTGCGGCTGTCCCAGCTGCTCTCCCTGCCACGCGCGCTGCGCCCGTTCGCCGCCCAGTGGGTCATCGACGAGACGACCGCGGTCACCCTGGCCCAGCCCACCCGCCGTGCCGCCCGCATCGGCTTCACCGTCACCGGGCTCAGCCTCTACGTCCTCTGGAACCTGACCACGCTGGTCGGTGCCCTCGGGGCGGAGGCCCTCGGCGACACCGACACCTGGGGGCTGGACGCGGCGAGCCCGGCCGTGTTCCTGGCCCTGCTCGCGCCGATGCTGAGGACCACCGGGGAACGCCTTACGGCGGGGCTCGCGGTCCTGCCGGCGCTGGGACTGCTGCCGGTCCTGCCGGCGGGCGTGCCCGTTCTCCTGTCGGCCCTGGCCGCCCCCGTCGTGCTCTTCCTGACGGGACGCGGGAAGAAGGACACGGACCGGACCGTCACCGACCGTACGACGACGACCCGGGAGGGCCGATGAACATCTGGATCGCCATCGGGCTCACCGCCGCGGGCTGCTACCTCGCGAAGCTCCTGGGGCTGCTCGTCCCCGCCGGAACGCTGGAGCGGCCCCTCGTACAACGGCTGGCAGCGCTCCTTCCCGTGGCGCTGCTCGCGGCCCTCACCGCCCAGCAGACGTTCGGCGACGGCCAACAGCTGATGCTGGACGCCCGGGCCGCGGGGCTCGCCGCAGCGGCCCTGGCACTCGTCCTGCGGGCCCCCTTCCTCGTCGTGGTCGGCGCCGCCGTCGTGGTCACCGCAGGGGTACGCGCCCTGGCGTAGGCACCGTCGCGGATCAGCGGAGACCACGTCCGTACGCCCGGAGGGTCTGCACGGCCTTGAGCGTCACGATCGGGCGCCCCTCCAGGGCCGTACCGGGAGCCCACTGCCGCCAGCTCACCGGCCAGCCCCCGTCCTCCTCCTGCTCGCCCGACAGATGGTCCAGGGAGGCCTCCAGCTCGGCATCGCTGAACCAGCGGCGCGCGAACGACCCTGGGGTGCGGGCGTAGTCGTACGGGAAGTGGTGTTCCCCCGGCGCGTAACCGGGCGCCACCGGGTACTCGGCCCGCCGCAGCGGATCCAGCACCACCAGACGCTGCTCATGGACCAGGTGCCCCAGCCGGTCGGCGGCGGCCTCCGCGCGTGCCCGGTCCGGGACGCCGTCCAGGAAGGCGACGGCCGCCTCGATCTCGTACGGGTGCGACTGCTCCAGCGCGTCGACGGCGGCCCAGCAGAAGTCCGTGGCGCGGAACAGCCAGGCGTGCCACACCTGGTTGCGGTGCAGCAGCCCGACCACGGGCCCCGTCGCCAGCAGTTCGGCGGGCGGGTCGTCGACGACAGGGATGAACGGGGCGGCGGGATAACCGCGCTGGGAGGGGTGGAGGGCGGGCAGAGCTCCCTCCTTCGTCGACACCTCGGTCAGGTAGCGGCAGATCCGCTCGACGCGCATACCACCGCAACGCCCGATCGAGTCGAGGACGCTCAGGGCGTGCGCGGTGTGCAGCGGCTGGCTCACCGGCCCACGCAGGTCGGGTTCGAGCGCGTGACCGTAGCCACCGTCCTCGTTCAGGTAGGCGGCGAGTGCGGTCTCCACGGCGTCCGCGCTCCCGTCCAGGAAGAGATGGGCGAACCGCCGCTGTTCGAGGACACGGGCGGTGAGCCAGATGAACTGCTCGGCGCGGGCGAGGGTGTTTGCTCCGGTTCCAGCCATGGACCGACCGTAGAGGGCGAAGCACCGCCGAAAGGGCCCACCCGGCTCGGCTGCACTCTCAGGAGCGGGATACTGAAGGCATGCGGTTGACGATTTTCTGGGAGCGGATGGCGGACCACTTCGGTGAGGGGTACGCCGATTCCTTCGCGCGCGACCATGTGATGACCGAGCTCGGGGGCCGTACGGTGCACGAGGCACTGGCCGCCGGCTGGGAGACCAAGGACGTCTGGCGCGGGGTCTGTTCGGCGGTCGGCATTCCGGCCGACAAGCGCTGAGCACCACGGCCCCGCCGGCGGGCACGGCGACCCGGTCCTGGCTGTCGCAGCGGTGAGCGAGACTGGTCCCGTGGCACCGACAGACGAGACCGCCCAGACCCAGCCGCCCGAACAGCCGCCCGTCCCGCCGACCGGCCCGCAGCCCGGCCCCGGCCCCGTCCGCATGCCCGGCTGGCTGCCGCGCGCGATGGTCATGGCACTGGCGCTCTACGGGTGCTTCCAGCTCGGCAGCTGGGCGTTCGACCAGCTCATCGGACTGCTGACCAACATCCTCATCGCGTTCTTCCTGGCCCTCGCGATCGAACCCGCGGTCAGCCGCATGGCCGGGCGCGGGATGCGTCGCGGGCTCGCCACCTTCGTGGTCTTCCTCGGCGTGCTGATCGCCGGGGCCGGCTTCGTCGTCCTGCTGGGGTCGATGCTCGCGGGCCAGATCGTCGACATGGTCGAGGACTTCCCCCAGTACCTCGACTCGGTGATCAACTGGGTCAACGAGACCTTCCGCACCGACCTCTCCCGGGTCGAGGTGCAGGACAGCCTGCTGCACTCCGACTGGCTCCAGAGATACGTCCAGAACAGTGCGACCGGAGTGCTCGACGTCTCCACCACCGTGCTCGGCGGGCTCTTCCGGCTGCTGACGATCTTCCTGTTCTCGTTCTACTTCGCGGCCGACGGCCCCCGGCTGAGGCGTGCGCTGTGCTCCGTGCTGCCGCCCGCCCGGCAGGCCGAGGTGCTGCGTGCCTGGGAGATCGCGGTCGACAAGACCGGCGGCTACCTCTACTCGCGCGGACTGATGGCACTGATCTCCGGCGCCGCGCACTACGTCCTGCTGGTGATCCTCGGGGTGCCCTACGCTCCGGCGCTCGCGGTCTGGGTCGGCCTGGTCTCCCAGTTCATCCCCACGATCGGCACGTACCTGGCCGGTGCGCTCCCCATGCTGATCGCCTTCACCGTCGACCCCTGGTACGCGCTGTGGATGCTCGGATTCGTCGTGGTCTACCAGCAGTTCGAGAACTACGTGCTGCAGCCGAAGCTCACCTCCAGGACGGTCGACATCCACCCTGCCGTCGCCTTCGGATCGGTGGTCGCGGGCACCGCGCTGATGGGAGCGGTCGGAGCCCTGATCGCCATCCCGGCCATCGCGACCCTTCAGGCGTTCCTGGGCGCGTACGTGAAGCGCTACGCCGTCACGGACGACCCGAGGATGCACAGCGGCCACCGGTGGAGCCGCGGCGAGTCGGTGCTGACGCGGATCCGCCGGGCGATCACGAGCCGTCGGGAACACGACCGGGAAGGGTGAGACGTGGGCCTGCCGGACGGCGTCGGGGGTGGTCAGGGGTGGTGGCCGGACGGCGTCGGGTGGTGGTCAGCGGTAGCCGGTGACATCGGCCGGCAGCCCGGGGTCCTGGACCTCCGTGACGTATCTCCACGCGTCGGGCCGGCTGCCGTCGAGATCGGTGACGCCGTGGACCGGCGCCAACTGCCCGCTCGACAGCGACCGCCCGTTGTGGCGCGCCACCACCGGGTCCCGCGCCAGTGCGGTCACGGCCCGCCCGACGAACGCGGGTGACTCGGAGATGACGGAGTGGGGCGAGCGGGCGACGGCGTCACGCCGGTTCGCCCCGGTGACGCCGTGGGCCTGGAGCACGGCCTCGGACCGATGGCGGCCCGGGGTGAGCGATACGGCGGCCCCCCGTGCGGCCCCAGCTCGTGCGTCGGCGTGGACGCCATCCAGTTCACCGCGGCCTTGCCGCCCGCCTCGCCGACGAATGCGGCGGTCTCCTCGATGGTCTCGGGCCGGTCCATCTCCGGCCGCCCGGATCCGCTCGTGCGCACCACTGGGACCACTCGGAGGTGTCGTCGGAGGTGGGGTGTCGTCGTCATGGCGCCAGAAAATAGCATGACGCTCGTCACTTTGAATTGACGTGATGGTGATCGACTGTTATAAGGCGGTACTCTCGGCCGCATCGGCCCCGCGTGGTGCGCTTGACACCGAAATCGAACATCCATTCTCATGGAATTCCGGCCGGGTTTTCCCGGGCCCGGCCGCGGAGTTGTCCACAGGCCGGGAGGACGTCGATGCCCATTGTCAGTGGCAGGGGTTAGCGTCTGTGACGTGAAGCGATCGACTCAAGCAAATCGGGTGGAACCCATGGCAGGAACCGACCGCGAGAAGGCGCTGGACGCCGCACTCGCACAGATTGAACGGCAATTCGGCAAGGGCGCGGTGATGCGCCTGGGTGAGCGGCCGAACGAGCCGATCGAGGTGATCCCCACCGGATCGACCGCGCTGGACGTGGCGCTCGGTGTCGGCGGTCTGCCGCGCGGCCGTGTGGTGGAGGTGTACGGGCCGGAGTCCTCCGGCAAGACGACGCTGACGCTGCACGCCGTGGCGAACGCGCAGAAGCTCGGCGGATCGGTGGCCTTCATCGACGCCGAGCACGCCCTCGACCCCGAGTACGCGAAGAAGCTCGGCGTCGACATCGACAACCTCATCCTGTCGCAGCCGGACAACGGCGAACAGGCGCTGGAGATCGTCGACATGCTGGTGCGCTCCGGTGCGCTGGACCTGATCGTCATCGACTCCGTCGCGGCGCTCGTGCCCCGTGCGGAGATCGAGGGCGAGATGGGTGACTCGCACGTGGGTCTGCAGGCCCGCCTGATGAGCCAGGCGCTCCGTAAGATCACCAGCGCGCTCAACCAGTCCAAGACCACCGCGATCTTCATCAACCAGCTCCGCGAGAAGATCGGTGTGATGTTCGGCTCGCCGGAGACCACGACCGGTGGCCGGGCGCTGAAGTTCTACGCGTCGGTGCGTCTGGACATCCGGCGTATCGAGACGCTGAAGGACGGTACCGACGCCGTCGGTAACCGCACCCGCGTCAAGGTCGTCAAGAACAAGGTCGCGCCGCCGTTCAAGCAGGCGGAGTTCGACATCCTCTACGGCCAGGGCATCAGCCGTGAGGGCGGCCTGATCGACATGGGCGTGGACCACGGCTTCGTCCGCAAGGCCGGCGCCTGGTACACGTACGAGGGCGACCAGCTCGGCCAGGGCAAGGAGAACGCCCGCAACTTCCTCAAGGACAATCCCGATCTCGCCAATGAGATCGAGAAGAAGATCCTGGAGAAGCTCGGCATCGGTGTCCGTCCGGCGGACCCGGTGACGGAGGCGCCCGCCGCCACCACCGCCGATGCCGCGGCCGTGACGGCCGACGGGGCCGCGAAGTCGGTGCCCGCTCCCGCGGCCAAGGCCAAGCCCGCCAAGACGGCGGCGGCCAAGAGCTAGGCCGTGACGCGTCGTACGGAGTGGTCGGGCACCGGCATGGGAGCGGATCCCGGCCCTGAATTGGCCGCGGAGTCCGCCGAAGGCTCTCCGGGACCCGGCCGGGGGGCCGGGTTCGGCGAGGGGGCGGGCCGGCGTACCCGCTCCCGCTCAAGAAGCAGCGGTTCCCCCTCCTCGTCGAGGGCCGAGAAGGGGGAACCGCGAGACCCGGTCGAGCAGGCGCGCGACATCTGTCTGAGGCTGCTCACCGGAACCCCGCGGACCCGTAAGCAACTCGCCGACGCCTTGCGCAAACGGGAGATCCCCGACGAGGCGGCGGAGGAAGTGCTGTCGCGCTTCGTGGATGTCGGGCTGATCGACGACGCGGCGTTCGCGGACGCCTGGGTCGAGTCCCGGCACCACGGCAGAGGGCTGGCCCGTCGTGCTCTCGCACGCGAGCTGCGCACCAAGGGGGTGGACTCCGCCGTGATCGACGAGGCGGTGGGGCAGCTCGATCCGGAGCAGGAGGAGGAGACCGCCAGGGAGCTGGTGGCGCGCAAGCTCCGCTCCACGCGCGGACTGGACCGCGACAAGCGCCTGCGTCGGCTGGCGGGCATGCTCGCGCGCAAGGGATACGGGGAGGGCATGGCCCTGCGCGTGGTGCGCCAGGCACTCGAAGCGGAGGGCGAGGACACGGAGGGGCTGGACGAGCCGTTCTGAACGGGGGCGCACCAGGGGGCGACGACGGGGGTGGGGCCACGGGGGGATCGCGGGGTCGGGACCACGTGCGACGGGGGCGAGGGGGACAGGGAAGGCGCCGTACGGGGGCGGTGCGACGGGGCGGTGCAGCGGTGGCGGAGGGGGCCACCGCTGCCCAGCCGTCCGAGGCCGGTCTCGGCCTTGAGGCCGTCCCCCCGGCCCTGGGCGAGCGTTCCTTAGGGGCCGGCCGCCCTTCGGGGCGAGCCGTTCGTCGGAGCAGGTGTCCTGGCCGGGACGTGCTGTCAGTTCACGACGCGCGCCCCTCGGCCGAGGGGGCGAGCGGTTCGCCGAAAGCCGGTGCCCCGGCCTGGGGTTACTCGTCCGTCGAGGGGCGGGCCGGGGGTGGTCCCCTTCAGTGTCCGGCCAGGGACGCCCGGCGGATCGTCGCGTCGAGCAGTGACAGGGCGTCCGAGGCGGTGCGGCCGGGGTGCCGGTTCCAGGGGCCGATCAGACCGGTCCAGCCCTGTGAACGCAGCTCGGTGATCAGCCAGGCTCCGGCTCGGTCCACGGTGTCGAGGGAGCCGTAGCCGAGCCTGTGCGCGGTCAGCATGGCCCCGCACAGGCACCGGGCACCGCGGGCGTTGCGCAGCCGGTACGGGGTGTTCTGCCAGCCCCACTCGGTCAGGACCTGCCGTGCGTAGCCGAGGTGGACGGAGGGCCGCACATCGGGCTGCCCGACGCGGCGCCAGGTGTGGAGGCGCTCGGGCAGCACCGCGCCCAGCCTCCCGGGGAGCCGTCGTTCCCCCGGAGGCCGGGCGGGCAGCGCCCGCAGCGATTCGTCGATCAGGCGGTCCACCGGCAGGGACAGCAGGACCCGCCAGTCGGACGGAGCCTCGGGCGGGGGCAGGGTCCGTGCCGCAGCCCCACCCGTGGCGGGAACCGGCAGGACCGGCTCGGGCGTGGTGCGCTCCCAGCCCGTGACGATCCGCTGCCACACCTCCGTGTCATGGAGCCGGGAAGCCTGTGCATCGAGCTCATCGGGGTCGAGCCGATCAGAGCTACACCGGTCGGGGCTGCTCCGGTCCTGGCTGAGACGAACGGTTTCCATCAGCGCGGCATCTCCGTACATTCCGATCCTCAGTGATGAGGCGAATGTCCGTCGCGCGAGTGGATCGCTCCACCGGGGAGCAGCGTTCGGGTGTGTCAGAGGGTCATTCGGCCGTCATTCGGCCCTGCCCGGGGTCGGGAGTGCGACCGGGAGCCCTGCCGCGCGCCAGGCCTGGAAGCCGCCGATCAGGTCCGTGACCCTGCGCAGTCCCAGCTGGCGCAGGGAGGCGACCGCGAGGCTCGACGCGTACCCCTCGTTGCAGATCACCACCACCGGCAGATCGTGGCTCACCGCCTCCGGAGCGCGGTGGCTGCCCAGCGGGTCGAGCCGCCACTCCAGCTCGTTGCGCTCGATGACCAGCGCCCCGGGGATGAGGCCGTCCTGCTCTCGCAGGGCCGCGTAACGGATGTCCACCAGCAGCGCCCCCTCGGCCGACGCGGCAGCGGCCTCCGCCGGGCCGATCCGCTCGTAGCCGGCCCGGGTCCGCTCCAGCAGTTCGTCGATCCCGACCCGCTCCGCACGGTCCTGCTGTGTGCCGCTCACTGCCAGTCCTCCGGGCGCTCGGTCTGCTCCAGGCGGAGCACCGCACCCGCACGGCTGTACCGGCGGATCTGCGGAAGGGGCGGGTAGTAGGCGTGCACGGACACGGCGTGCGCGTCCCCGGACTCGTTCAGCACCTCGTGCACATGGTGTTGTCCGAAGGCCCTGCCCCGCCCCGTGGCCAGCTCCCGCGTCCGGTCGACGCCCTCGTTCAGTTCGAGGGTCTTCCAGCCGTCGGTGGGCAGCCGGGCGGCCAGCGAGTGCTCCCTGAGAGCGCCCGCGGCGACGGTGAACGCGCCGATCGACTCGGCGTGGTCGTGCCAGCCGGTGCCTGTGCCGGGCGGCCAGCCGATCAGCCAGGCCTCACTGCCGCCGGGGCCGTCGAGCCGGAGCCAGGTGCGGCCCTCGGGATCGAGCGGGAGCGTGGCGACGAGTGCGGGATCGTCAGCGGTGCGGCGGACGAAGTCGAAAAGTTCCGCGGCGGTCGGGCCGGAGACGTCGGCAACGGGCGCGGGCGCGGGCGGGAAAGGCGTGGGTGCAGACACGGGGACCGTCCTGGGAGTTCGCGTGGGAGCGCGGTGGTGCGGGAAACAGCACGGCGCGGCGGAAGCGGCGAGTCAGCAGGACGGGCGACACACGCAGCCCGCATAGCGGACCAGGTCCATATGGACCCTCCGCCACAGGCGCACATCGGTGTCGGTCATGGTCTGGAGTACACCATGTGCGCCTGAGACGGTCAATTGACGTCTGCGGTCCGGTCGGAGCCCGTGGGAGTGTGCTCCTCGTCCGGCTGCGCCGTGGTGACAGGACCCCCGCGCGCCGCGTCCGCCGCGGCGAAGAGCTCCGCCGCACGGACCCCGCTGAAGGCCGCCACGAGGTGTCCGTCCGGCCTGACCAGCAGCACGGTGTGCGCCGTCGCCCCGGGATAGCTCTCCGTCACCAGGAGCTCGGCCTTCACGGGCAGGGCGTCCACGGCCTCCACGAGCCGGGGCATGACCCCCGCGGTCAGCCAGTGCCGCCGGTCCCACACCCCGGTGCCCGGCGCGACCAGGACCACCAGCAGATGCCCCAGCCCCAGGCGTTCGCGCAGCCGCACCGTCTTCCCGTCCGGTGCCGTCACCCGCACATCGGTGACCGGCGCACCGGGGGGCGTACCCACCGGGGTGTGTGCGCCGGCGTGTGGAGGCGAGAGGGGGGAGTACGTGTACGAGGGGGGCGCGCCGAGAGGGCCGCACCCCAGGTGACCATCGGCCAGCAGGGTGTCGTGCCCGCGTGCGCTGCCCGGTACCAGCGTCCGCAGACCCGCGCCGCCCCGCAGTATCGGCAGCGACTGGTCGGCGGCGCGCAGCCGGGAGGCGACCGCGGCCCTGCGCTCCGCCTGGTAGCTGTCGAGCAGCACCTCGGAGGCGTCCTGGTGCCAGGCCTGGGCCAGCTTCCAGGCAAGGTTCTCCGCGTCCCGCAGTCCCTCGTCCAGGCCCTGGGTGCCGAGTGCCCCCAGGAGGTGGGCGGCGTCCCCGGCCAGGAAGGCCCGCTTCGACCGCCACCGCCGGGCCAGCCGGTGGTGCAGCGTGTAGACGCCGGTGTCCAGCAGCTCGTAGGCCGGGGTCTCCCCGCACCAGCCCGCAAGCGTGTCGCGGATCCGGGTGATCAGGGCGTCGGGGGTGACGAGCTCGCCGCGCGGTGGAAGGAGCCAGTCCAGCCGCCACACACCGTCCGGGAGCGGCCGGGCGGTGACCTCGGCACCTCCGGTACGCCAGGGCGGTGCCCGGTGCAGCACGGCCTCGCCGGGCCACGGGAGTTCGGCGCGGAGGGCGGCGACGGCGTGCCGCTCCACCGCCGTCCGGCCGGGGAACCTGATGTCCAGAAGCTTGCGCACGGTGGACCTGGCGCCGTCGCAGCCGACCAGATAACTTCCGCGCCACCAGGTCGAACCGGGCTCCCTTGTGTGCACGGTAACACCGTCCGGGTCCTGCTCCAGCGTGTCGATCCGGCTGAACGGCACCATGCGTACCAGGCTCTGCGCGGCGACCGAGGTCCGCAGGCTCCGGGTGAGGGCGTGCTGCGGCAGGTGGACGGGCGCGGGCAGCGGGACCGCGCCCTCCTCGTCACCGAGGGAGACGGCGCGTACCAGTTGCTTGCGCCGCACCGACCGCCAGCCGGTCCAGCGCATCCCCTCGTCGTGGAGAGCGGAGCAGCCGAGGCGTACGACCAGGTCCGCGGTGTCCTCGCGCAGTACGACGGTGCGGGCGGGGCGCGGTTCTTCCCTCCCGGGCCCTTCGTCGAGGACGACGGTGGGGACGCCCTGGGCCGCGAGGGCGAGCGACAGCGCCAGCCCGACCGGGCCGGCGCCGACGACGATCACCGGGTCCACGGTGCGAGACCTCCAACGCCGGCAGTCGGAACAGGGAGGGAGGCGGGGGTGGCGGCGGCGGAGGTTCGGGGCGCGATCACAGAACGTATGCAACCTACTGCCGGTGCTTGCGTCAAGTGACACCGGAACGTGGCGGGGGGCGCGGCAACTGCGCCGGCGCCCCCCGTGGGTCAACTGTCGACGGACCGTCAGGTCGCGCGCCCGTCCTCGATCACGAGCGGCGCCTTGCCGATGGTCCCGACGCCCCCGTCAGGTCCGGTACCGACCATGGCTCCCGTGCTCTTCTTCCCCCGCCGCAGCCTGCCTTCGAGCCAGCCGGCGAACGAGGTGAGGGCGAAGTTCACCGCGATGAAGATCAGCGCGATGATCGTGAAGCACGCGATGGTGTTCGCCCCGTAGTTCGCGCTCATCGGACGGACCGACGCGAGCAGCTCGGGGAAGGTGAGCACCGCGCCGCCGAGAGCGGTGTCCTTCACGATGACCACGATCTGGCTGACGATCGCGGGCAGCATGGCGGTGACCGACTGCGGCAGCAGCACGTACCGCATGGTCTGGCCCTTGCGCATGCCGATCGCCTTCGCGGCGTCGGTCTGCCCCTGCGGGAGGGACAGGATCCCGGCCCGGACGATCTCGGCGAGGACCGAGGCGTTGTACAGCACGAGACCCGTGACGACGGCGTACAGCGGGCGCACGTCGCTGGCGATGTCGGTGAACTCCGAGAACGCGGCGTTCGCCGTGATCATCAGGATCAGCACGGGGATGGCGCGGAAGAACTCCACGACGATGCCGGACGGCATGCGCACCGACCGGTGCTCCGAGAGCCGTCCGATACCGAACAGCGCACCGAGCGGCAGCGCGATCAACAGGGCGAAGAACGCCGCCTTGAGTGTGTTCTGGAGGCCCGGCCAGATGTAGGTCTCCCACGGCTGGGAGCTGGTGAAGAACGGCTCCCACTTGACCCAGTCGAGCTGGTGTTTCTCGTCGAGGCTGCTGTAGACCCACCACGCGACGGCCGCGACGGCCACCACGAAGACGACGGTGTACAGGATGTTGCGCTGCTTGGCGCGGGGACCCTGTGCGTCGAAGAGTACGGACGTCGTCATCGCTTCACCGCCACCTTCTTGCTCACCCAGCCGAGGAGGAGCCCGGTCGGGAGGGTGAGGCAGATGAATCCGAACGCGAAGATGGCGGAGATCAGAATCAGCTGTGCCTCTGCTTCGATCATGTCCTTCATCAGGTACGCCGCCTCGACGACACCGATCGCCGCGGCGACGGTGGTGTTCTTGGTCAGCGCGATCAGCACGTTGGCAAGCGGGTTCACGACCGAACGGAAGGCCTGCGGGAGGATGATCAGCCGCAGCACCTGGGTGAAGCTCAGCCCGAGTGCCCGTGCCGCCTCGGCCTGGCCCGCCGGCACCGTGTTGATGCCCGAGCGCAGCGCCTCGCAGACGAAGGCGGCCGTGTAGAGGGCGAGCGCGAGTACCGCGAGCCGGAAGTTGATGGTCTCGAAGTTGTCGCCGCCTCCGAGGGTGACCTGCAAGGTCTGGAAGAGGCCCAGCGACGCGAAGACGATGATCACGGTCAGCGGGATGTTACGGACAACATTCACATAAGCGGTACCGAACCCGCGCATCAGGGGGACCGGGCCGACCCGCATACCGGCCAGCAGCGTTCCCCATATGAGGGAACCGAGGGCGGAGTAGACGGTGAGTTTCACCGTCACCCAGAAGGCCCCCAGTAGGTCGTAACCTTCAAGAAAGTCGAACACGATCTCCCGTGCTTCCAGGTGTGGGGAGGGTTCGGTGGGGGGGCGCGCCGGGGGGGCCCCCCCCCCCGCTGTCGTGATCCGCTCGGGCCGGCAGAGGCCCGGACGGCCGGAAGCCCGGA
>NZ_JBHXRD010000045.1:0-16407 GCF_042717325.1 Streptomyces sp. NPDC058637 | reverse complement strand
AACCCCCCCTGAAGGTCTTAAAATTCATAAACTTCCAAAACCTTCTCCCTTGATTCCTGTTGTGGGCTGGTTAGGGTCCGCCCCCTCGAGCGGGGCGCACCTCATGTCGGCCCGGTTGCGGACCGCCCTGCGACGGGAGCCCTACTTGACGATGTCGCCGATGGCCGGCGCGGGCTCGTTCTTGTAGCCGGCGGGACCGAAGTTGGCCTCGACCGCCTTGTCCCACGCACCGTCCGAGACCATCTTGGTGAGCGCGGCGTCGATCTTCTTCTTGAGGTCGGCGTCGCCCTTCTTCAGGCCGATGCCGTAGTTCTCGTTGGTCATCTTGAAGCCGGCCAGCTTGAACTTGCCCTTGTGGGCGTCCTGCGCGGCGTATCCGGCGAGGATGGAGTCGTCCGTGGTCAGCGCGTCGATGGCCTTGTTCTCCAGGCCGGTGAGGCACTCGGAGTAGCCGCCGTAGTTCTGCAGCTGGGCCTTGGGCGCCAGCTTCTCCTTGACGTTCTTCGCCGAGGTCGAACCGGTGACGGAACAGAGCTTCTTGTCGTTCAGGTCCTCGGGCGACTTGATGGAGTCGTCGTCGGCCCGGACGAGGACGTCCTGGTGCGCGAGGAGGTACGGGCCCGCGAAGTCGACCTTCTGCAGACGCTCGTCGTTGATGGAGTACGTCGCCGCGATGAACTTCACGTCGCCACGCTCGATGGCGGTCTCGCGGTCGGCGCTCTTCGTCTCGACGAAGTTGATGTTCTTGGCGTCGAAGCCGAGCTCCTTGGCGACGTACGTGGCGACATCCACGTCGAAGCCGGCGAACTTGCCGTCGGGCGTCTTCAGACCCAGACCGGGCTGGTCGATCTTGATGCCGATGGTGATCTTCTCGCCGCCGCCGGAGCCCGCGGCGTCGTCCTTGTCTTCGGAGCCACAGGCGGTGGCGGTGAGGGCGAGCGCGAGCACGGCGGCCGAGGCGGCGGTGACCTTACGAAGCTGCATGGTGGAATTCCCTGTGGTTGACGTGATGGTGGTGATCAGCTGTTCCGGAGAGCAGCCGTGCGGGATCAGTGGTGAAGGATCTTCGACAGGAAGTCCTTGGCCCGGTCACTGCGCGGGTTGCTGAAGAACTGGTCGGGCGCCGCCTCTTCGACGATCTTCCCGTCGGCCATGAAGACGACCCGGTTGGCCGCCGACCTGGCGAAGCCCATCTCGTGGGTGACGACGACCATGGTCATCCCGTCCCGGGCGAGCTGCTGCATGACCTCCAGCACCTCGTTGATCATTTCCGGGTCGAGCGCCGACGTCGGCTCGTCGAACAGCATGACCTTGGGGTCCATCGCCAACGCGCGTGCGATGGCGACACGTTGCTGCTGACCGCCGGAGAGCTGCGAAGGGTACTTGTCGGCCTGCGTGGCCACGCCCACCCGGTCGAGCAGCGAACGCGCCTTCTCCTCTGCGGCGGCCTTGTCCATCTTGCGGACCTTGAGCTGGCCCAGCATCACGTTCTCGAGCACCGTCTTGTGCGCGAAGAGATTGAACGACTGGAAGACCATGCCGACGTCTGCACGCAGCCTGGCCAGCTCCTTGCCCTCCTGAGGCAGGGGCTTGCCGTCGATCGTGATCGCGCCCGAGTCGATCGTCTCCAAGCGGTTGATCGTGCGGCACAGCGTGGACTTCCCGGACCCGGAGGGTCCGATGACGACGACTACCTCGCCACGGGCGATGGTCAGGTCGATGTCCTGGAGCACATGCAGCGCGCCGAAGTGCTTGTTGACGTTGCTCAGTACGACAAGGTCGTCTCCCGCAGGTGCGGCATCCTCGGCGGCCTTGGTCACTGAAACTCCGCTCATCGGCTTTTTGCTCCGTCCTCCTCGGTTAGGGGAAGACCCTAGTGACGCAGTGCGATCAGCGTCATTACATCTGAGCGGAAATTGAGCATAACGATCCGGCCGCAACCGGACACTCCGTGTGAACAGGACGCCTCGATGCACACGGAGGCGTACCGGGTGGGTAACGGAAACCCGCTGGTAACGGGGAGGGTCTTGACTGGCGTACCGGTCATCGGAGTGGATGCCCTGGTACGGACGAAGTGAATCGCCGAGGTACGCGAGGGTCCACCCGGTGGAACGGCCGTCGGCCATCACGCATAGTTTTCACCGGGCCCGGAATCGCGGGACGGAGAGGGGGGCCATGAGACTGCTGCTCGTCGAGGACGACAACCATGTCGCGGCGGCCCTGTCCGCCGTGCTCGCGCGCCACGGGTTCCAGGTGGTGCACGCCCGCAGCGGCGAGGAGGCCCTGCAGGCGCTGCTGCCCGCGGAGAAGGAACCCTTCGGGGTCGTGCTCCTCGACCTCGGCCTGCCCGACCAGGACGGCTACGAGGTCTGCGGGAAGATCCGCAAGCGCTCCGCGATCCCCGTGATCATGGTGACGGCGCGCGCGGACGTCCGCTCGCGGATCCACGGCCTCAACCTCGGCGCGGACGACTACGTCGTCAAGCCGTACGACACCGGCGAGCTCCTCGCCCGGATCCATGCCGTCGCCCGGCGCAGGACGGCCGGCGAGGACACCGGGCCGACCCCGCTCGCGGCCCTGCGGCTCGGACCGGTCGACATCGAGCTGCCGACCCGCCGGGTCAGCGTCGACGGCCAGGAGGTCCAGCTCACGCGAAAGGAGTTCGACCTGCTCGCGCTGCTCGCGCAACGCCCCGGTGTGGTCTTCCGCCGGGAGCAGATCATCAGCGAGGTGTGGCGGACCAGCTGGGAGGGAACCGGCCGCACCCTTGAGGTGCACGTGGCGTCGCTGCGTTCCAAGCTGCGGCTTCCCGCACTGATCGAGACCGTGCGAGGCGTCGGTTACCGGCTCGTCGCACCGTCCGCCTAGGACGTCCGTTCCCCGTGCGCACCCGCCTGCTTCCCCTGCTCATCATCCTGATGGCCGCCGTCCTGCTCGCCCTCGGATTCCCGCTGGCCGTGCGCGTGGCCGCCGCCGAACAGCAGCGCGTCGTCATCGACCGGATCGACGACACGGCACGCTTCGCCGCGCTCGCCCAGTTCGTCAGCGAACCCGTCGACGGCAGCGACGAACGGCAGCGGATCCTGCAGACCGAACTCGAGGCCTACAACTCGGTGTACGGGATCAAGGCAGGGGTCTTCTACCGCGACGACAGACCCCTCGCCAAGGCTCCCGCCTCCTGGCTCCTGCCGTCCGAGGGCGAAGGGCGCGAGGCGTTCAAGGAGGCCCTGCTCGGCCGCCGTTCCCACGACCCGCCCCAGGTCTGGCCCGGTCAGCACGGCCGGCTCGTCGTCGCCTCACCGGTCGTGCGGGACGGAGACGTGGTCGCCGTCGTGGTGACCGACTCGCCGACCGACGGCATGCGCTCCCGGACGCTGCGCGGCTGGCTGCTCATCGCACTCGGCGAGGGCGCGGCCATGCTGGTGGCGGTCGGCGCCGCGTTCCGCCTCACCGGATGGGTGCTGCTGCCCGTACGGATCCTGGACGCGGCCACCCACGACATCGCCAGCGGCCGGATGCGGTCCCGGGTGGCCGCCTCCGGAGGACCACCGGAACTCCAACGGCTGGCCCGGTCGTTCAACGAGATGGCCGACAACGTCGAGGACGTGCTGGAGCAGCAGCGCGCCTTCGTCGCCGACGCCTCGCACCAGCTGCGCAACCCACTGGCCGCGCTGCTCCTGCGGATCGAGCTCCTCGCCCTCGAACTCCCCGAGGGCAACGAGGAGATCGCCTCGGTGCGCACCGAGGGCAAGCGCCTCGCCCAGGTCCTGGACGACCTGCTCGACCTCGCGCTGGCCGAGCACGCGGAGGCGGACCTCCGGCTCACGGACATCGGAGCGCTCACGGCCGAGCGGGTCGCCTCGTGGCGCCCGCTCGCCGAGGAGAAGGGCGTACGGCTGACCCTGGACGGCGCCGCCGCGATGACCGGCTGGGCCGACCCGATCGCCCTCTCCAGCGCGCTGGACGCCGTCATCGACAACGCGCTCAAATTCACCCCGGAGGGCCAGGAGGTCCGGGTCACCGCCGGATCCGACGGCTCGGGCGCGACGGTCGTCGTCACCGACCAGGGGCCCGGGCTCACCGAACAGGAGCTGGAGCGCGTCGGTGACCGCTTCTGGCGCAGCAACCGCCACCAGAACATCAAGGGATCCGGTCTCGGGCTCTCCATCTCGCGCGCGCTGCTCACCACGGGTGGCGGCTCGATCGGCTACGGCAGGAACGAGCCGCACGGTCTGCGGGTGACGGTCACGGTGCCGCGGAACCCGCCGCACGCGTGAGCCGTGAGCGGGGTGCCGTGGAACCCCCGTGAACGAGGTGCCGCGAAACCCGCCCCGCCGCGTGAGCGTGGACGGTCAGGGCTTGGCCGAACGGTAGTAGCGCTGGGCGCCCTCGTGCAGCGGCAGCGGATCGGTGTAGATCGCCGTCCGCAGGTCGACCAGCTGCGCCGCGTGCACCTCACGCCCGATCCGGTCCCGGCTGTCGATGACGGTCCGGGTGAACGCCTCCGTCATCAGCGGATCCGTACGGTCCGTCGTGATCAGCAGATTGGCGACCGCGACCGTCGGCACGGGCTGTCCCTGGTGCGCGTGGTCGTACGCGTCGGCCGGCATCGCCGCCGAGCGGTAGTGGCGGGTGGACCCGCCGACCGCCTGGAGCTCGCTGATCAGCTCGTCCTCCAGCGGGACCAGGCGGATGGCGAACCTCTCCGCGAGGTCCTCCACCGCGCCGGTAGGCAGCCCGCCGGACCAGAAGAAGGCGTCCAGCCGGCCGTCGGCCAGCCTCGCGGGCATCGTGTCGATGCCCGCCTCTACCGGGGTGATGTCCTCGGCCGGATCGATGCCCGCCGCCCTCATCAGCCGGTCGGCGACGAGGAGCACCCCCGACCCCTGCTGCCCCACGCCGACCCGCTTGCCCCGCAGACCGGCGACCGTCCGGATCCCGGAGTCCCGGGGCACGATGAGCTGGACGTAGTCGTCGTAGAGCCGGACGCAGCCGCGCAGCCGCTCCGCGCCGGGTTTCCCGCTCTGCAGATAGGTGGCCACCGCGTCAGCTGTGGCGACGGTGAAGTCCGCCTTGCCCGTCGCCACCCGCTCGATGTTCTGCTGGGAGCCCACGCTGTTCTTCAGCCGTATCGACACCTTGGGCATGTCCTTGGCCAGCGCACCCTCCAGCCGCTCCCCGTAGCGCTGGTAGACCCCGCTGCGTACGCCGGTGGAGAACGTGAGGGAACCGCTGGGCTCCGGCTCCCCGAGGGGGGACACCCACCACAGCAGCAGCCCGAGAACGACCGCGGCGGCGGCGCCCCCCTGAAGGGTGCGTCGGCGGCCGAATCGGGACAGTGCGTGCGGCATGGCGCGATCCTGCCAGGCCTTGCCCCGTCCTGGCCAGGCCCGATTTCCCCGGCAAGGGCCCAGGAGGCTCCGGCGGCGGGAGAAGTGCCATCACCGCCTACCCTTGTCCCATGACCAGCGGCAACCGGAGCGAGACAGTGGACGTCCAGAAGAGCTACGAGGTACGCACTTACGGGTGCCAGATGAACGTCCATGACTCCGAGCGCTTGTCGGGGCTCCTCGAGGACGCCGGTTACGTACCGGCCCCGGCGGGCTCCGACGGGGACGCCGACGTCGTCGTCTTCAACACCTGTGCGGTGCGGGAGAACGCCGACAACAAGCTGTACGGCAACCTCGGCCGCCTCGCCCCGATGAAGACCAGGCGCCCCGGGATGCAGATCGCCGTCGGCGGCTGCCTGGCGCAGAAGGACCGCGACACCATCGTCGAGCGGGCCCCCTGGGTGGACGTCGTCTTCGGCACGCACAACATCGGCAAGCTGCCGGTCCTCCTGGAGCGCGCCCGCGTCCAGGAGGAGGCGCAGGTGGAGATCGCCGAGTCCCTGGAGGCCTTCCCCTCCACTCTGCCAACCCGGCGCGAGTCCGCGTACGCGGCCTGGGTGTCGATCTCCGTCGGCTGCAACAACACCTGCACGTTCTGTATCGTCCCGGCGCTGCGCGGCAAGGAGAAGGACCGCCGCACCGGCGACATCCTGGCCGAGATCGAGGCGCTCGTCGGCGAGGGCGTCAGCGAGATCACCCTGCTCGGCCAGAACGTGAACGCCTACGGCTCCGACATCGGCGACCGTGAGGCCTTCTCCAAGCTGCTGCGCGCCTGCGGCGCCATCGAGGGGCTGGAGCGCGTCCGCTTCACCTCGCCCCACCCGCGTGACTTCACCGACGACGTGATCGCCGCGATGGCCGAGACCCCGAACGTCATGCCCCAGCTCCACATGCCGATGCAGTCGGGCTCGGACACCGTCTTGAAGGCCATGCGCCGCTCGTACCGACAGGAGCGCTTCCTGGGGATCATCGGGAAGGTGCGGGCCGCGATGCCGGACGCCGCGATCTCCACCGACATCATCGTGGGCTTCCCCGGCGAGACCGAGGAGGACTTCGAGCAGACGCTGCACGCGGTGCGCGAGGCCCGTTTCGCCAACGCGTTCACCTTTCAGTACTCCAAGCGCCCCGGGACGCCCGCCGCGGACATGGACGGGCAGATCCCCAAGGAGGTCGTCCAGGAGCGCTACATGCGCCTGTCCGCCCTCCAGGAGGAGATTTCCTGGGAGGAGAACAAGAAGCAGGTCGGCCGCGTCCTGGAGGTCATGGTCGCGGAGGGCGAGGGCCGCAAGGACGGGGCCACCCAGCGCCTCTCCGGGCGTGCCCCGGACAACCGCCTGGTGCACTTCACCAAGCCCGACCAGGAGGTGCGCCCCGGGGATGTCGTCACCGTGGAGATCACCTACGCCGCCCCGCACCACCTGCTCGCCGAGGGCGCGCCGCTGGGCGTCCGGCTCACCCGGTCGGGTGAGGCCTGGGAGAAGCGCAACCGGGTGGCCGCTCCGAAGCCCGCCGGAGTCATGCTGGGGCTGCCCGGGGTCGGAGCCCCCGCCCCGCTGCCCGCCGCCGCGGCGCCCGGGTGCGGCAGCCTCGGCTGAAGGCCGGGACCCGCCAGGGGCACGTGGCCGGCTGACGGCCGGTTCCGGCGTCCGCGACCGTCGCCGGGACCCGTCGCAGTACGCTGACCGGCATGCTTGTCGCCGCCGCCGTCTGTCCCTGTCCACCGCTGCTGGTTCCCGAGGTGGCCGCGGGAGCCGCACCCGAGCTCGACGCCGCGCGGAGCGCGTGCGTCGACGCCCTGGGTGTGCTCGCCGCCGCCCGGCCCGATCTGCTGATCGTGGCAGGGCCCGCCGGCACGGACGGCCGCGACGTGTTCCCCGCGGGCTCGGAGGGCTCCTTCGCCGGATACGGCGTCGGCCTGACCGTACGGCTCGGGGAGGCACCTGCCGCGTCTCCGGCACCGGTGGGCCGGCTCCCGGCGTCCCTCGCCGTCGGAGCCTGGCTGCTGGCCCGCACCCGATGGACGGGCGCTCCGGTCGAAGGGCTCGGGGTGGGGGAGACGCTGACCGCCGACCGCTGTGCCCGGGCGGGACAGGAACTCGCGGCACGGGCGGACAGGGTCGCCCTGCTGGTGATGGGCGACGGCAGCGCCTGCCGCACGGTCAAGGCACCCGGCTATCTCGACGGGCGGGCGGAAGACTTCGACGCGGCGGCGACGCGCGCCCTGGGCGCCGCCGACCTCGCCGCGCTGAGCACACTGGACGCGTCACTCGCGTACGAACTGAAGGCGGCGGGCCGGGCGCCCTGGCAGGTGCTCGCGGGCGCCGCCCAAGGGGCCGGGCTCGCCGGCCGGCTGCTGTACGAGGACGCTCCGTACGGCGTGGGCTACGCCGTCGCCGCCTGGTCGTGACCCGCCCGCCGGCGCGCACGACGGCCCTCACACGCCGCGGACACACCTGGGGGCCGCGGAGCTGATCGCTCCGCGGCCCCGGTCGGTGGCTGACGGTACCCGGGTCAGGGCGCGGGTGGTGCGGGCGGCGTACCGCCCTCGTTCTTGTGGCCCAGACGGTCGACCGCGCCCTTGGCCTTCTGTGTGCCGGACGCGATCTTGTCGCTGTACTTGCCCTTGGTCCTTTGGTCGACCGTTCGGGCGGCCCTGTCGAGGCCCTGGTCGATCTTGCCCCCGTGCTGGTGCGCGAGGTCGCCGACCTTGTCCTTGGCCGGGGCCAGCTTGGCCTTCAGGTTGTCCAGGAAACCCATGGGTCACCTTCCGTGCTGGGGGACTGTGATCACACTTTACCCGCGCGGGGGCAAACACGCGTGACTCGCCGTGTCCGGCCGCACGACGGGGCAACGACCGTGGCCCCGGGAACGTCACCTCGCTCGTTCGGGAAGCGTCCCGAAGTTTGAGACACTGTCTCAGTGAGAAGACCAGCTCCCGCCCCCCGCGTCATCACCGTCGTCGGTCCCACCGCCGCCGGAAAGTCCGATCTGGGCGTGTACCTGGCGCAGCAGCTCGGGGGTGAGGTGGTCAACGCCGATTCCATGCAGCTCTACCGCGGGATGGACATCGGCACGGCGAAGCTCACGTACCCGGAGCGCGGGGAGATCCCTCACCACCTGCTGGACATCTGGGACGTCACCGAGGCCGCCAGCGTCGCCGAGTACCAGCGTCTCGCCCGTGCGGAGATCGACCGGCTGCTGGCCGAGGGGCGCACTCCCGTCCTGGTGGGCGGCTCGGGTCTCTACGTGAAGGGCGCGATCGACGCCCTGGAGTTCCCCGGCACGGATCCCGCGGTGCGCGCCCGGCTCGAACAGGAACTGACGGAGAAGGGCTCCGGAACCCTGCACCTCCGGCTCGCCGCCGCGGACCCGGATGCCGCCCGCGCCATCCTGGCCAGCAACGGACGGCGCATCGTCCGGGCCCTGGAGGTCATCGAGATCACGGGCAAGCCCTTCACCGCCAACCTCCCGGGCGACGAATCCGTGTACGACGCCGTCCAGATCGGTGTCGACGTCGAACGCCCGGAACTCGACGAGCGCATCCGCGTCCGGGTGGACCGGATGTGGGAGGCCGGGCTGGTGGACGAGGTGCGCGCCCTGGAGGGCCTGGGCCTGCGCGACGGCCGCACGGCCTCCCGGGCGCTCGGCTACCAGCAGGTCCTCGCGGCGCTCGCGGGGGAGTGCACCGAGGACGAGGCGCGCGCCGAGACCGTACGCGCCACCAAACGCTTCGCGCGCCGTCAGGACTCGTGGTTCCGCCGCGACCCGCGCGTCCGATGGCTGAGCGGCGCGGCGGAACAGCGCGGGGAACTCCCGCACCGGGCGCTGGCGTTGGTCGAACGAGCGGTTACATCCTGATCACGTGATGGCATCGGGACGCTCCGCCCGTCATTTCGGTGCCCCGGAGCGTGCCATCATCGAGCATCGATCGACCAGTGGAGTCCGAGTATGGGAGGGCGCGTGGCGATGGAGGCCGGCCCTCGCGACACAGACCAGGACGCACCGGATGCGCGGCACGAGGCAGGACGTCTGAGCCCCGACGAGCTCGATGTGACCACCGAGGTCGAGGTCGAGCTGCGCCCCGCCCGCCGCATGCGGATCTGGCAGCTCGCACCGATCGTCATGCTGGCCGCGCTCGGCTCCCTGATGTTCGCCTTCCCGCTCGCCTTCGAGTTCGGTGACGGCGGTGCCGTCGTGGCGATGCTCGGACTGCTCATCAGCTGCTGCGCCGCGGGCTGGGGCATGATGGCGGCGCGCCGCGTGGGCCACACCTGGCCCGGCACGGCCGCGAAGGAATCGGGCGGACGGCCGGACTGGCGCGTGATCGTGCTGTACGTCGCCGTGTGCGCCGGACTGGTCGCACTCGCCGTCTGGCGCGTCGCCCGCCTCCGCTCCTGAGCCGGAGAGCCCGCCGGTCCCGGTGGGCGGACCGGTTCCGCGGGCTGTCGGTCCGGCCTCGTACAGTTGGACCGTGAGCACTTCGCAGATCCCCTTCCTCAAGGGCCACGGCACCGAGAACGACTTCGTGATCGTTCCCGACCCGGAGAACGCCGTCGACCTGCCGGCCTCCGTCGTCGCGCGACTGTGCGACCGCCGGGCGGGCATCGGCGGCGACGGTCTGCTGCACGTCGTGCGGTCCGCCGCGCACCCCGAGGCTTCGGACATGGCCGGACAGGCCGAGTGGTTCATGGACTACCGCAACGCGGACGGTTCGATCGCCGAGATGTGCGGCAACGGCGTGCGCGTCTTCGCCCACCACCTCCAGCGCGCCGGACTCGTCGAGGAGGGCGACCTGGCCGTCGCCACCCGGGGCGGGGTCAAGCGGGTGCACATCGCCGAGGACGGCGCCATCACGGTCTCCATGGGGCGCGCCGAGCTCCCCGCGAGCGGTGTCACCGTCACGGTCGACGGCCGCAGCTGGGACGCGCGGAACGTGAACATGGGCAATCCGCACGCTGTCACGTTCGTCGACGACCTGGCCCATGCCGGGGACCTGCGCTCCGCACCGGCGTTCGGCCCGGAGTCCGTCTACCCCGACGGCGTCAACATCGAGTTCGTCGTGGACCGCGGACCGCGTCATGTGGCCATGCGTGTCCATGAGCGCGGCTCCGGCGAGACCCGATCCTGCGGAACGGGCGCCTGTGCCGTGGCCGTCGCCGCCGCCCGCAGGGACGGCGTCGATCCCGCGGAGACCGGCTCCCCGGCCACGTACACGGTGGACCTCCCCGGCGGAACGCTGGTGATCACCGAGTATCCGGACGGCGGGGTCGACATGACGGGGCCCGCCGTGATCGTCGCCGAGGGCCTGATCGATCCCGGACTGCTCGGACCGACGCGTCAGGGTTCCGCTTCGGCGCGCTAGCGTTTCGCTCGAATGGGTGATCCGTTTCACGCTGGGCGAGAGCTGGACTGCGCCACGTGGTGGGGTCGGTAGCATCAAGCACCGGCCCCGAGACGCATCCGCGTCTCCCACCGCCGGTCGACGTTGCCGGAGGTGCCCCATGAGCGCAGAGGCCACCAATCCAGGTGTTCCCCTTCGCAAGCGCAGTCGTCCCAGGATCGATCTGCGCAGGCTCGGTCGTGTGGCCCTGCTCGGGTCGGTCTCCCGTGACCGGCTGCCCGATGCCATCGGGCACGTCGCGGAGGCCCACCGCGCGCACCATCCGAACGCCGACCTCACCATCCTGCGCCGGGCCTACCTCCTCGCGGAGTCCTCCCACCGCGGCCAGATGCGCAAGAGCGGCGAGCCGTACATCACGCACCCGCTGGCGGTGACGCTGATCCTCGCCGAACTCGGCGCGGAGACCACGACCCTGACGGCATCGCTCCTCCACGACACCGTGGAGGACACCGAGGTGACGCTCGCTCAGGTGCGCGAGGAATTCGGCGACGAGGTCTGCTACCTGGTCGACGGGGTCACCAAGCTGGAGAAGGTCGACTACGGTGCCGCCGCCGAACCCGAGACCTTCCGCAAGATGCTCGTCGCCACGGGGAACGACGTGCGGGTCATGTCGATCAAGCTCGCCGACCGGCTGCACAACATGCGGACCCTCGGTGTCATGCGCCCCGAGAAACAGGTCAGGATCGCCAAGGTCACCCGCGACGTGCTCATCCCGCTCGCCGAACGCCTCGGTGTCCAGGCGCTCAAGACCGAGCTGGAGGACCTCGTCTTCGCCATCCTCCACCCCGAGGAGTACGCGCACACCCGGTCCCTGATTGCCGTCTCGGAGGGTGCGCAGGACCCGCTCGCGGAGATCGCGGAAAGCGTCAGATCGACCCTGCGGGAAGCCGGCGTCACGGCCGAAGTGCTCATCAGACCACGCCACTTCGTCTCCGTGCACCGGGTCAGGATGAAACGCGGGGAACTGCGCGGAACCGACTTCGGACGGCTGCTGGTGCTGGTCGGCGAGGACGCCGACTGCTATGCGGTCCTGGGCGAACTGCACACCTGTTTCACCCCGGTGATCTCCGAGTTCAAGGACTTTGTCGCGGCCCCGAAATTCAACCTCTACCAGTCGCTGCACACCGCCGTCGTCGGCCCGGAGGGCGCGGTGGCCGAAGTCCTCATCCGTACGCACCGGATGCACAAGGTCGCCGAGGCCGGCGTCGTCGCACTCGGCAACCCCTACACCGCGGACGGCGCCACCGCCCCGAATCAGGCCGAGCCCGCCGACGGCGCCACCGTCCCGCCCCATGCCGAGCCCGCGGACGGCGAGCGCGCCGACCCGACCAGGCCCGGCTGGCTCTCCCGCCTCCTGGACTGGCAGGAGTCCGCCACCGACCCCGACACGTTCTGGACCACCCTGCGCGCCGACCTCGCCCAGGACCGCGAGATCACGGTCTTCCGTACCGACGGCGGGACCCTCGGGCTGCCCGCGGGCGCCAGCTGCGTCGACGCCGCGTACGCGCAGTACGGCGAAGAGGCGCACGGCTCCATCGGGGCCCGGGTCAACGGCCGTCTGGCCACGCTCAGCACCGTACTGAACGACGGCGACACCGTGCAGCCGCTGCTCGCCCAGGACGCCTCCTCCGGGCCCTCACCGGAGTGGCTCGACCACGTCCGTACGCCCACCGCGAGGATCGCCATCACCGGCTGGCTCGACGCCCACCCCGACGGCGCCCAGCCGCACGGCAGGCCCGTGGAGCCGAGGCCGCAGCACCAGCCCGCGGACGACGCGGCGAACGGCCGAGGCAGGGCGGACAGCCGGGCCGCGGGCGTCGTCGTGGACACACCTGGCGTGCCGGTCCGTCTCGCCGGCTGCTGCACACCCGTGCCGCCCGACGACATCATCGGGTGCACGGTGCGCGGCGGGGCCGTCACCGTGCACCGTACGGAGTGTCCGGCGGCGGCCCGGATGAAGGCGATCGGCCGCGTGGCGGTCGGCGCCCGCTGGAACGACACGGGCGACTGGAGCGACCCCGCCGACTACCGGGTCACCCTCGTCGCCGAGTCCTTCGGCCGTCCCCGGCTGCTCGCCGACCTGACCGAGGCCATCGCCACCGCGGACGCCGCCATCGTCGCCGCGACCGTCGAACCGCCCAGCGAACAGCGCGTCCGGCACACCTACACACTGCAGCTCCCGGACGCGGCGGGGCTGCCCGGACTGATGCGGGCGATGCGCGACGTACCCGGCGTGTACGACGTGAGCCGGGCCCAGCAGCCCGCCACCACCGTCTGACCCGTCGCCCTGCCCCTCCTGCCGGTTCCCGGCGACCCGTTCGGGTGGTGCGGCGCGCGCCACCCCCGTACGGGGAGTTCCCGCTGGTAGCCGTAGTCCATGCCGCTCACCTTCCGTCGACTGCGCGCCGCCCTGCTGGCCACCGCCTCGGCCACCCTCGTCGCCGCGACCCTGCCCGCGCCCGAACCGCTGGGCATCGGCGACCGCCTGTTCCCGCTGCTCGGCAACCCCGGGTACGACGTCCTCTCGTACGACATCTCCCTCGACTACGGGGGCAGCAACACCGAGCCGCTCGACGCCGTCACCAGGATCGACGCGCGCACCACCGACCCCCTGGAACGGATCAACCTGGACTTCGCGCGGGGCACCGTCCGATCCGTCGAAGTCAACGGCCTGCGCTCGGAGTTCGCCACCGCGAAGGAAGACCTCGTCGTGCGGGCGCCCGCACGCCTCCCGGCGGGCGTGCCCGTACGCATCACCGTCCGGCACACCAGCGACCCCTCCGGCGACCAGGCCAACGGCGGATGGGTCCGGACCGCCGACGGCCTCGCCATGGCCAACCAGGCGGACGCCGCGCACCGGGTCTTCCCCGGCAACGACCACCCCGCCGACAAGGCCCTCTTCACCTTCCGGGTCACCGCACCGCGGGAACTCACGGTCGTGGCCGGCGGCCTGCCCGCCGGCAAGCACCGGCAGGGTGCCACGACCACCTGGACCTACCGCACCGGACACCCGATGGCCACCGAGCTGGCCCAGGTCTCCATCGGCCGCTCCGCCGTCCGGCACCGGACCGGGCCGCACGGGCTGCCGCTGCGCGACGTGGTGCCCGCGGCCGACCGGGAGAAGCTGGAACCCTGGCTGCGCAGGACCCCCGGGCAGCTGGCCTGGATGGAGGAACAGGTCGGGCCCTACCCGTTCGAGACGTACGGACTGCTGGTCGCGGACACGGAGACCGGCTTCGAGCTGGAGACCCAGACGCTCTCGCTCTTCGAACGTTCCCTGTTCACCGAGCCCGGATACCCCGAGTGGTACATCGACTCGATCATGGTCCACGAGCTCGCCCACCAGTGGTTCGGCAACAGTGTCTCGCCCGCGGCATGGTCAGACCTGTGGCTCAGCGAAGGACACGCCACCTGGTACGAGGCCCGCTACGCCGAGGAGCAGGCGAAGAAGCCCATGGAGCGGCGGATGCGCGAGGCGTACGCCCGGTCCGACGCCTGGCGCGCGGCCGGCGGACCGCCCGCCCACCCCGACGTCCCGACCCCGAGCCACAAGATCAGCCTGTTCCGGCCTGTGGTGTACGACGGCAGCGCGCTCGTCCTGTACGCGCTGCGCGAGGAGATCGGCGAGGCTGCCTTCGACCACCTGGAGCGGACCTGGGTGCGCAGGCACAGGGACGAGTCGGCGACCACCGAGGACTTCACGGGGCTGGCGTCGAGGATCGCGGGCCGGGACCTGACCACGTTCTTCGACGGCTGGCTGTACGGGGAGAAGACGCCGCCCATGCCGGGGCACCCGGACTGGCGCAGCGCCGAGCCCCGGGGCGCGGCCGGTCCGCAGGGTTCGACGACTGCCCGGAAGCCCGGATGACGGGCCCGGCGGGCGGCTGAGGACGTGGGCCGCGGGCCGGTAAACCCGCGTGACGAGCCCGGCGAGGACATGCCACTATCAACGCGTCGGCACGGCGGCCGGCCGGTGGATCCCACCCCGGGGAATCTTCCGGCGGGATCACGCGTTGTGACTGACGTATCGGACTTCTATCGACGTAAGGATCCAATGACCTCCTCTTCTTCCCTTCCCCAGGACGCGCAGGACGCGCAGAGTGCCACGGAACCCACCTCCGAGAGCCTCACCGAGAGCCTTCGGGCCGACGCCCTGATGGAAGAGGACGTCGCCTGGAGCCACGAGATCGACGGGGAGCGGGACGGCGAACAGCTCGACCGTTCCGAGCGTGCGGCGCTGCGCCGCGTGGCCGGTCTCTCCACGGAGCTCGAGGACGTCACCGAGGTCGAGTACCGACAGCTGCGCCTGGAGCGCGTGGTGCTGGTCGGTGTCTGGACGTCGGGGACGGTGCACGACGCGGAGATCTCGCTCGCCGAGCTGGCGGCGCTGGCCGAGACGGCGGGCGCCCAGGTGCTCGACGCCGTGTTCCAGCGGCGCGACAAGCCCGACCCGGCCACGTACATCGGCTCCGGCAAGGCTCTGGAGCTGCGCGACATCGTTCTCGAGTCCGGCGCCGACACCGTCGTCTGCGACGGTGAGCTCAGCCCCGGCCAGCTGATCCACCTTGAAGACGTCGTCAAGGTCAAGGTGGTCGACCGGACAGCCCTGATCCTCGACATCTTCGCCCAGCACGCCAAGTCCCGTGAGGGCAAGGCACAGGTCTCGCTGGCACAGATGCAGTACATGCTGCCGCGCCTGCGCGGCTGGGGTCAGTCGCTCTCCCGGCAGATGGGTGGCGGCGGATCCAGCGGCGGCGGCGGGATGGCCACCCGTGGTCCCGGTGAGACCAAGATCGAGACGGACCGGCGGCGGATCCGCGAGAAGATGGCGAAGATGCGCCGGGAGATCGCGGAGATGAAGACGGGCCGCGAGATCAAGCGGCAGGAGCGCAGGCGCAACAAGGTGCCTTCGGTCGCCATCGCCGGATACACCAACGCGGGCAAGTCGTCGCTGCTCAACCGGCTCACCGGTGCGGGCGTCCTGGTGGAGAACTCCCTGTTCGCCACCCTGGACCCTACCGTGCGCCGGGCCGAGACACCGAGCGGCCGGATCTACACCCTGGCCGACACCGTCGGGTTCGTACGCCACCTCCCGCACCACCTCGTCGAGGCGTTCCGCTCCACCATGGAGGAGGTCGGCGAGTCCGATCTCATCCTGCACGTGGTGGACGGCTCACACCCGGTGCCCGAGGAGCAGCTCGCCGCCGTGCGCGAGGTGATCCGGGAGGTCGGGGCCGTGGACATCCCCGAGGTCGTCGTGATCAACAAGGCGGACGCGGCGGACCCGCTCGTCCTCCAGCGGCTGTTGCGGACCGAGAAGCACGCGATCGTAGTGTCGGCGCGGACCGGCGCGGGCATCGACGAGCTGCTGGCGCTCATCGACTCCGAGCTGCCGAGGCCGTCCGTCGAGATCGAGGCCCTCGTGCCCTACATCCAGGGCGGACTCGTCTCCCGGGTGCACGCCGAGGGCGAGGTGATCTCCGAGGAGCACACTGCGGAGGGCACCCTGCTCAAGGCGCTGGTGCACGAGGAGCTCGGAGCCGAGCTCGCGACCTTCGTGCCCGTGGCTCCCTGACGTACCACCGCACACAGCCGGATGGCCCGGCCCCCTCGGCG
>NZ_JBHXRD010000044.1:51511-56431 GCF_042717325.1 Streptomyces sp. NPDC058637 | reverse complement strand
GCCCTCGAATTCCACCGGCCCGGCGTCTTCGTGACTCCGCAGAACCCTCCCCCGTGACCCGTTCCCCCGTCCCCCGTGGTCCTCGGGCTCTCCGTCGTACACCCCCGTCACGTCCGGAGCGCCGCGCCGTTCCGCCGCCCCGTGACGGCGGTCCGGGCGCCGCGCCCCTTCCGTGGTCCCCACTCTCCCGTCCGGGGAGGTGGCGCCCCATCCGTATCCCTACTCATCTCGCCCCGTAGGTAGGGATACTCAGAGCTGTGTGCCGGGGCCCACCCGGGCCGGACCGCGACTGGTGACGACCGCGTCCCTGTCCGTACCCCCCCAGGTGTTCACGGGCGGCCGGGCCGGCGGTTGCGAGGCGGTGGCGTCGCCGGGCCGCCGGCGGTCGGGAGCGGATCGCTGCCGGAGCTCGCGGGGGAGCGGGCGGGTACGGGCCTCCCGGACGACCTGTCGGTGGCACCGTCTAGGGTCTGGGACATGGCACGAATTGCGGTGATCGGCGCCGGGACGGGCGCGATGGCGGCGGCCGCCCGGCTCGCCGTGGCAGGCCACCGGGTGACGGTGTACGAGCGGTCGCGGACGTACGGCGGCTCGCTCGGCCGCCATTCCCGGGACGGCTTCGTGTTCGACACCGGGCCTTCGCTGCTCCACCTTCCGGCGGTCTACCGCGATCTGTTCGTGAAGACGGGCAAGGAGTCCCTGGAACAGTGCGTCACGCTGACCCAGGTCGACCCGGCGAGCCGTCATCTCTTCGCGGACGGCACGGCGGTGTCGCTGCCCAACGCCTCACGGGCCGGGGTCGTCGGCGCGCTGGACGCGGCGCTCGGGGAGGGTTCCGGGGCGCGCTGGGGGGATTTCCTGGACCGGGCGGGCACCGCCTGGGACCGGTCGCGCAGGCCCCTCCTGGAGGAGCCCCTGCGCGACGGCCACCAGGTGCTGGGCCAGGACCCCTACCCGTCGGTGCGCCGCCGCAGGCTGCTGCGGTCCGCCCGGCAGGCGCGGACGGTGGCGGAGGTCGGCTCCCTGGAGCTGGCGGATCCCCGGCTGGCCGCCCTGCTCGACGGATACGCCCTGTCGTACGGCCTGGACCCCCGTCACGCACCGGCCGCCGCAGCCCTCCTGCCGTACATGGAGGAGACCTTCGGCAGTTGGTACGTCGCCGGAGGGATGCGGGCGCTCGCCGACGCGGTGTACGAGCGGTGCCTGGCCCGTCGGGTGACGTTCGTCTTCGGTGCGGAGGTGGTCGGGGTGACCGAGGAGGACGGCCGGGCCGCGGGCGTCGAGCTGGCGGACGGCGAGAGTGTGGAGGCCGACCATGTCGTCCTCGGGGCGCAGCCGCGGCCCGAGCTGTCACCCGGTCAGGACCGGCCGCCCGGCGGGGCGTCCGGGCCGCGGTCGGGCGTGGAGCGCGGACGGGTGCCGGGCCGCTTCCTGGTCCTGCTGTCGCTGCGCGGCGCGCGGGAGGCCGGTGCCGTGCACCGGACCGTGGTGCACCCGGCGGACGGGGCGGCGGAGCAGGACGCGGTGTTCGGGGGCCGGGTCGCGGAGCGGCCCACGGTGACGGTCCTGCGTCCGGACGACCCCGCCACCCGCCCGGACGAGGAGCACGAGGCGGTGACCCTGATGGCGACGGTGGCGCCGCACGGTCCGGTCGACTGGACGGACACCGCGCTGTGCGAGCGGTTCGCCGACACCATGATCGGCCGGGCCGCCGAGGCCGTCCCCGGCCTGCGCGAGCGGATGATCCGCTCCGAGACGCGTACCCCCGCCGACACCGCGGCCGACACCGGCGCCGAGGGTGGTTCGGTGCCCGCCCCCGCGCTGGCGGGGGCGGACGGTGCCTTTCTGCACCCCGGGAACCGCACTTCGCTGCCCGGCCTGTACCTGGTGGGCGGCTGGTCGCATCCGGGCGGCGGGATGGCCCATGCCGGGATGTCGGGGGCCCTGGTGGCCGGACTCGTGGTGGAGGGCGACGGCTTCCGCGGCTCGCGGTGAGCCGTGGAAGCCGGCCATGGGCGGTACCGCGTCAGTAGCGGTACTGCTCGTTCTGGCCGGTGTCGTACCCGTTGCCGTACGAGGCGGGGCCGGTCGGCGCCTCGGGGGGCATCGGGGGGTACTGCTCGCTCTCGCGCTGCTGCGGGACCCAGACGCCGCCCGGCGGGGTGTCGGAGGCGTACTGATCGGCGTAGGCGTCGGTGGGCTGCTGCCCGCCGTAGCCGTTTTCGTAGGCGTTGCCGTAACTGTCGTACTGCCCGGTGCCCGTCCCGATGTACGGGTCCGAGTAGGCGGCGTAGCCCGCCTGTTCGGCGCCGTAGTCGTACTGCCCGGTGGCGTAGCCGTCCTGGCGCTGGTGGCTGTCCTGGCCCGGATAGGCGTCCTGGGCCGCCTGGTGGGCGCCCTGGCCGCTGTAGGTGTCCTGGGAGGGCTCCGCATAGCCGGTGTACGGGTCGTAGGCGGTGTACTGCGGCTGCTGCTCGTCCTGCCGCCGCTCCTCGCCGTCCCGGGCGGTGTGGGCGGCGTCGGTGTATATGCCGTACTGGCCGGTGTCGTCGGGCAGCGGCTGCGGTTCGTAGACCTCGAAGGCCGCGTTTCCGTGGGCCTCCGGGGCGGGTTCCTCGTACTCGAGGCCGGAGACCTGGAGTACGGGCTCCTGGGTGGCGGTCCGCTCGCCGCCGCGGCGGCGACGGCGGCTCGCGCCGGGGCTGCCGCCGATGGCCCAGCCGGTGGAGAAGCCCTTCCGGAAGGAGAGCGTCACATACGTCTGGCCCGTCGCGAAGGCAATCGCGCCGAGGGCGATCACCACCACGGAGGGGATCAGTACACCGAGGACCACACCGAGGAAGCCGCCGAAGGCGAGCAGCCGCCAGCGCAGGCGTGCCTTGTACTGCAGCAGCACCTCGCCCAGCAGCCACAACGCCACGATGCCGAATGCGATGTAGAGGACCGTCCAGCCCACGCCCGCCCCCTCCTGCGGCCACCGCCCCGGTTGGTGGCGGGTCGGCCGGTCACGACTGCTTGTGCAGTCCGAGATTCTCGTAGATCTCGAGCGTCGCCGTCGAGTTGTTGAGCGTGATGAAGTGCAGCCCCGGGACACCCTCGGAGAGCAACTTCGCGCAGAACTCCGTGGCGAACTCGATGCCAATGGAGCGTACAGCGGCGGGATCGTCCTTGGCGGCGAGGATGCGGTCTTTCAGTGCCGGAGGCAGGGACGCGTTGCTGAGCTGGGCGAATCTTTCCAGCTGTTTGACGCTGGTGAGCGGCATCACCTCGGGAATCACCGGGGTTTCGCAACCCGCAGCGACCACGCGGTCACGCATCTGCAGATAGCTTTCCGGATGGAAGAACATCTGGGTGATCGCGTAATCGGCTCCGGCACGGCACTTGTCCACGAAATTACGGACGTCGGAGTCCCAGTCGGCCGACCGCGGGTGCATTTCGGGAAACGCCGCGACGCCGACGCAGAAATCGCCGGACTCCTTGATCAGCCGGACGAGGTCGGCGGCGTACCGCACTCCGCACGGGTGCTCGACCCACTCGCCCATCGGGTCGCCGGGCGGGTCTCCGCGCACCGCGAGGATGTTGCGGATCCCGGCGTCGGCGTACTGCCCGACCATGTTGCGCAGTTCCGCGACGGAATGGTCGACCGCGGTGAGGTGCGCGACCGGGGTGAGCGTCGAGTCGGCGGCGATCTGCTGGGTCGCCCGTACCGTCCCGGCGCGGGTCGAACCACCGGCCCCGTACGTCACGGAGACGAAACTCGGACGCACCGCCTCGACCCGCCGCAGGGCGTTCCAGAGGTTCCGCTCGCCCTTTTCGGTCTTGGGCGCCCAGAACTCGAACGAGTACGACGTCTTGCCGGTCGCGAGCAGCTCACGCACGGTGCGGGCGTGATCCGTCCTGGTGGAAGGTGTGCCAAGGGCCATACCGCGAGGTTAACCAGGGCTCGGCGGTACCCCAACCGGACAGTGCGATTTGACCGCAATCAGGCGATTGTTGTCCACCCTTCGGACAGACGGCCGTAGGGGGCGGGCCGCGGCGCGGTTCACGGACCTGTCAGGATCCGTCCACGGGTACGGGAAGCCCGCTCCGGCTCAGAGGGACCGGGCGCGTACGCGCGCGGCGAGCGCCGCGGCGGCTCCGGCCGGGTCGTCCGCCTCGGTGATCGCCCGCACGACGACGACCCGGCGCGCGCCGGCGTCCAGCACCTCGTCCAGGTTGCCCGCGTCGATCCCGCCGATGGCGAACCACGGACGCGGCTGTCCGAGCGAGGCGGCGTAGCGCACGAGGCCGAGGCCCGGGGCGTGCCGGCCGGGTTTGGTCGGGGTGGGCCAGCAGGGGCCCGTGCAGAAGTAGTCGACCCCGGTCTCGGCGACGGCGGTGTCGACCTCGGACTCGGCGTGGGTGGAGCGGCCGACGATCACGTCACCGCCGAGGAGGGCGCGGGCGGCGGGCACCGGCAGATCGCCCTGCCCGAGGTGCAGGACGTCGGAGCCGATGGCGTGGGCGACGTCGGCCCGGTCGTTCACCGCGAGGAGCTTGCCGTGGCGCTCGCAGGCGTCGGCGAACACCGCGAGGTGGTCGAGCTCCTCGGCGGCCTCCATCCCCTTGTCGCGCAGCTGGACGATGTCCACGCCGGAGGTGAGCACGGCGTCGAGGAAGTCGGGCAGGTCGCCCTGCCGCTTCCGGGCGTCCGTGCACAGGTAGAGCCGGGCGTCGGAGAGCTGCGCGCGAGGCGTGGACATGTGGTTGTTCCCCCGTCGGTACGTCGGTGGTCGGTGGAGCCGTGACAACGGGGTGGGGGGGGGGGGGGGGTACGCGCCCCCCCCCCCCCCCCGGCGGACGGGGAAGCTCGGGGGGGCGGGGCCGGCGGGCGCGCCCCCCTACCCCCCGGTCCACAGCGGGTGTGGTTATAAACAAAAA
>NZ_JBHXRD010000044.1:35651-51501 GCF_042717325.1 Streptomyces sp. NPDC058637 | reverse complement strand
GTCCCCGGGGCGCGCGGGGGGGGGTCGGGGGGGGGGCGGGGGGTGGATGTGTGTTGCTCCCCCCGGCGGACGGGGGGTGGGGGGGGCCGCGGACAACGGGGGGGGGGGGGGTTACCACCCCCCCCCCCCACCCCGCTCACGGTCGTACGGTCAGACGGCGAGCGCCTGGGCCCGGCGCTTCACCTCCGTACCGCGATTCTCACTCAGGGCCTGCGCGGGTGTTCCGGGCAGGCTGGGGTCGGGGGTGAAGAGCCATTCCAGCATCTCTTCGTCCTTGTAGCCGTCGTCCCTCAGGAGTGTCAGGGTCCCTGCGAGACCCTTGACCACCTTGTCGCCGTCGATGAAGGCGGCAGGCACCTGGAGCGCGCGGTTCCCACCACGTCGTACGGCGATCAGCTGGCCGTCCTTGACCAGCTGGCGTACACGCGTCACCTCGACATCGAGCATTTCCGCGATGTCGGGAAGGTGGAGCCATGCGGGGACGAGAGCATCGATCTTTGCGTCAATCTCGGTCACAGGGACAAGCGTGCCATCCCGGACCGACAGCCGGTAGCCGGGCCGACCGTACGGGGGCGCGCCGCGTCCCGGAGCGTCGCCGGTCCCGGTGGCGCGAGCAGGTTCCTAGAGTGTCGCCGACTTCAGCGGCACGGAGGGGTCCGCGGCGCGTTCCGGATCGATACGTGCCCCGGCCTCGACGAGTCTGCGCCCCTGGGCGAGGTCGCGCGGTCTGCCGACGGCCAGCACCGCGACCAGGACGCCCTCCCGCAGCCAGCAGACCGTCCAGGACGCCTCGGCGGGGTCGCCCCGCCAGAGCAGTGTGTCGGTACCCCGGTGGTGTCCGGCGTACTGCACGAAGCGGCCGAACTGCTCCGACCAGAAGTAGGGCACCGGGTCGTACGCCCGCGGCCGGCCGTCGGCCACGGCGGCGGCGACCGTCCGGGGACCCTGGAGGGCGTTGTCCCAGTGGTGGACGAGCAGCCGCTCGCCGTAGCGGGCGGAGGGGAAGGAGGCGCAGTCGCCCACGGCGTACACGTCGGGCAGCGAGGTGCGCAGGGAGCCGTCGGCGGTGACCGAGCCGTCCGGGCCCAGCGCGATGCCGGAGCCCGCCAGCCAGCCGGTGGCCGGCCGGGCACCGATGCCCACGACCACCGCACCGGCGGGGAGCACGCGGCCGTCCGTCAGGTGGACCGCGCCCGGTTCGACGCGGGCGACCCGGGCGCCGGTGAGGAGCTCGGCTCCGCTCCCGGCGTACCAGGTGGCCATCGGGGCGGCGACCTCGGCGGGCAGGGTGCCCGCGAGGGGGCGCCCGGCGGCTTCGACGACGGTGACCGCGCAGCCGGCCGCGCGGGCCGCGGTGGTGAACTCGGCACCGATCCAGCCGGCTCCGACGACCACGATGTCGTGCTGCCTCTCCAGGACGGGCCGCAGTCGTTCGGCGTCGTCCAGGGTGCGCAGCAGATGGACGCCGGGGACGCCCTCCGAGCCGGGCAGGGCGACGGGTTCGGCCCCCGTGGCGAGGACCAGGACGTCGTACGGGACGGGCCCGTCCGGGGTGTCCAGCTCGTGCGCGCCGGCGCGCAGGCCGGTCACGCCGAGGCCCAGGCGCAGGGTGATGTCCAGCGCCTCGAAGTCGACGTCGAAGGCGGAGCCCTCCGCGTTGCCGAGCAGGACCGCCTTGGACAGCGGCGGCCGGTCGTACGGCTGGTGCGGCTCGGCGCCGATCAGGGTGACGGGGCCCGTGAAGCCCTGTTCCCGCAGGGCCACGGCCGTCTGTACGCCGGCCATTCCCGCGCCGACGATCACCACACGGCGTGGCCGCTCCCGCACTGTCAGGTCCCGCGTCTGCTCGCTCACCCGCCCACCCTAATCATCTGACAGACCGTCAGGCGGGGAGCTCCTCCACCACGCTCGTCCCGCTGCCCTGCTGGGACTCCCACTCCCACCGCTCGTCCAGCCGCACCCGTCCGTCGGGGAGCTCCGTGACGACCGAGGCGCAGTGCCCGGCGGAGGTCGTCCCGTCCCGCTTCAGCTGGACGTAACGGAAGTCCAGCGTGTCCGCGTCCCGGGTGCCGACGAGGTGGCCGCGGACGACGTCACCGCCCGCGTACTCGGCCCAGATCCGCCCCTCCCGCTCGTGGTACGTGAACCGGGTGCGGGTGCCGACCTGGCCGGGGGCCTGGTCGGCGACGGGTGCGAGGACGAGTCCGTCGAGTGAGCGGGCCACGGTGGATGCTCCCTTACTGGCCATGGGCGGCGGGGTCTAGGCTGGCCACCGTAAGGCACTCGCGGGAGCCCGGACGCACCGGGCTGAGAGGGAGGCTGACCGGCCTCCGACCGTACGAACCTGATCCGGGTCATGCCGGCGAAGGGAGGGGATGGACGCCCATGCGCATCCGCGGGAACACCTCCGACGTCCTGGTCGTCGGGGGCGGGATCATCGGTCTGGTCACCGCCTGGCGGTCGGCCCAGCACGGCCTGTCCACGACGGTGGTCGATCCCGAGCCCGGCGGCGGGGCCGCCGGGGTCGCGGCCGGGATGCTGGCCGCCGTCACCGAACTGCACTACGGCGAGCAGATGCTGCTCGGTCTCAACGTCGCCTCCGCCGCGCGCTATCCGGCGTTCGTGGCGGAGCTGGAGGAGGCGGCCGGCCGGGGGACCGGCTTCCGCGCCTGCGGCACGCTGGCGGTCGCGCTGGACTCCGACGACCGCGCCCATCTGCGGGAGCTGCACGCGCTGCAACAGCGTTCGGGGCTGGAGTCGGAGTGGCTCAGCGGCCGTGAGTGCCGCCGCCTGGAACCGATGCTCGCCCCGGGGGTACGCGGCGGGCTGCGGGTCGACGGCGACCACCAGGTGGATCCCCGGCGGCTGGCCTCGGCCCTGGTCACCGCGTGCGAGCGGGCCGGGGTGGTCTTCCACCGGGCCTGGGCACGGCGGCTCTCCGTCACGGGCGGCCGGGCGACGGGCCTCGTCCTGACCGACGGCACGGAGGCCGCCGCCGGTCAGGTCGTCCTGGCCGGCGGCAGCCTGAGCGGCCGGCTCGAAGGACTGCCCGAGGAGGTCGTACCACCGGTCCGCCCGGTGAAGGGGCAGGTGCTGCGGCTGACCGTGCCGCCCGCGTACGCCCCCTTCCTCAGCCGGACCGTGCGGGCCGTGGTGCGCGGCAGCCACGTCTATCTCGTGCCCCGCGCCGACGGCGAGCTGGTCGTGGGTGCCACCAGTGAGGAGATGGGCTGGGACACCACGGTCACCGCGGGCGGGGTCTACGAACTCCTGCGTGACGCCCACGAGCTGGTGCCGGGCATCACCGAACTGCCGTTGACGGAGACCCGGGCCGGACTGCGCCCCGCGTCGCCGGACAACGCCCCGCTGCTGGGCCCGACCGCGCTGCCCGGCCTGCACCTCGCCACCGGACACCACCGCAACGGGGTGCTGCTGACACCCGTCACCGGCGATGCGATGGCCCAGGTGCTGACCACCGGCGAACTGCCCGAGGTGGCCCGCCCCTTCACGCCCGACCGCTTCGGCCCGTCCCGCGAAGCCCTCTCCCCCGCGCCCCAGGAGCAGCCCGCATGACAGAGCCCGTGCCCACCGCCGCGCCCGCCACGGCGTCCGAGCCGCTGTCCGTTCCCGTGTCCGTGCCGGATCGCGATTCGGCGTCCGTGCCGGTGTCCGGTCCGGCGTCCGTTTCCGTCAACGGGGAGCGCCGCGACGTGCCCGCCGGGACCCGGCTGGACGCCCTGGTCGCGACTTTGACCGCAGCGCACTCGGGGGTCGCGGCGGCGGTCAACGAGGCCGTGGTCCCGCGCGGCCGGTGGTCCGCCACCGTGCTCGCCGAGGGCGACCGTGTCGAGGTCCTCACCGCTGTCCAGGGAGGCTGACCGTGTCCGACGACCTCTTCACCCTCGGCTCCACCGTCTTCTCCTCCCGGCTGATCATGGGAACGGGCGGGGCGCCGAGCCTCGACGTGCTGGAGCGTTCCCTGATCGCGTCGGGTACCGAACTGACCACCGTGGCGATGCGCCGGCTCGACCCGACCGTGCGGGGCTCGGTGCTCTCCGTCCTGGAACGGCTCTCCGTCCGTGTCCTGCCGAACACCGCGGGCTGCTTCACCGCGGGCGAGGCCGTGCTGACCGCCCGGCTGGCCCGGGATGCGCTGGGCACCGACTGGATCAAGCTGGAGGTCGTGGCGGACGAGCGGACCCTGCTGCCCGATCCGATCGAGCTGCTGGACGCCGCCGAGGTCCTGGTGGACGACGGGTTCACCGTCCTGCCGTACACCAACGACGACCCGGTCCTGGCCCGGAAGCTCCAGGACGTGGGGTGCGCGGCGGTCATGCCGCTCGGCTCCCCCATCGGTTCCGGGCTGGGCATCCGCAACCCGCACAACTTCCAGCTGATCGTCGAGCAGGCCGCGGTTCCGGTGATCCTGGACGCCGGTGCCGGGACGGCCTCGGACGCGGCGCTGGCGATGGAGCTGGGCTGCGACGCCGTGATGCTCGCCTCGGCGGTGACCCGGGCCCAGGAGCCGGAGCTGATGGCCGCGGCGATGCGGCACGCGGTGGAAGGCGGGCGCCTGGCGTACCGGGCGGGCCGGATCCCGCGGCGCCACTTCGCCGAGGCGTCCTCGCCGGCCGGGGGCCGGGCGGTGCTGGATCCGGAGCGCCCGGCCTTCTGACCTGCGTGTCCGGGTGACCGCGCCGCGTCACGACTCACGCGTGTCCCTGTCACGGCTCGGCTCCAGTACGGCCCCGGGGCACCCGGGGCCGTCCGCCGTGTCCGTGGCGGCTCGTAGACTCGCCCCGTGGACACGACCCTCCAGGACCCCCTCGTCGGGCAGCTGCTCGACGGCCGCTACCGCATCGATGCGCGCATCGCCGTCGGCGGAATGGCCACGGTCTACCGGGCCCTGGACACCCGGCTGGACCGGGTGCTCGCCCTCAAGGTGATGCACCCCGCGCTGGCGACGGACGCGGTGTTCGTCGAGCGCTTCATCCGTGAGGCCAAGTCCGTGGCCCGGCTCGCGCACCCCAACGTGGTGGCGGTCTTCGACCAGGGCGCCCAGGGGGCGTACGTCTACCTGGCGATGGAGTACGTCGCGGGGTGCACGCTGCGCGACGTGCTGCGCGAGCGCGGGGCCCTGCAGCCCCGGGCCGCGCTGGACATCCTGGAGCCGGTCCTGGCCGCGCTCGGCGCCGCGCACCGGGCGGGTTTCGTGCACCGCGACATGAAGCCGGAGAACGTCCTGATAGGGGACGACGGCCGGGTGAAGGTCGCCGACTTCGGCCTGGTCCGGGCGGTGGGCACGGTCACGGACACCACCGGTTCGCTGCTGGGGACGGTGTCCTACCTCGCCCCCGAACAGATCGAGCACGGCACGGCCGACACCCGCTCCGACGTGTACGCCTGCGGTGTCGTCCTGTACGAGATGCTGACGGGCGGCAAGCCGCACACCGGTGGCACCGCCGCCCAGGTCATCTACCAGCACCTCAACGAGGACGTGCCGGCCCCGTCCGGTGCCGTTCCCGGCCTGCCGGCCGCACTGGACGCCCTGGTGGCGGTCGCCACGGCCCGCGGCCCCGAGGGCCGGCCCGAGGACGCGGTGGCCCTGCTGGCCAGGTCGCGCGAGGTGCGGGCGGCCCTCACCGAGGAGCAGCTGGACGCGGTGCCCCCGCAGGCCCGCGCGGAGACGCACGACGCCGCCGAGGACCGTACGAGCGTGATCCCGCGGGTGATCCCTGCCGGTCAGGGCACCGCGCACCACACGAGCCGGCTGGAGATGCCGCCCCTGCCGCCGGAGTCGCGGCGCGGCGGGCCCGGACGCTTCGCGGCGGTGCCCCGGCGCGGGTTGTTCGCCGCGCTCGTCGGCCTCCTGCTGGTGCTCGGGGTCGGCGCGGGTGTCTGGTACATCAACGCGGGACAGTTCACCCACGTCCCGTCCCTGCTGGGCCAGACCCAGAACGCGGCGGAGGGGCGCCTCTCGGACGCCGGACTCGACCTCAAGGGCGTCGAGCGCGCCTACAGCGACACGGTGAAGCGCGGCACGGTGATCAGCAGCGACCCCGGATCGGGCGAGCGGATCCGGGGCAACGACGCGGTGAAGCTGGTGGTGTCGCGCGGTCCTGAGATCGTGAAGGTGCCCGACGTCGAGGGTCTTTCCGTCCCCGACGCCCGGCGTGCGCTGAAGGAGGCGGGCCTGGAGCAGGGCATGGTGACCCGGGAGTTCGACGAGGAGGTCGTACGGGGGGACGTGATCCGTACGGATCCCGCCGTCGACACGGAGCGGCACGCCGGATCCGCGGTCGCGCTGGTCGTCAGCAAGGGCAGCCCGGTCGACGTCCCCGACGTCACGGGGCTCAACGCCGAGGACGCCACCGCCGCGCTGGACGAGGCGGGTCTCAAGGCGAAGGTGCTGCCCGGCCGGGTCGATTCGCCCGAGGTCGCGGGCGATGTCGCCGAGCAGTCGCCCGGCAGCGACCAGGAGGCGGCCGAGGGCGACACCGTCGAGCTCACGCTCTCCAGGGGGCCGAGGATGCTCGCCGTCCCCGACGTGACCGGGCAGGACGTCGACGCGGCCCGCGGCACACTGGAGGAGGCGGGCTTCGAGGTCGAAGTGGACCGGCCGTTCCTCTCCTTCGGCGACACGATCGCGAGCCAGTCGGTCAAGGGCGGTCAGAAGGCCGCCGAGGGCTCCACGATCACGATCAGAACCAAGGGTCTCTAGAACACATGCGCAATCCTGTGGGCGGACACGTCCCGGTGGCCGGCGGACTCGCCAAGGTCGGCCTCGACTACGCGCGGGAGCTCGCGGCGGAGGCCGTGCAGGTCTTCGTCGCCAATCCGCGCGGCTGGGCGACCCCGCCCGGCAATCCGGCGCAGGACGACCTGTTCCGCGCACAGTGCGCGGCGTCGGGGATCCAGGCGTACGTCCACGCGCCGTACCTGATCAATTTCGGCTCGCACACCGAGGCGACCGTGGAGAGGTCCGTCGACTCGCTGCGGCACTCGCTGCGCCGGGCCAGGGCGATCGGCGCCCTGGGGGTGGTGGTGCACACCGGGTCGGCGACCGGCGGCCGGCCGAGGGCCGAGGCCCTCGCGCAGGTGCGTACCCACATGAGGCCGCTGCTGGACGAGCTGACCCATGACGACGACCCCTTCCTGCTGCTGGAGTCGACCGCCGGACAGGGCTTCTCGCTCTGTTCACGGACCTGGGACTTCGGCCCGTACTTCGAGGCCCTGGACTCCCATCCCAAGCTGGGTGTCTGCCTGGACACCTGCCACGTCTACGCGGCCGGTCACGACCTGACGGGTCCGGCCGGCATGCGGCAGACCCTGGACCTGCTGGTGGGGACGGTCGGCCGGGGCCGGTTGAAGCTGATCCACGCCAACGACTCCAAGGACGTGGTGGGGGCGCACAAGGACCGGCACGAGAACATCGGCGCCGGTCACATCGGCGCCGAGCCGTTCCGCGAGCTGTTCGCGCATCCCGCGACCGACGGGGTGCCGCTGATCATCGAGACGCCCGGCGGCAAGGAGGGGCACGCGGCGGACGTGGCGCGCCTGAAGGAGCTCCGGGGTGGCGCCGTACTTCGGTAACCCCGGACGGAATACCCTAGGGGGGTATGTGGTTTCGCATAGATGTCAGGAACCGCGCGATCCGGCCCTGGGGGTAGTCATGCGACACGACTCGCACCACGACACGCACGACGGAGCACCGCACGGCGGCACACACGACCACGCGCGCCACGGGGGCGGCG
The DNA here is from genome assembly GCF_042717325.1 of Streptomyces sp. NPDC058637. Taxonomy (NCBI): domain Bacteria; kingdom Bacillati; phylum Actinomycetota; class Actinomycetes; order Kitasatosporales; family Streptomycetaceae; genus Streptomyces; species Streptomyces sp. NPDC058637. The sequence goes on along the minus strand of NZ_JBHXRD010000044.1, from coordinate 43,747 downwards.
CCGCGAGCTGGGCCATGGCCGCCCGGGCCACCCTGCACTGCCTCACCGGCTGTGCGATCGGCGAGGTCCTGGGCATGGTGATCGGCACCGCACTCGGCTGGGGCAACACACAGACGATGGTGCTCGCGATCGTCCTGGCGTTCTTCTTCGGTTACGCGCTGACGCTGCGCGGCATCCTGGGATCCGGGGTCGGCCTCCGTGCGGCCGTCCGGGTGGCCCTGGCCGCCGACACCCTGTCCATCGCCGTGATGGAACTGATCGACAACGGCGTGATCGCCCTGTGGCCCGGTGCGATGGACGCCCACCTGTCGGACGTGAGGTTCTGGGCGGTGCTGGCCATCGCGCTGGTTGCCGCGTTCGTCGTCACGACACCGGTGAACAAGTGGATGATCGGCCGCGGCAAGGGCCACGCCGTGGTGCACGCCTACCACCACTGAGGCGGTCGGCGCTCCGGGATCAGAGCTCGGGGCCGTCCCCCGGCTCCTCCTGGTAGGAGTAGCGCTGCTCGCTCCACGGGTCGCCGATGTTGTGGTAGCCGCGCTCCTCCCAGAAGCCACGGCGGTCGGCCGTCATGTACTCGATGCCGCGGACCCACTTCGGGCCCTTCCAGGCGTACAGGTGCGGGACGACGAGCCGCAGCGGGAATCCGTGTTCCGCGGTGAGGAGTTCACCGTCCTTGTGGGTGGCGAAGAGCGTCCCGTCCGAGGTGAAGTCGGCCAGTCGCAGATTCGAGCTGAATCCGTATTCGGCCCAGACCATCACATGGGTGACATGGGGCGCGGGCGGTGCGAGTTCCACGACCGCGCGGGCCTGGATTCCGCCCCATTCGGCTCCGAGCATGCTGAATTTCGTCACGCAGTGGAGATCGGCGACAACGGACGAGAACGGCAGTGCCGAGAATTCCTGATGATTCCAGCAGCGCTTCTCACCGTCGGCCGTGGCCCCGAAGACCCGGAACTCCCAGCGGTCGGGTTTGAACTTGGGCACCGGCCCGTAATGGGTGACCGGCCAGCCTCGCTGCAGTCGCTGACCCGGCGGCAGCCCGGACTGCTCTGCTGTGCCGCGTTCCCGGCTTTCCGGCTGACCCATGCCTCCATGGTGACAGACAGGCAGGGGTGGTCATGACCAGGGGAGAGTCGATTCGGGCAACTCATACTAAGCGTGCACTTACTGGACGGCCGCCGGGTGCGATGCGAGGATGCGGCGCAAACATGCCCAGTTCACCGGTTGGAAGGAGCCTCTGCGATGCAGGGCGACCCCGAGGTCCTCGAGTTCCTGAACGAACAGCTGACCGCCGAATTGACTGCCATCAATCAGTACTTCCTGCACGCGAAGATGCAGGAGAACTTCGGCTGGACGAAGCTCGCCAAGTACACCCGGGCCGAGTCGTTCGACGAGATGAAGCACGCCGAGATCCTCACCGACCGGATTCTCTTCCTGGACGGGCTGCCCAACTATCAGCGGCTCTTCCATGTGCGGGTCGGCCAGACGGTCACCGAGATGTTCCAGGCCGACCGTCAGGTCGAGGTGGAGGCGATCGACCGTCTCAAGCGGGGCATCGAGGTGATGCGCGGCAAGGGCGACATCACGTCGGCGAACATCTTCGAATCCATCCTGGAGGACGAGGAGCACCACATCGACTACCTCGACACCCAGCTGGAGCTGGTCGAGAAGCTCGGGGAGCCGCTCTACATCGCGCAGCTGATCGAGCAGCCGGAGAGCTGATCCGGCCGGGGCCGCGGTCCCGGGCCGAAGGGTCGCTCAGGCGGCGTCGGAGAGCCGGACGTCCGGCGTGGTACCGAAGAGGGCGGGCGCACCGGACGGGGCGCCCGTCGGCTCCGTACGGCCTTCCAGGAGCTCGCGGCGCAGGTCGCCGCGGCCTAGGAGCGCCTGGATCCGGCGGACGCAGCCGCCGCAGTCCGTGCCGGCCTTGCACGCGGAGGCGATCTGGCGGGGCGTGCACGCACCGTCGTCCGCATGCTGCTTGACCTGCTGCTCGGTGATGCCGAAGCAGGAGCAGACGTACATGCGGTTCACCTCCCGGCGGGGTCGATCACGGCGCCGTCCCCGACTTCTCGGTGAGGCTAACCTAACCTTACCCGTCACCACCGGTGCGTAAAAGCCCCGGGAACGCCTGTGGGGCACGGATCACATGGATCCGTGCCCCACAGGCGTCGTCGCGGGCGGTGCCTACTGGTCGCGGTACATCTCGGCGACCAGGAACGCCAGGTCGAGGGACTGGCTGCGGTTGAGGCGCGGGTCGCAGGCCGTCTCGTAGCGCTGGTGCAGGTCGTCCACGAAGATCTCGTGGCCGCCGCCCACGCACTCGGTGACGTCGTCACCGGTGAGCTCGACGTGGATGCCGCCCGGGTGCGTACCGAGGCCCTTGTGCACCTCGAAGAAGCCCTTGACCTCGTCCAGGACGTCGTCGAAACGGCGCGTCTTGTGGCCGGACGCGGCCTCGAAGGTGTTGCCGTGCATCGGGTCGGTCACCCACACCACGGTGGCGCCGGAGGCGGTGACCTTCTCGACCAGCTCGGGGAGCTTGTCGCGGACCTTGTCGGCACCCATGCGCACGATGAAGGTCAGCCGGCCCGGCTCGCGCTCGGGGTCGAGGCGGTCGATGTAGCCGAGCGCCTCGTCGACGGTGGTCGTCGGGCCGAGCTTGATGCCGATGGGGTTGCGGACCTTCGAGGCGAACTCGATGTGCGCGCCGTCCATCTGCCGGGTGCGCTCGCCGATCCAGACCATGTGGGCCGACGTGTCGTACAGCCGGCCGGTGCGCGAGTCGGTGCGGGTGAGCGACGACTCGTAGTCCAGCAGCAGCGCCTCGTGCGAGGCGTAGAACTCGACCGCCTTGAATTCGGCCGGGTCCGTGCCGCACGCCTTCATGAAGTTCAGCGCGTTGTCGATCTCACGGGCCAGGGCCTCGTAACGCTGGCCGGAGGGCGAGGACTTCACGAAGTCCTGGTTCCAGGCGTGCACCTGGCGCAGGTCGGCGTAGCCACCGGTGGTGAAGGCGCGGACCAGGTTCAGCGTGGAGGCGGACGCGTGGTACATCCGCTTCAGCCGCTCGGGGTCCGGGATGCGGTCTTCCTCGGTGAAGGCGAAGCCGTTCACCGAGTCGCCGCGGTAGGTCGGCAGGGTCACGCCGTCGCGGGTCTCGGTCGACTTGGAGCGCGGCTTGGAGTACTGCCCCGCGATCCGGCCGATCTTGACGACGGGCACGGAGGCCGCGTACGTGAGGACGGCGCTCATCTGGAGCAGGGTCTTCAGCTTGGCCCGGATGTGCTCGGCCGACACGGCGTCGAAGGCCTCGGCGCAGTCACCGCCCTGCAGCAGGAACGCCTCGCCCTTGGCGACGGCTCCCAGGCGGGCACGCAGCTGGTCGCACTCGCCGGCGAAGACGAGCGGAGGATACGACTCGAGGTCCGCGAGCACATCGCGCAGAGCCTCGGCATCGGGGTACTCGGGCTGCTGCGCCGCGGGAAGGTCTCGCCAGGTGTTGCCACCGGCGACGGAGGTATTGGCGTTCACGGTCACGCCCACAACATTACGGGGTCGGCGACCCCGTTCCGCCGCGCGCTCAACCACTGAGACACACGCTCGTTCGTACGGTGCGTCCGCTAGGGTTCGGGACATGTTCGCGCAGACGACCCAGAACTGGTGGTGGACCGCTCATCCGGCGGCCCGCTGACTCATCGCGCGTACAGACTTCGCGAAGGCCGCCCGAGGGGCGGCCTTCTCTGCGTTTCGGAGCCGGGAGCCGTTCCTCCATCCGGAAGGAACGCCCATGCCCGACCGTGCCGAGCACGTCCCCGTCACCGACCTCCTCCAGCGACTGCTCCGGGACGACTGCCCGCCCTTCGCGCTGCTCCGCAGGCGCACACCGGGCCGGGACCACGACACCGTCGAGGTCCTGATCGGCGGGGTGCGTGAGGTGGACCGCCTCGCCGGGATCCCGGTGGGCGAGCGGCCCGCCCTGGCCCTGGTGCCCTTCCGGCAGATCGCCGAGCGCGGTTTCGACGTGCGCGACGACGGGACCCCGCTGGCCGTGCTGACCGCCGACGAGTCCTACGAGCTGCCGCTGGACGAGGTCCTCGCGCGGCTGCCCTCCCATGGGGTGCGGGTCGAGAACGGCGCCTTCGACGTCCCGGACGAGGAGTACGCGGACGTCGTCCGGCGGGTCGTCCAGGACGAGATCGGGCGCGGCGAGGGCGCCAACTTCGTGATCCGGCGGACCTTCGGGGGCGAGATCCCCGGGTTCGGCAGAGCCGACGCGCTGGCGCTGTTCCGGCGGCTGCTCGCCGGTGAGCGCGGGGCGTACTGGACGTTCGTCGTCCACACCCCGGACCGGACGCTGGTCGGCGCCAGCCCGGAGGTCCATGTGCGGATGTCCGGCGGGACGGTCGTGATGAATCCGATCAGCGGGACGTACCGCTACCCGGCCGGCGGGCCGACCGCCGAGGGCCTGCTGGCCTTCCTCGGCGACCGCAAGGAGACCGAGGAGCTCTCCATGGTGGTCGACGAGGAGCTCAAGATGATGTGCACGGTCGGCGACATGGGCGGCGTGGTGGTCGGCCCCCGCCTGAAGGAGATGGCGCACCTCGCCCACACCGAGTACGAACTGCGCGGGCGTTCGTCACTGGATGTGCGCGAGGTCCTGAAGGAGACCATGTTCGCGGCGACGGTCACCGGCTCCCCCGTGCAGAACGCCTGCCGGGTGATCGAGCGGTACGAGCCCGGGGGCCGCGGCTACTACGCGGGCGCCCTGGCCCTGCTGCGCCGGGAGCCGGACGGTACGCAGACGCTGGACTCGCCGATCCTGATCCGCACCGCCGACATTTCGGCCGACGGCCGGCTGCGGGTGCCGGTCGGGGCGACGCTGGTGCGCCACTCCGACCCGGCGGGCGAGGTCGCCGAGACCCACGCCAAGGCCGCCGGGGTGCTGGCGGCGCTGGGCGTCCGGCCGGGCCGGCCGGAGGCGGAGGCGGACCGTCCGCGGCTGGCCGCCGATCCGCGGGTGCGGGCCGCCCTGGACGACCGGCGGGGCGGACTCGCCCCGTTCTGGCTGCGGATGCAGGAGCGCACGCGGGAACTGACCGGCCATGCGCTGGTGGTGGACGGCGAGGACACCTTCACCGCGATGCTGGCGCACCTGCTGCGCTCCTCGGGGCTGACGGTGTCGGTGCGCGGGTACGGCGATCCGGGGCTGCGGGAGGCGGTGCGGGCGCACGAGGGGCCCGTCGTGCTGGGTCCGGGGCCGGGTGATCCGGGGGACGCGTCCGATCCGAGGATGCGGCTGCTGCGCGGGCTGACCGCCGAGCTGGTGCGGGACCACCGGCACGGTCTGCTGGGCGTCTGCCTGGGCCACGAGCTGATCGCGGCGGAGCTGGGCCTGGAGATCGTACGCAAGGCCGTGCCGTACCAGGGGGCGCAGACCCGGATCGAGCTGTTCGGCCGCCCGGAGACCGTGGGCTTCTACAACAGCTTCACCGCGCGGTGCGACGAGGCGGCGGCGGCCGAGCTGGGGGCCCATGGCATCGAGGTGAGCCGGGACCCGGCCTCCGGGGAGCTGCACGCGCTGCGGGGGCGGGGCTTCGCGTCGGTCCAGTTCCACCCGGAGTCGGTGCTGACGCTGCGGGGTGCCACGATCGTCACCGAGCTGCTGGCGGCGCTGCCGGTGCCCGGCTGAGGTCCCTGTCCCGTGGGGGCCCCGGAGTGACGGGGCCCTTACGGGGTGGCCGGGAGCGCGGGGACGAGGACGTTCTCGCTGCGTCGGCCCGCGAGGTAGTCGGCGACGTTGCGGACGGTCGCGTCGATGATCTGGCCCACGGCGTCGGTCGTGTAGTACGCCTGGTGCGAGGTCACGATGACGTTCGGGAAGGTGACGAGCCTGGCCAGGGTGTCGTCGTCGATGCCCTCCAGGGACCTGTCGACGTAGAAGAGTCCCGCCTCCGCCTCGTACACGTCGAGTCCGACACCGGTGAAGCGCCCGGCCCTCAGCTCGGCGACGAGCGCGGTGGAGTCGATGAGACCGCCGCGGCTGGAGTTGACCAGGATCGCGTCGTCCTTCATCACGCACAGGGCGTCCTTGCCGATGATGTGCTGGGTGGCGGGCAGCAGCGGCACATGGAGGCTGATCAGGTCGGCCTCGGCGAAGAGCCGCTCCTTGTCGACGTACGTCATGCCGAGCTCGGTGCAGGCCGGGTTCTCGGCGACGTCCCAGCCCAGCAGGTTCATGCCGAAGCCGTGGGCGATCCGGGTGAACGCCTCGCCGATCTTGCCGGTGCCGACCACTCCGGCCGTGCGGCCGTGCATGTCCCGGCCGAGGAGTCCGTCGAGGCGGAAGTCGAAGTCCCGGGTGCGGCTCACCGCGCGGACGATGCGGCGGTTGACGGCCATGGCCAGGGTCCAGGCGAATTCGGCGACAGAGTGCGGCGAGTAGTACGAGACCCGGGCGACCTGGAGGGCGAGCCGCTCGGCGACGTCGAGGTCGATGTTGTTGAAGCCCGTGGAGCGCTGGGCGATCATCTGCGTGCCGCCCGCCGCGAGGGTCTGCAGGACCGAGCTGCCGAGGTCGGCGTTGACGCTGGTGGAGATGATCTCGTACCCGGCCGCGATCGGGGCGGTGTCCTTCGTGAGGAAGACGTCCAGGCAGCGCACGTCGTGCTGCCCGGCGAAGGCCTTCTCGATCAGCGGCTTCTCGTCCGACTGCACACCGAATGCGAGGATTTCCACGAAGTCTCCCGGGGTGGGGGTACGGACCCTGGCGAATATACGGCCCGCGCCCCCCGAGTGCCGCTCGGCCGGGGAGGACCCCGGCCGCGGTCCGCCCCGCCGGGCTGTCAGACGTCGTCGAGGCCGGCCTCGATCGCGTACCGGACGAGCTCCACGCGGTTGTGCAGCTGGAGCTTGCCCAGGGTGTTCTGGACGTGGTTCTGCACGGTCCGGTGCGAGATGACCAGGCGCTCGGCGATCTGCTTGTACGAGAGTCCCTTGGCGACCAGCCGCAGCACCTCGGTCTCGCGGTCGGTGAGCTGCGGGGCCTTCGGTTCGTTCGAGGCGGCCGGGGCGGGGTCGGAGGCGAGCCTGCGGTACTCGCCGAGGACCAGTCCGGCGAGGCCCGGGGTGAAGACCGGGTCGCCGGCCGCGGTGGCGCGCACGGCGTCGGTCAGTTCCTTGGTGCTGGCCGACTTGAGCAGATAGCCGGTGGCGCCGGACTTCACCGCCTCCAGCACGTCGGCGTGCTCACCGCTGGCGGAGAGCACCAGGACACGCAGCCCGGGGCGCGACCCGACGAGTTCCTTGCAGACCTGGGCGCCGGGCATGCCGGGCAGGTTGAGGTCGAGCACCAGGACGTCGGGGTCCACGGCCCCGGCCCGGCGCACGGCCTGCGGGCCGTCCCCGGCGGTCGCGACGACGTCGAAACCGGCCTCGGCCAGATCGCGGGCCACCGCGTCGCGCCACATCGGATGGTCGTCGACGACCATGACCTTGATGGGCCGCGCCTCGGACGCCTGGGTGTTCGGTGTGCTCATCGGACCGATCCTGCCTTCCCCCGTGAAACCTTCGGAACCTTCAATTCGACCTCGGTGCCCTGGCCGGGTACCGAGATCAGCTCTGCCGTGCCGCCCAGATCGCGCAGCCGCCCGCGGATCGACAGGGCGACCCCGAGCCGCCCCTCCCCCTCCGCCTGGTCCAGCCGGCCCTCCGGGATGCCGGGCCCGTCGTCCCGGACCGTGACGATCACCTCGTCCGGCTCGTCCTCGACCAGGATCCAGGCCTGCGCGTCCGGCCCGGCGTGGACCCTCACATTGTCCAGGGCCGCGCTCACCGCGGCGGCGAGCTCACGCGCCGCCCCGGCGGCGAGCAGCACCGGGGCGCCGGGCTCGGCGAAGCTGACCCGGGAGCCGGCGTGCGGGGCGAGGAGGGCGCGCAGGTCGCAGTCGGTGGGCCCGGCCCCCGCCCGGGCCCCCCCCCCCCGGCGGGCCCCCCCGGCCGGGGTGGGCGGGCGGCCCCCCACCGCCCGCAGGGACCCGCGGTTCGGGCTTGGTCCGGGCTGTATACACGCGAGGTATACACAGCATGTAGAG
>NZ_JBHXRD010000044.1:0-35641 GCF_042717325.1 Streptomyces sp. NPDC058637 | reverse complement strand
GGCGGGGGGGTGGGTCGCCCCGCCCCGGGGGGGGGGGGGGGGGTGGGTGGGGGCGGCGCCGGTGGCTGGGGGGGCCCCCGCCCGGCCGGGGCCCCACCTCCACGGTGCGGACCACGGCGCCCTCGGCGCTGTCCTCGGAGACCCGGGTGGTGGGCACCAGGCCGCTGGAGACCAGGGTGCGCAGCGCGACCTCCTGCTCCCCGGCCATCCGGCCCAGCTCGGCGGCCTCGCCGCCCATCGCGGTGCCGCGGCGCTGCACCATGGCGAGGACCTGAAGGACGCTGTCGTGGATGTCGCGGGCGAGCCGTTCGCGTTCGCGGGTGGCGGCCTCGATCTCCAGGGCGCGGGCGAGGGTGCGCTCGCTGGCGCGGGCGACCTCGACGACGTACCCGATGGCGATGGCGGCGACCCAGACCAGCAGGACGTTGTGGAAGGTGTCCCTGCTGGGCTCGCCGCGCTCGACGATGTTGGCGGCGGCGACGAGCGTGGAGGCGAAGGCCGCCCAGCGCCAGCCGCCCTTGAGCGCGAAGGCGAGGACCGAGCCGGCGGTCCAGATCGACGGAAGGGTCGGGCCGTCGACGTGCTGGGCGCTGAAGTCGGCGAGGGGGGTCAGCAGGATCCCGGTGAGGGCGACGGTGAGGTCGATGCCGAGGAAGCGCTTGGTGCAGCTCGCCGCGTTGGCCACCCTGGGGAGCGTGATCAGCGTCCACACGGCGAGGACCGCGAGGAAGGCGAAGGCCACCCAGGGCCGGTCGTACGTCTTGTCGCGGAAGCCCGCGAGCAGCACCGCGTAGATCAGGGTCAGTACGCGGTACGCGGTCAGCGCCCGCCACAGCGGCTGTTCGACCGACATCCGTACGACCTGTTCACGCCTGGCCATGGCCCCTCCCCCGATTCCCCTGCCGCCCCGGACGGTGCGCGACGCGGTTACGCGCCGGACCGTTCCGTGCCCTTGTTCCTCGCCTGGTCGGCGAGCTGCCTCTTGGCCGCCGTCGCGTAGATGTCCACGTATTCCTGGCCGGAGAGCTTCATGATCTCGTACATGACCTCGTCGGTCACCGAGCGCAGGATGAAGCGGTCGCCGGCCATGCCCTGGTAGCGGGTGAAGTCGAGCGGCTTGCCGATCCTGATGCCGGGACGCATCAGCCTGGGCACAACCTGGCCGGGCGGCTGGATCTTCTCCGTGTCGATCATCGCGACGGGGATGACGGGTGCGCCGGTGGCGAGGGCCACCCGGGCGAGTCCGCCGGGCTTGCCCCGGTAGAGGCGGCCGTCGGGCGACCGGGTGCCCTCCGGGTAGATGCCGAAGAGGCCGCCGCTCTCGATGACCTGGATGCCCGCCTTTATCGCCGCCTCGCCCGCTCCCCGGCCGCCGGAGCGGTCCACCGGGAGCTGGCCGACGCCCTTGAAGAACGCGGCGGTGAGCTTGCCCTTCACACCGGGTGAGGTGAAGTACTCGGCCTTGGCGATGAAGGTCACCTTGCGGTCGAGGACGGCGGGCAGGAAGAAGGAGTCGGAGAACGAGAGATGGTTGCTCGCGAGGATCGCCGGCCCCTGCTCGGGGATGTTCTCCAGGCCCTCCGCCCACGGCCGGAAGGCGAGTTTCAGGGACCCGCCGATGGAGAACTTCATTGCGCCGTAGATCACTCGGGTGCCTCCTGTGTGCCGTCGGTCAGACCTTAGCCTGTGGGCCCCCCGGCCTCTTCCGCCCGGGCGCGGGGCTCCGTCCGCCGCGGACGGCCTCCGGGCGGTGGTGCTCGGGTGGTGACGGCCCTGGTCGGTGTCGGTCCGGTCGCGTACGGTGAGGTAATCCATCTGCACTCCCCCCGCACGCCCCCGTCCCGCCCATGAACAGGAGACCCCGGTGCCGGTCCTCCCTGGAGCCGAGCCGTTCCGCCACGAGGGCGGAGAGGTCGGCGTCCTCCTCTGTCACGGTTTCACCGGTTCGCCGCAGTCGATGCGTCCCTGGGCCGACTATCTGGCGGAGCGCGGGCTGACCGTGTCCCTCCCGTTGCTGCCGGGACACGGCACGCGCTGGCAGGACATGGCGGTCACGGGCTGGCAGGACTGGTACGCCGAGGTGGACCGGGAGCTGCGCGCGCTGCGGGACCGGTGCGAGCAGGTCTTCGTCTTCGGCCTCTCCATGGGCGGCGCGCTGTCGCTGCGCCTGGCCGCGAAGCACGGTGACTCGGTCACGGGCCTGGTGCTGGTGAACCCGGGGAACAAGGTGCACGGCCTGGCGGCGTACGCCCTGCCGGTCGCCCGGCATCTGGTGCGGACGACGAGGGGCCTGACGAACGACATCGCCCTGGAGGGCTCCGAGGAGATCGGTTACGACCGGGTGCCCCTGCACGCGGCGCACTCGGTCCGGAGGTTCTTCCGGCTGGTCGACGCCGAACTGCCCCAGGTCACCCAGCCGATCGTGCTGCTGCACAGCCCGCAGGACCATGTCGTGCCGCCCGCGGACTCCGCGCGGATCCTCAGCCGGGTGTCTTCGACGGACGTCGAGGAGATCCTGCTGGAACAGAGCTACCACGTGGCGACGTTGGACCACGATGCGGAGCGGATCTTCGATGAGAGTTACCGGTTCATCGGCCGCCTCGCACCCAGCGTCGGCAAGAAGGGGAGCACGTCCGGTGGCTGAGCACGACGCGGAGCGCGCGGGCAGTGACGAGGAGCGCGAACCGCGCCCCACGGAGGGGGCGGCTGTCCCCGAGGGCACGGAGGAGGGCGGGCAGATCGACGAGGCCGCGGCCTGGGAGGCGATCGTCGCCGGATACGGCGACGAGCCGCCGGATCCGCCGGGCGCCAAGCCGTTCAAGTCGGTGGACGACCTCGCGCTGCTGGAGGACGACCAGCTCAACACCCTGCCGGGGCCGGACCCGGGTACCGGGGAGGACGCGGACAAGGGTTCCGGCAAGAAGGCGCCCGGCAGGCCGCCGGAGAAGAAGGCGCTGGGCAGCTCGGTCGTCTTCGCGCCCGGGGTCGCCGGTCCGCGCGACTACGAGGTGGCGGAGGCCGCCGAGGGCGACGGCGACGACCCTGACGACAGCGAGGAGGGGCACTTCGTCCCGCCCGAGCCGCCGCCGCTGCCGGAGGCCGATGTCACGGCGAAGTTCGCCTGGCTCGCGGTCGTCGGCGGCCCGGTGCTGATGCTGGTCGCGGTGCTGCTGCAGTGGGAGATGACGTGGTGGCTCACCACGCTCTGCATCGGCGGCTTCCTGGGCGGTTTCGCCACCCTGGTGGCCCGTATGCCCCAGGACGACGAGGACGACGACATCCCGGGCTCCGGCGCGGTCGTCTGACCGGGCCGCACACGGCCCCGGGCCGCGCACGGGCCCCGTACGGCCCGGACTCCCCCGGCCCCGCGCGGGCCGGGGCGTCCGGCACGCCCCCTCAGGCCCCGGCCGGCACCCTGAGTGCGGCCAGGACGGGCAGGTGGTCCGTGGCCGATCTCAGGTCCGCGTCGGTGATGCCGGGCAGCGCCGCGGGCACACCGCAGCCGAGCACCTCGATCCCGCCGGTCGCGAACACCGCGTCGATGCGCTTGGCCGGGGCGTGGGGCGGGAAGGTGTGCTCGCCGCCCCACGGCCGTACGGCCCAGCAGTCCTGGAACCGCCCGGCCAGCCGCTGGAAGGCCTTCCCCCGCGGTACGTCGTTGAGGTCGCCGGCGACGACGGCGTGCGGGACGCCCATCGCCTCGACACGGTCCAGCAGGAGTCCGGTCTGGGCCAGCCGTTCCTCGCGCCGCAGGCTCAGATGACAGCTCACCACGCCGAGCCGGGCCCCGGCGATCCCTACCACCGCCGTGGCCAGTCCTCGCCGGTGCAGCCCGGGGGTGAGCGGCAGCAGGACGTCCTCGGTGCGTTCCACGGTGGCGCGCAGGGAGCAGAGCAGCAGCGGACCGGCCGCGGGGGCGCCTCCGCCGAGGACCACCAGGTCGGTCATTGCGGCGAGCCGGGCGGCGGCCTTGCGCCAGCGGAAGAAGCGCGGGGCCTCCTGGACGCACACCAGGTCGGGTGCGCAGGCGCGGATGACGCGGGCCAGTGCCTCGGTGTCGTCGCGCAGCGAGCGGACGTTGTAGCTGAGCACCCGGATGACGGCCGAACCGTCCGGCTCGGTGCGGGAGTCGGGCAGCGGCATCGGCGTCGTGACCATGCGAGGCACGATACGGCGGACGCCCGCCGCTCCCCGGAGGGCGCGACGGGCGTCGGAGTGCTGCGTGGGCCTCTCGTCCGGACCGGGCCGGGCCCGCGGGGGTGCGGCCTGGCCGGAAGGGAGGACCCTAGCCCTGGCGGGCCAGGTCGGCGGCGCCCACCAGGCCTGCCTTGCCGCCCAGTTGGGCTGCCAGGACCTGCGCGTGCGGACGCCACTCGCCGCCGATCAGCCAGCGCCGGAACGACTTGCGGATCGGGCCGAGGACAAGTTCGCCCTCGTCCGAGACGCCACCGCCGACGATGAACGCCGACGGGTCGAAGAGCGAGGCCAGGTCGGCGAGTCCGGCGCCGGCCCAGCGGGCCAGCTCACGGAACGAGTCGACGGCCACCGGGCAGCCCTGCCGGGCGGCCTGGCTGATGTGCTTGCCCTCGATGCCGTCCACCGTGCCGTCGCCGAGCGCCAGCAGGATCCCCGCGTTCTCCGGGGTGGCGTTGGCGCGCTGCTTCGCGTAACGGACGAGTGCGCGCCCGGAGGCGTACTGCTCCCAGCAGCCCTGACTGCCGCAGCCGCAGAGCAGTCCGTCCGGGACGACCCGGATGTGACCGAACTCCGCAGCCACGCCGAAGCGTCCGCGGCGCAGCTTGTTGCCGATGATGATGCCGCCGCCCAGGCCGGTGCCGAGCGTGATGCAGATGACGTCGTCGTGCCCCTTACCGGCACCGAAGCGGTACTCGCCCCAGGCAGCCGCGTTGGCGTCGTTCTCGACGACGACCGGCAGGCCGGTGCGCTGTTCGACCTTGTCCTTCAGCGGCTCGTGCCGCCAGTTGATGTTCGGGGCGAACAGCACGGTGGCGCGCTTGTCGTCGACGTATCCGGCCGCGCCGATGCCGACGGCCTCGACGTCGTGACCGTCACTGGCGCCGGCCACGGCCGAGCTGATCGCGTCGACGATGCCCTCGGCCGTCGGCGGGGTCGGTACCTTGAACGTCGAGAGGATCTGGCCCTCTTCGTCGACCACTCCAGCCGCGATCTTCGTGCCGCCGATATCGACGCCGATGGTGAGTCCCATGAATCCCTCAGTTTCGGTCGAGCCCCGCTACGGCCAACCGTACCCGAGCCGGGGACGGGTATTTCCGGCCCTGGGTCAGTCCAGGTCAATGTGTTCGCTGCCGCCGGAGCCCTCGTCACGCGGGTCGGAGGGGTCGTCGGTGGCCTTCTTCGCCGGACCGGACGTGCCCGGGGCGTCCCCGGCGGTGCCTCCCGCGCCCTCGGTGCCGCGGGTCCAGCGGCTCTCCTGGCCCTCGACGGCGGAGCGGTAGGCGGCCAGGAGTTCGTTGCCCGCGGCGGCGAGGTGGTCGAAGAGGTCCGGATTGCGCTCGATGACGGGCTCGACCGCGGACCTGGCCTGCCGGATGACCTGCTGGACGGTGCCCTGGGCCGCCATGCCGAGCAGCGGCGACCGGAACTCGGAGACCTTGTCGGCGACCGCGTCGATCAGTTTGCGCAGCTCCTCGGCGGCGGACCCGGGCTGCGGGCCGTACTGCGAACGGCGGCGGGCCTTCTCCGCCTCCAGGTCCTCGGCGCAGGCCTCCGCCCACGCGTCGTCGTCGACGGGACGATCGGTGGCTTCACTCATGACGGACTCCTGCGACGCGGTTGCCTGTGATGGCCGTACGGGCCACGTACTACCGACGGTACCCGAACGGTGATACGGCGTTCAGGGTGTCCGGGGCCAGAGCGCGGGGTCCGGTGTGAACCGGACACGGAGAACGCCGTCGGCGAGCGCGGCTCCGGAGACGGTGCAGCGGCGCAGTACGGACTCCAGGTGGAGGACGCGGTGGAACGGGCCCGCGGTGAGCAGCAGTTCGTCGCCCCGGCGGACGAGCCGGAGGTCCTCCTTGACGGCACCGGGCAGCGGCAGGCACCAGACGAGGACGCCGTCGCCGTCGTCCTCGTCGCGGGAGTCCTCCGTCCACCAGGGGTCGTCGGCGCGGCCCGGTGTCCGGTCGTCCGGTGCGGGTACCGCGTCGAGCAGGGCGAGGTCGTCGAGGGTCCGCGGGTCACGCCCGAGGTGGGCCACCTCGCTCAGCGGCGTACCGCTCTCCTGCCAGCTCGCCAGGCACTTCTCCTGGCGGGCGGCGAGATCGGCGAACCAGGGGTCGGACGAGTGCCGGGGCAGGACGCGGTTGGCCACGAGGCCGTCCACGCGCAGCCCGTACAGGGCCAGTCCCGTGCGGGCGGAGCGCAGGGCGTCCTCGGCCGCGGGTCCGGGCTCGGCGACCAGCCGTACGGTCGTCGCCGCGTCCCCGATCAGGGCCTCGACGGCGGCCAGCTCGGCGTCCTTGCGGGCGGCGGCCTCGTACAGCCACTGGGCCGGCATGGGGACTCCGGCGAGCTGCGCGAGCATCGGGCGCAGCGCGCGGGCGGCCTGGCGCTCCTGGGGCAGCAGGCGGCGCAGGTAGCGGCGCAGCTGTCCGGGCAGGGCGAGCAGGGCGAGGGCGTCGGCCAGCGGGGGGAGGTCGACGACGAGGACGTCGTAACCGTCCTCGGACCAGTCGCCCTCGGCCGCCCGGCGCAGGGTGTGCAGGAGGGCGAGCTGGGCGCTGCCCGGCAGTTCGGTGAGTTCCTCGCCGTCCAGCCGGCGGGCGCCGAGCAGGTCGAGGGCGCCGGAGGCCCGCTCCTGGAGTGCGACGAGTTCGCCGCGGAAGTGCTCGGCCGAGTCGACGCGGGCGTGGTGCAGACCGTCCGCGACCTCGGTGGGCCCGGTGCCGCCCGGGAGGCCGGGGACGGCGTCGGCGGAGACCAGGAGTGTGCGGCGGCCGGCGCGGGCCGCCGCCAGCGCCGTCGCCGCGGCGACGGTGGTACGGCCTGCGCCGCCGGGGCCGGTGACGAGGACCGTACGCATGTGATCAGGCCTTCGGGACGGATTCGACGCGCTTCTTCAGCCCGGCGAGGGCGCGGTCGATGATGACCTTCTCGGCCTTGCGCTTGATCATGCCGAGGAGCGGGATCTTGACGTCCACGGCGAGCCGGTAGGTGACCTCGGTGCGGTCGCCGTCGCCCAGGGGCGCGAGTGCGTAACTGCCGTCGAGGGCGCGCAGCATCTGGGACTTGACGAGGCTCCAGCTGACCTCGTACGCGCTGTTCCAGGTGTAGGCCAGGACGTGGTCGTCCTTGATCGCTCCGGCGTCCAGCACCAGCCTGACCTGCTCGGCACGGCCCTGGTCGTCGGTGGCCAGGATCTCGGCCTCCTTCACCTCGCCGGTCCATTCGGGATAGCGGGCGAAGTCGGCGATCACTCCCATGACGTCGGCCGGTGCCGCCTCGATCGTGATGCTCGAGCTGGTGTGTTCAGCCATCGCCGTGGCCCTCCAGTGCGGTGTTACCGGTCGCGTTCGGCAGAGGCCTGCCGTGTGCAGGCTATCGCGTGCCCGCCGTCGCCCCGTCCACGCCCCGGCCGGTGGCCGGAGCCGTGCCGTTCACCACTCCAGGGCCCAGGGCCGTCCGGTCGAGGCGAAGTGTCCGACGTTGACGCACTCGGTGACACCGATCCGCATCCGGCGTGCCAACGGCTGGTGGACATGGCCGAAAATCGCGTATCGGGGGCGGGTGCGGTGGATGGCGTCCAGGAGTGCGCGGCTGCCGCGTTCGAAGCGGCGGGCCACCGTGTCGTACGTCAGCTCGGGCACCTCGGGCGGGATGTGGGAGCACAGGACGTCCACCGGGCCGAGCGCCTCGACCTTGGCGGCGTACTCCTCGTCGCCGATCTCGTACGGGGTGTTCATCGGGGTCTTCAGGCCGCCGCCGACGAAGCCGAACACCCGGCCGCCGATCTCGACGCGCTCGCCGTCCAGCACGGTGGTGCCGGGCCCGGCGTACTCGGGCCAGAGTCCGGGCACGTCGACGTTGCCGTAGGTGGCGTACGTCGGGGTGGGCAGGACGGCGAACATCTCGGCGTACTGCTTGCGCACAGCCTCGAGGATCGCGGCGTCGCGGTCGCGGCCCGCCCAGAGTTCGCGGCCGAAGGCGCGTGCCTCGTCGAAGCGCCGCGCGGTGCGCAGGGCGACGATGCGGTCGGCGTTCGCCACGCCGAACAGGTCGGGGAAGATGCCGCGCGAGTGGTCGGCGTAGTCGAGGAAGAGGACGAGGTCGCCCAGGCAGATCAGCGCGTCCGCGCCGTCCCCGGCCCGTGCCAGCGCCTCCGTGTTGCCGTGCACGTCACTCACCACGTGCACGCGCGTCCCGCGGTTCGGTGTGCCCCCGCCGCCGGTCGCGCTCCTGCCGTCCGGTCCGCCGTCTCGCTCGCCTCGCATGGAGTTCACCCTAGGTGTACGCGCCCCACGCCGGGTAGTGCCCACCCGACCTGCGGTTACCTGCGGCGCGTGACGTGCGTGGACTAATGTGCGCGGGAGGACCACTTATATGTGTGATGCATAAGACATATGGCCGGAACCCCCTATCCGGAAACCGGTACCGATGGGTAACGTCCCGCCAGTCCAGTCGTGCTCACCCCACTGAGCGCCTGCCAGTCTTGGACCGCATCCGGTGCGTCACACAGAGCCGTGGAACCGGAGCCCGATGAGGAGCAGCAGTCTTGCGCGAGTTCAGCCTTCCGGCCCTGTACGAGGTCCCTACGGACGGCAACCTGACGGATCTCATCCGCCGCAATGCCGCTCAGCATCCCGATGTCGCGGTCATGGGCCGCAAGGTGGCCGGTGTCTGGACGGACGTCACGGCCACCCAGTTCCTCGCTGAGGTGAGAGCCGCCGCGCGTGGCCTGATCGCGGCGGGCGTCGAGCCCGGCGACCGGGTCGCCCTCATGTCCCGTACCCGCTTCGAGTGGGTGCTGCTGGACTTCGCGATCTGGAGCGCGGGCGCGGTCACCGTGCCGGTCTACGAGACCAGCTCCCCCGAGCAGGTCCAGTGGATACTCGGCGACTCGGGCGCGGTCGCGGTCGTCGTGGAGAGCACCGCCCACGCCGGGTCCGTCGCCTCCGTGCGCGACGCGCTCCCCGGGCTGCGGCACGTGTGGCAGATCGACGAGGGCGCGGTGGCCGAGCTGACCGCGACGGGCGCCGGGGTCTCGGACGAGACCCTGGACCTGCGCATGGTGAGCGCCAAGGCCGACGACCCGGCCACCATCGTCTACACCTCGGGCACCACCGGGCGGCCCAAGGGCTGTGTGCTGACGCACCGCAGCTTCTTCGCCGAGTGCGGCAACGTGGTGGAGCGGCTGAAGCCCCTCTTCCGTACCGGCGAGTGCTCCGTGCTGCTCTTCCTGCCCGCCGCGCACGTCTTCGGCCGGCTGGTCGAGGTCGCTTCGGTGATGGCCCCGATCAGGCTCGGCTGCGTGCCGGACATCAAGAACCTCACGGATGAGCTGGCCTCCTTCCGGCCGACGCTGATCCTGGGTGTGCCGCGGGTCTTCGAGAAGGTCTACAACTCGGCGCGCGCCAAGGCGCAGGCCGACGGCAAGGGCAGGATCTTCGACCGTGCCGCCGACACGGCGATCGCGTACAGCCGGGCGCTGGGTACCCCGCAGGGCCCGTCGTTCGGCCTGCGGATCAAGCACAAGGTCTTCGACAAGCTGGTGTTCTCCAAGCTGCGGGCCGTGCTCGGCGGCCGCGGCGAGTACGCGATCTCCGGCGGCGCGCCCCTGGGCGAGCGGCTCGGCCACTTCTTCCGCGGTATCGGCTTCACGGTGCTGGAGGGCTACGGCCTCACGGAGTCCTGCGCGGCCACGGCCTTCAACCCGTGGGACCGGCAGAAGATCGGTACGGTCGGCCAGCCGCTGCCCGGTTCGGTCGTGCGGATCGCCGACGACGGCGAGGTGCTGCTCCACGGCGAGCACCTGTTCACGGAGTACTGGAAGAACGAGGCGGCGACGGCCGAGGCGCTGGCCGACGGCTGGTTCCACACGGGCGACATCGGCACGCTCGACGAGGACGGCTATCTCGCGATCACCGGCCGCAAGAAGGAGATCATCGTCACGGCGGGCGGTAAGAACGTCGCCCCCGCCGTGATCGAGGACCGGATCCGGGCGCACGCCCTGGTCGCGGAGTGCATGGTGGTCGGCGACGGACGGCCGTTCGTCGGTGCCCTGGTCACCCTGGACGAGGAGTTCCTCTCCCGCTGGGCCGAGGAGAACGGCAGGCCGGCCGGTTCGACGGCGGTGTCGCTGCGCGAGGACGCCGATCTGCTGGCCGAGGTGCAGCGGGCGATCGACGACGGCAACGCGGCGGTGTCCAAGGCGGAGTCGGTGCGCAAGTTCCGCATCCTGTCGGCGCAGTTCACCGAGGAGGCGGGTCACCTCACACCGTCGCTGAAGCTGAAGCGGAGCGTCGTGGCGAAGGACTTCGCGGACGAGGTCGAGTCGATCTACCGCGGCTGAACGCACGGGAACGCCCATGCCGCGGGGGCCCGCACCCTCACGGTGCGGGCCCCCGCGGCATGTGTCCTCCGCTGCTTCAGAGCAGCGTCCGGAGCTCCTCGGCGAGCAGGTCCCAGCGCCACTTCTCCTCGACCCAGGCCCTGCCGCGCTCCCCCATCCGCCGGCGCAGCGCGGGGTCGCCGAGCAGGGTGACGATCCGGTCGGCGGACTCCTCGGCCGACCCGCCGCGCACCACGTACCCGGTCTCGCCGTCGAGCACGGCGTCCGGGGCACCGCCCGAGTCGCCCGCGACGACCGGCAGTCCGGTCGCGGAGGCCTCCAGGTACACGATCCCCAGGCCCTCGACGTCCAGGCCGCCGCGCCGGGTGCGGCAGGGCATGGCGAAGACGTCCCCGGCCCCGTAGTGGGCGGGCAGTTCCTCCCAGGGCACCGGTCCGGTGAAGCGCACGGAGTCCTGGACCCCCGTCTCCACGGCCAGTTTCCTCAGCTGCGCGGCGTACGGTCCGCCGCCCACGACCAGCAGGACGGCGTCCGGCTCGCGGGCCAGGATCGCCGGCATGGCGAGGATGAGGGTGTCCTGGCCCTTGCGCGGGACGAGCCGGGACACGCACACGACGACGGGCCGGTCCGCGAGCCCGAGCCGGGCCCTGACCCGGTCGCCGCCGGAGGCCGGATGGAAGGTCTTCTCGTCGACCCCGGGGGGAAGCTGGACCATCCGGCCCGCCGCCTCGGTGGTGAGCGCGGCGGCGATCCTGGAGCGCGTGTACTCGCCGAGGTACGTGATCGTGTCCGTGCCCTCGCCGATGCGCCGCAGCAGCTGCCGGGAGGCGGGCAGCTGGGCCCAGCCCGCCTCGTGGCCGTGCGTGGTGGCCACGATCCGGCGGGCGCCGGCCCCGCGCAGCGCCGGGGCCATCAGCCCGAGGGGGGCCGCCGCGCCGAACCAGACGGAGGAGCAGCCGTGCGCGCGCAGCAGCCGGACCGCCTGCCGGGTCACCCGTGGGGTGGGCAGCAGCATCGTCGTACGGTCGCGTACGACGGTGAAGGGCTGTTCGGCGTCGAAGGCGGCGGTGGCCTCGGCACCCTCGGCGCCGCGCTTCCACGTGGAGGCGTAGACGACGAGCCGACCGGGGTCCAGACGCAGCGCCATGTTGTGCAGGAAGGCCTGGATGCCACCGGGACGGGGCGGGAAGTCGTTCGTCACGATCAGGGTCTTGTCCATCGCCGCCGACAGTACCGGGCGACCGCGCGGCCCTGCCTGACAGCTCCTGTACAGCCGATGGCGGCATCATGACGCTCATGCGTCTGTCCCTCGCCACCTGGACCCTCACCCGAGCGGTTCTGCTGCTCTGCGTCTTCAAGGTGTTCACGGTGCCCGGCCCGGACGTCACGAGCGACGTGGCGGTCATCTACCACGGCTGGTACGAGGTGCTCCTCGCCGGTTCGTATCCGCTGGACGACGTCACCTGGCAGTATCCGCCCGGCGCCGCGCTGGCGGTGCTCTCCCCGGCCCTGCTGCCCTTCCTGGAGTACGCGTCCGCCTTCTTCCTGCTCGTCCTGCTCTGCGACGCCGTGGTGTTCGGACTGCTGCTGTACGCGGCGGGGCGGCCCGGCACGCGTGCCGCGGGCGCCTGGGTGTGGGTGGTGGGTGTCCCGCTGCTGGGGCCGACCGTGTACGCCCGGTACGACCTGATGGTGACGGCCGTCGCGGTGGCGGCCCTGCTGGCCGGGGTGCGCCACCCGCGGGTGCTGGGCGCGCTGGCCGCCTTCGGCGCGCTGCTGAAGGTGTGGCCGGTGCTGCTGCTGGTGGGCACCGCCCGGGGGCGGGCGACCCGGCGCGCCTGGTCGGCCGCCGCGGTGACGGCCGGGGTGCTCGCCCTGGTGGCGGCGCTGGCCCTGCCGGGCGCGTTCGCGTTCCTGACGTTCCAGCGGGACCGGGGCCTGGAGATCGAGTCCCTGGGGGCGCTGGCCATCCATGTGGCGCGGTGGTACGGCTGGGAGGGCGGGGTGGAACTGCGGTACGGGTCGATGGAGTTCACCGGCCCGCACGTCGCCCTGGTGAGCACGCTGGCGCTGTGGCTGAGCGTGGTCGCCCTCGGCTGGCTGGTGGTGTGGCGGCTGCGGGCGAGGAGGTTCGCGGTGCACACCCCGGCGGACGCGGCGTTCACCGCGGTGCTGCTGTTCACCACGACCAGCCGGGTCATCAGCCCGCAGTACATGGTGTGGCTGGTCGGGCTCGCGGCGGTGTGCCTGGTGTTCCGCGGCAGCCGGATGGCGCTGCCCGCGTGCCTGGTCCTGGTGGCCACCGGTGTCACCCTGCTGGAGTTCCCGCTGGGCTTCGCGCACGTGGTGGCCGGTGACGGGCAGGGTGTGGCGCTCCTGGCCGTGCGCAACGGCCTGCTGGTCGCGGCGACGGTGACCGCCGGGTGGCGGCTGTGGCGCGGGACCGTGCCGGGGGTGCGGGGCGGGGAGGCGGAGGCGGAGCCGGTCAGCCGAGCCGGTCGCGCAGATAGTCCCGCCAGCGCGCCGTGAAGTCCCGCGGTGTCGTGCCGAGCACGCTCTGCATGGCGTGCTCCACCGCCCCGTCCCGCCCGGAGCGGGCCCCGACGGCCCTGTAGAAGGCGATCAGCTCCTCCTCGCCCCAGTCCCGCACGATCAGCTCGCAGGCCAGCCAGCCGCCCTCGTACGCCTTCGCCAGTGTCTCCGCGTCCCCGCCGAAGCCGAAGTCCTCGTCCACCGGCAGCCGCGCGGGCAGGTCACCGCGCCGTACGGCCCCCGCCAGCCCGGGGGCGAGCTCCTGGGCGGTACGGCTCTCCTGGCGGTACGCGGTCAGGTCGGCGAAGCCCTCGGAGAGCCACACGGGGGTGGCGGCGGAGGTGTGGGACCGGGTCGCCACATGGGTGGTCTCGTGGGTGAGGACGACCCGCCGGCCGAACTCGCCGAGCATTCCGTACGCCTGCGGGTTGACGATCACCCGGTCCGCGGGACGCCGGCCGCTGCCGCCGACCTCGCCCGTCGTGACGGCCGCTATGCCCCGGTAGCTCTCCACGGGTGAGCCGAGGAGCCGCGCCATGTCGTCCACGGACCGGGGTACGAGCACCACGACCCGCTGCGCCCAGGGTTCCGGCCAGACACCGGAGACGGCCGGAACGGCCCGGTCCGCGGTGTCCGCGATGCGGCGCAGTTCCTCCGCCGGGCGGCCGACCCCCAGGACGAGGCTGTGCGTGCCCCGTACGACCTCGACGTCGCCCTGCTGCCAGAGCAGCCCGGGGGTGTCCTCGGCCGCCCGGTCGGCGGCGATGTACCAGGGGCCGTCCGCCCCGCGCCGCACCAGTTCGACGGTGCGGGACGAGGACATGGGGGCGTTGTCGTAGCCCGCGAACCGGTAGCGCAGCTCGACGTCGGCGCTGACCCGTCCGGTGCCCGCGCCGGAGACGCTGTTCACCTTGTACGCCCAGGACTCCAGCGGCACGTCGGCCAGGTTGCGCAGCTCGGTGCGCTGGGCCGCCCGGAAGGACTCGGCCCGCGGGTCGAGCGCGGCCAGGTAGGCCTTGGTGTCGTGGGCCATGACGGCGGCGGCACGCCGGTCCAGGGTGACGCCGATCTCCTCGGCCGTGACGCGGTCCGTGGTGTCCCGGGGCGCGGCGCAGGCGGACGCGAACAGCAGTCCGGCGAGCACGGCGCCCGCCGTGCTCCGTCCGCGGGTACGTCCCCGCCGCGTGTCCCGCGTCCGAACAGCCATCCAGCCGATCGTACGGTCAGACGCGGGTGGCCGAGGAGACGGGCATCACGCCGACGGGGTCGTGGCACACCGGTGCGCCGGAGCGGGGACGTGGGTGGCCCGGTACGACGACGCCCCGCCGGAGACCTGTCGGTCTCCGGCGGGGCGGGTGTCAGCGGGGTGAGTGGTGATTCACCCGTTCGGGCGTCAGATCCGCACGCCGAACTGGAAGGTGCCCATGTAGTCCATCGACTCGTAACGGACCACGGTGCCCGGCTTCGGGGCGTGCAGGATCTGGTTGTTGCCCGCGTACAGGCCCACGTGCGAGGTGTTGTTGAAGAACACCAGGTCGCCCGGCTTGAGGGCGCCGCGGCCGATCCGCGCGCCGTCGTTGATCTGGGTGTACGTGGTACGGGTGATCTGGGCGCCGGCCTGGGCGTAGGCCCACTGGGTCAGGCCCGAGCAGTCGAACGAGTTGGGGCCGGTGCCGCCGGACACGTACGGCTTGCCCTGCTGCGTGGAGGCGGCCTGGAGGGCGGCGGCGCCGAGGGCCGAGGCGGGGACCTCGTTGCCGAGCTGGACCCGCTCGCCGGCGGCGCGGCTGGCCCGCTGCTCGTCCTCGTCCATCTTGGCCCGCTCGGCGGCGGTGAGGGTGTTGAGCAGCTTCTGGGCGTCGGCGAGCTTGCCCTGCTGCTTCTTCTTGTTCTCGTCGAGCGTCTTGCGGACGTCGGCGAGGTCACCCATCTTCGTCTGGGCTTCCTTGCGCTGCTGCGCGAGGGCGCGCTGCTTCGCCTGGATCTTCTGCAGCGACTCGGACTGCTTGGCCGTCAGCTGGTCGAGCGCGGAGGCCTGGTCGAGGAAGTCGTCCGGGTCCGAGGAGAGCAGCAGTTGGACGGACGGGTCGAGCCCACCGGAGCGGTACTGCGCGGTGGCGAGCGAACCGAGCTCGCCGCGCAGGGTGTTGAGCTCGTCCTGGCCGCGCGCGACCTTGTCCTGGAGCGCGTCGACCTGCTTCTTGAGCTTGCCCTGCGCCTCTTCGGCGCCGTTGGCCTTCTCGGTGGCGGCCTCGGCCTCGTGGTAGAGCTTGTCGACCTTCGCCTTGACCTCGCTCTTGGTCGGCTTGGGGTCGGCGTGGGCGGCCTGGGAGGTCAGGGCCACGGCTGCTGCGGCGGTCGCGGTGAGCACGGTCACGCGGGTGCGGCTCGGCTGCTTGGGACGACGGTGGGACGCCACGAAGGCGAGCTCCTTCTTCCTCGAGCCGCCTACCGGGCTGTGGGGGACGGAAATCCCCGGCTCCGTGCACGTCACGGACTCGGCGGTTCCTTCGCCGTCACCCCGGGTGGGCGATCATCTGTGCGAAGGTTCGAGGCCTGACCTTAGTGACCATCTTGTGATCAGTTCAAATCCTCACAGGAAAAATCTCGTCACACCAGGCACTTCTTTACTTTCATCACACGGCGTGTAGCGGCAAGTTGACGGTACGTTCCAGAAATTCCGGCAAGCCACCCATGTCACACAAGTGGAACTAGACGCGCGAAAGCCTCTTCAGGAGCAAGGCGGACGCGACCGGTCTGGCTCCCGCCTTCGCCACCCCGTCCGCCACCTCGCGGTCGGTGGAGACCACCACGACGGGTCTGCCCGGCGGTTCGGCGCGGGCCAGCTGCCTGATCAGCTCGTCGGCGGTCACCCCCGCCTTGCTGAACAGCACACGCACCCCACGCGGCGGCGCGAGCAGCACGGGGACCGCCAGTTCGGCCCCGTCGAAGACACAGGTCATCTCGGCGCCGGTCTGGGCGGCGAGGACCGAGAGCCCGCCCAGGAGCCGCAACCGCTGCTTCTCCAGCGGCATCTGCGGATAGCCGGTCTTCGTGACGTTGTAGCCGTCGACGATGAGATGCGCCTGCGGCAGCGCGAGCAGCTGGTCGAGCAGCGCCGGGTCGGTCTCCGAAAGGGCTCTGGCCGCGATGTCCTTCGGGGACATCCGGCCCGGCTCCACCGCGTCGACCCCGTCCGCCGGGCGGATCGACGAGGGCGGCAGGGCCAGTTCACGACGGAGCCCCTGGGCGGCGTCCAGGACGGTGTCCAGCAGCAGCCGCAGCCGCATGTCCTCGACCGAACGCCCTTCCCTGGCAGCCCTGCGACCCGCCTCGACGGCGGTCTCCGCCTCGGCGAGGCGCGCCTTGAGCCGCCGGGACTCGCTCTCGGCGGCGGACACCTGCGCGGCGGCCTCGGCCCGCGCCCCGTCGGTCTCGACGCCGCTCCTGCGCAGGGCCGCCTCGCCGCGCTTCACCTCGCTGAGTGCGCTGCGCAGCTTGCGCTGCAGGGATTCGGCCTCCTTGCGGGAGGCGTCCAGCTCGGCACGGAGCCGTTCGGTCTCGGCCCTGATCTGGCCGCGCGTGGCGGCCAGCTCCTCACGGAGCCGCTCCAGCTCGTGCCGGGTCTCCTCGTCGGCCCGCTCGGCGTCGGCCCGCTGGACCTCCTCGCCCGCGGCGGCCACCAGCTTGACCCAGCCGGCCGGCCGCAGCACGTAGGCGGCGGCGGCCACGTCGACGGGGTCGGCCGCGGCGGGAGGCGCGCCGGATTCCAGCGCGGCGGCCAACTCGGGCTGCGCCTGGCCGATCCGCTCACCGATGCGCCGGCGGAACGCCGCGTCGTTCTCCAGCGCGGCGGCCATCGCGTTGCCCGCGAACTTGGCGCGCCGGCTCGGGGTGAACCTGGCGTACTGCCGGAGCTGTGCGGGGAGTTCACCGACGGTCAGACCGCCGAACGCGTCCGAGACGAGCGCCACGACCTTGCGGCGCACGCCTTCGGGCAGCGGACGGTCGAGCGACTCCGCGGCACCGCCGGCCTCGTCGGCCGGTTCGGCGCCGCCTGTCGGCTGCTCCACCATCCATCACCCCAATGTGTCTGTCCGCGCGGCCCTGTCAGGAGTCGGAACCCGGCCTGTCGACCAGCTCGATCTGGTCCACCGCGTTGCACCAACGACAGCGGACCGACTCGATGGTCTCACTGACCACCTCGCGCTCCTCGACACTCGACTCCCCGGCCAGGTCGAGATGTACGTACTCCACGACCTTGGAGGAGCGCGTCACGTCGAACCGGGTGAGATTGCCGCAGAGCGTGCAGCGCCAGCGGGTCCCGTCCGTAGGCAGGGGAACCGTCGTCATCGTTGCGTCCTCTTTCGTCGTTCGTCGAGTCTCGTGGTGCCCAGGTCTTCGATCTCGCGGTGCGCCGTCGAACTGCGGATGTCCTCGGGTAACCCTACGGCCTGGTGCATACCCATCGACACGGCGAGGCTATCCGTCCCGTTGCCCACCGGTACGTCATGCTCTGTACGTGATCGATTGGCGGCAAGTCGACTGGCGGGCACGGGCCAGGGAACTCGGGGCGGCGACCGCACCGGGCGGCGCACCGGTCACCTACGGGCTCATGGCGCTGTGCCTCGCCGTCTTCCTCCTCAGCCCGCTCTCCGGCCTCACCCCGGTACGCGGCTCCGCCGACGCCCTGCTCGCCGCGCAGGCCGGGTACTTCGAGCGGTGGGGCGTGATCCCCGGCGAACTCCTGGACGGCTCGGCCCACGCGGCGCTCACCCCGCTCACCGCGCTCTTCGTGCACGGCAGCTGGCTGCACCTGCTGGGCAACATGCTCTTCCTGTACGTGTTCGGCGCGATGGCCGAGGAACGCATGGGCCGCGCCGAGTTCGTCTTCTTCTACGTCTGCTGCGGCTATTTCGCCCTGGTGGTCTACGCGGTCGTGCACTCCGATTCCGACCAGACCCTGGTGGGCGCGTCGGGGGCGATCTCGGCGGTGCTCGGCGCCTTCCTCATCCTCTTCCCCCGCGCCCGGGTCACCAGCCTCTTCCCGTTCCTCTTCTTCCTGCCGCTGCGCTTCCCCGCCTGGATCGTGCTCGTGTTCTGGTTCGTCCTGCAGTGGCTGGCGGCGCAGGGCGCGGGCAGCGGCCCGGGCGTGGCGTATCTCGCCCATGTGGCGGGCTTCGCCACCGGCTTCCTCTACGCCTGGGGGCGCTTCCGGGGTGGGGTTAGGGTGAAGGCTCCAGCCACGGCCACCGAGGGAGAAAGCAAGCCGTGATCACCGCGATCGTGCTCATCAAAACCAGCGTGGACCGGATTCCCGAGATCGCCGAGGCCATTGCCGCGCTGGACAGCGTCAGCGAAGTCTTCTCGGTCACCGGTACGTACGACCTGATCGCCATGGTCCGGGTGGCCAAGCACGACGACCTGGCCGACGTCATCCCCGGCCGCATCAGCAAGATCCCGGGCGTCGAGGGCACCGACACCCACGTCGCCTTCCGTACGTACTCGCAGCACGACCTCGAGGCGGCCTTCGCCATCGGCCTCGACGCGTAGGCCTACGGACCCGGCGCGCAGGACACCACGGCTTCGGCCGGGGACGGGAGTGCAGCTCCCGTCCCCGGCCGAAGCCGTACCCGTCAGACCTGTGCCGCGCCCCGGTCCGGGACGCAGCGGCCGCCCTCGGTGCGGTAGGTCCACCGCGCGCCGGTACGGACGAGCTCCCGCACCGCGCCCAGGAACCGCTCGATGTGCTCGTCCGGCGTGCCGGCCCCGAAACTCACCCGGATGGCGTTGAGCGACCTCTCCCCCGGCTCGGCCTCCGGCGCACCGCACTCGCCCGGGTCCTGCGGCTCGCCGCCGAGCAGCGTACGGACGAGCGGGTGCGCGCAGAACAGTCCGTCGCGCACCCCGATGCCGTACTCCGCGGACAGGGCGGCGGCGAAGTGCGAACTGTTCCAGCCCTCGACGACGAACGAGATGACGCCGACCCGCGGGGCGTCGTCACCGAACAGCGAGAGCACCTTGACGGCGGGCACCTCCGCCAGTCCCTCACGGACCCGGGTGACGAGCCGCTGCTCGCGTGCGACCAGCCGGTCGAACCCGGCCTCGGTCAGGGCCTTGCAGGCGGCGGCGATGGAGTAGACGCCGATGACGTTGGGCGAACCCGCCTCGTGCCGGGCCGCCGTGGTGTGCCACTCCACGTCCACGCCCCCGTCGGTGCGCCGGGCGACCTTGCGGGACGCGCCGCCGCCGGCGAGGTAGGGTTCCGCGGCCAGCAGCCAGTCGGCCCGGCCCGCGAGGACGCCCGAGCCGAACGGCGCGTACAGCTTGTGCCCGGAGAAGGCGACCCAGTCGACGTCCAGCTCGGCGATGTCCACCGGGTGATGGGGCGCCAGCTGCGCCGCGTCGAGCACGATGCGCGCCCCATGGGCGTGGGCCGCGGCGGCCAGTTCCCCGACCGGCCACAGCTCACCGGTGACGTTGGACGCGCCGGTCACACAGACGAGCGCCGGGCCGTGGGGGTCGCGGTCGGCCAGCGCCCGCTCCAGCGTGGCGACGGCCTCGGCGGGGGTGCGCGGGGCGTCGAGGTACGTCACACGGGCGTCGCGCCAGGGCAGCAGCGAGGCGTGGTGCTCGGTCTCGAAGACGAAGACCTGGCAGTCGGCGGGCAGCACGGAGGCGAGCAGGTTGAGGGAGTCCGTCGTCGAGCGGGTGAAGACCACCTGGTCCTCGGGACGGCAGCCGAGGAAGTCCGCGACCGTCGTGCGGCTGCTCTCGAAGAGGTCGGTGGAGAGCTGCGAGAGGTATCCGGCCCCGCGGTGCACGCTGCCGTAGTACGGGGCGTAGGCCGCCACGTCGTCCCACACCCGCTGCAGGGCCGGGGAGCTCGCCGCGTAGTCGAGAGCCGCATAGGTGACATCACCACCCGTAACCAGCGGAACAGTGACATCAGCGCCCAGTACCGGCAGCGGGGCACAAATGGACTGGTCGAGGGCAGCGGTGGAGACAGACATGGCGAACTCCCGTAACAGGCAGGCGAAATCCTCGCACCGGCAGTACGCGGCGGCGCGGGGAAGAGGAAAAGGGGTGTGCGGAGAAGGGCGTAGAGCCCTATCGCATTCGCTTGCTCACAAGAGGCTCCCTAGGGACCAGGACCCCGGGGGTTGGCATACACAGATGCCGAGGGGCCCGCGCTTGCCGCAGACCTCGCTGCCTGCGGCCTGGTCTTCACCCGGGGCACCCCGCCACGGACGGAGGGTTGCCGGACAGCGGGCCGGGGCCGTAGTCGC
Source organism: Streptomyces sp. NPDC058637 (assembly GCF_042717325.1). Lineage (NCBI taxonomy): Bacteria > Bacillati > Actinomycetota > Actinomycetes > Kitasatosporales > Streptomycetaceae > Streptomyces > Streptomyces sp. NPDC058637. Next base: position 15,271 of record NZ_JBHXRD010000044.1, on the reverse strand, counting down.
TGTCACTCATGACCTGCGCAGCATTTTGCCATACCTGCCCGTACGCGCAAGGGCGCGGTCCGCGATCCGGACTGCGCCCTGCTTCACCTCGTACGCCCGCGGGCCGTCGACACGCGCGGCACGGCCGGGACGGGGGGTCCTACGCGTTGCTCGCGGCCACCCAGCGCTCCAGCGCGCGCTTGGCCGCGCCCGAGTCGATCGACTCGGCGGCCCGCAGCATCCCCGCGGCGATCCGCTCGTTCAGCGTGCCCTCGCCGGGGTCGAGGGCGACCAGCGCTGCAGCCGAGTTCAGCAGCACCGCGTCGCGTACCGGACCGGTCTCCCCGTCCAGCAGCCGGCGGGCGACGTCCGCGTTGTACGAGGCGTCGGCGCCGCGCAGCGCCTCGACCGGCACCAGTTCCAGGCCGACGTCGCGCGGGTCGAACGCCTCCTCGCGCACGGAGCCGTCCCGGACGATCCAGACCCGGGAGGTCGCCGTGGTGGTCAGCTCGTCGAGACCGTCGTCACCCCGGAAGACGAGCGCCGAGTTTCCCCTGTCGGCGAGCACACCGGCGACGATGGGGGCCATCTTCACGTCGGCGACCCCGATGGCCTGGGAGCGCACCCGGGCCGGGTTGGTGAGCGGGCCGAGGATGTTGAAGGTGGTCTGCGTGCCGAGCTCCTTGCGGGCCTTGGCCGCATGGCGCAGGGCGGGGTGGAACTTCACGGCGAAGCAGAAGGTGATGCCGGCCTCCTCGGCCACCTCGACCACGCGCTGCGGTGTCAGTTCGAGACTGACGCCGAGCTTCTCCAGGACGTCGGAGGCTCCGCTCGCCGAGGACGAGGCGCGGTTGCCGTGCTTGACGACCTTGGCGCCGGTCCCCGCGACCACGATCGCCGACATGGTGGAGATGTTGACCGTCTTGGCCAGGTCGCCGCCGGTGCCCACGATGTCGACCGTACGGCCGGGCACGTGGATGGTCCTGGCGTGCGCGTACATGGCGTTCACGAGGCCGGTGACCTCGTCGACCGTCTCGCCCTTGGCCCGCAGCGCGACCGCGAACCCGGCGATCTGCACGTCGGTGGCCTCGCCGCTCATGATGCGGTCCATGGCCCACGCGGTGTCCTCGGCGGTCAGGTCCTCGCCGCGCAGGAGGGGGGTGAGCACGCCGGGCCAGGAACGGGCCGCCGCGCTGTCGCCGCCGTCCGGGGTCGCCATGTTCATGGTCCGCTCCTGGGGTCCACAGCCGGAATAGGGGTCGGCCCCACCCTATCCAGCCCCGGGAACGGCGAAGAGCCCCGTCCATCGAATGGACGGGGCTCCCGTTGTGGCGGTCAGCTGAGGTGATCAGTGGTGGCCGTGGCCGCTGGTGATCTCCTTGTACTCCTCGGCGGTGGGCTTGGCGATCTGGCTCTCCTCGCCGTAGTAGCTCTTGCTGAGCTTGGCCCGCAGCTTCTGGAGCGACGACGGCTTGCGCTCGACGCCGTTCTTGTCGACCGTGGGGCCGATCTCGACCGGCTTGTACTGCTCGTGCGCCGTGAGCGTGTGCAGCTGCTCCGGACCGAGCGGCTCGTGGATCTCGACGAACTCACCGTGCGGCAGGCGCTTGATGATGCCGGACTCGCGCCCGTGCAGCACCTTCTCCCTGTCGCGGCGCTGGAGGCCGAGGCAGATCCGCTTGGTGACGATGAACGCCAGGACCGGTCCGACGAAGAAGGCGATCCGTACGAACCAGCTGATCGCGTTGAGCGACAGGTGGAAGTGGGTCGCCCAGATGTCGTTGCCGCCGCCGATCAGCATGACGAAGTAGATCGTCACCCAGGCGACGCCCAGCCCGGTACGGGTCGGAGCGTTGCGCGGACGGTCCAGGATGTGGTGTTCGCGCTTGTCCCCGGTGATCCACGACTCGATGAACGGGTACATCGCGAGAGCCCCGAGGACCACGCCGAACAGCACCAGCGGGATCAGCACGCCGAGGACCAGTGTGTGGCCCCAGAGGTTGATCTCCCAGCCGGGCATCACCCGGACGAAGCCTTCCGCGAATCCCATGTACCAGTCCGGCTGGGCGCCTGTGGACACCTGGTCGGGACGGTAGGGGCCGAGCGCCCAGATCGGGTTGATCGTGGCGATCGCGGAGAGGATCGCGATGAAGCCGAAGACCAGGAAGAAGAATCCTCCGGCCTTGGCCATGTAGACCGGCAGCAGCGGCATGCCGACGACGTTCTTGTTCGTCCTGCCCGGTCCGGCGAACTGCGTGTGCTTGTGGAAGAAGACCAGGATGAGGTGGGCGACCACGAGCCCGAGCATGATGCCCGGCAGCAGCAGGATGTGGATCGAGTAGAACCTCGAGATGATGTCCGTACCGGGGAACTCCCCGCCGAACAGGAACATCGAGATGTACGTACCGACGATCGGCATCGACAGGATCGCGCCCTGCGTGAAGCGCACACCCGTACCGGAGAGCAGGTCGTCCGGGAGCGAGTAGCCGGTGAACCCGGTGAACATGCCGAGCACGAAGAGCAGGAAGCCGAACAGCCAGTTGATCTCGCGCGGCTTGCGGTACGCGCCGGTGAAGAACACCCGGAACATGTGGACGAACATGCCGGCGAGGAAGATGATCGCGGCCCAGTGGTGGATCTGCCGGACCAGCAGGCCACCGCGGACGTCGAAGCTGATGTCCAGCGTCGAGGCGTAGGCCGCGGACATCCGGATGCCCTGCATCGGCTCGTACGAGCCGTGGTACACGACCTCGTTCATGCTCGGGTTGAAGAACAGCGTCAGGTACACACCCGTGAGGATGATGATGATGAAGCTGTAGAGGCAGATCTCACCGAGCATGAAGGACCAGTGGTCCGGGAAGATCTTGCGCATGTTGGCCTTGGCCAGGCCGTAGATGCCGAGCCGGCCGTCCGCCCAGTCGGCGACCCGCTCACCGGCGGGCGCCTTGCGCTGTGTTTCCGTCGTAGTACTCATCCGCGCTCCCAGAAGGCAGGACCGACGGGCTCTTCGAAGTCGCCGAGCGCCTCGAGGTTACCCTCGCTGTTCACGCCGATCCGCAGCTGCGGAAGGGCGTGACCGGCCGGACCGAAGATGACGCGGGCGCCGTCGGAGAGGTCGAAGGTGGACTGGTGGCACGGGCAGAGCACGTGATGCGTCTGCTGCTCGTACAGGCTGATCGGGCAGCCGACGTGGGTGCAGATCTTGGAGAAGGCCACGATTCCCTCGTGGGCCCACTCGCGCTCGCGCTTGTCCTTGATGTTGTCCGGCTCGATGCGGATGATCATCAGGGCTGCCTTGGCGATCTGCGTCTGGAAGTCGTGCGCGTCCTCCTCCAGGCCCTCGGGCATGGCGAAGGTCAGCGAACCGACGACGACGTCCTCGGGACGCAGCGGCTCCATGGTGTTCATGTTGACGAGCTGCTTGCCCTTGGCCCACAGGGTCTTGCGGAGCTTCTTCTCCGGCAGCGGACCGAGGTCGCGCAGCAGCACCACGCCGGAGAGCGGCACCAGGGCCAGCGCGCCGAACATGGTGTTGCGGATCAGCTTCCGCCGCCCGATCGCCGATTCCGCGGCACCGGCCGCGAAGTCGGCCATGACCTTGGCCTTGACCTCGGGCGTCGCCTCGATGGCGTGCCGGTCGTCGGCGACCTCCACGTCGGACATCAGGGTGCGCGCCCAGTGGACGGCGCCCGCGCCGATGGCGAAGAGCGCGACGCCCAGGGTCAGACCCAGGGAGAAGTTGAGCGCGCTCACGTGCCCGAACGGCCAGATGTAGACGATCCTGTCGACCGGGAAGATGACGTAGCAGGCGATGAAGCCGACCGTCGCCAGCATGGACAGCGTGAACATGAAGGCGACGGCTCGCTCGGAGCGCCTCGCGGCCCGTTCGTCGATGTCCTGGATGCGCGGCCTGTGGGCCGGCAGCCCCGGGTCGGCGAACGGGTCGCCCGCCGCCTCTACCGCGCCGTGCGCGGTGCCCTGCTCTACCGGCAGGTGCTCTTCTGGAATCTGTTGGCTACTCATGACTTCTTGGCCTTAGCGGTGTGGGCCGCGACCCATACGGCGATGGCGATCAGGCCGCCCAGGCCGAAGATCCAGCCGAAGAGACCTTCGCTGACGGGGCCGAGGCCACCGAGCGAGAGCCCACCGGGGGTCTCGGACTCACTGCCGTTGACGGTCTTGATGTACGCGATGATGTCTTTCTTCTGCTGCTCCGGCATGGTGCTGTCCGGGAAGGACGGCATGCTCTGCGGGCCGGTCTGCATGGCCTCGTAGATGTGCTTCGGGCTCACACCTTCGAGGTCCGGGGCGTACTTCCCGTTCGTGAGGGCACCGCCCTGACCGGTGAAGTTGTGGCACTGCGCGCAGTTGTTGCGGAACAGGTCGCCGCCCTTGGCCACGTCGGCGCCCGCGGGGTCGACCTGGCTCTCGGTAGGCGTGATCGGACCGGCGCCCAGCGACGCGACGTATGCCGCGAGCTGGTCGATCTCGGCCTGGGTGTAGATGACCGGCTTCTTCGGCACCTGGGCACCCGGCTGCTGGGCCGGCATGCGTCCGGTACCGACCTGGAAGTCGACGGCGGCGGAGCCGACGCCCACGAGGGACGGCCCGTCGGTGGTGCCCTGACCGCCGGCTCCGTGGCAGCTGGCGCAGCCTACGGAATAGAGCTTCTTGCCCTCGTCGATGGCGAGGGACTGGGCGGTTTCGTCGGCCTGCGCCTTACCCGCAGGCGCGAACGCGGCGTACAGCCCCCCGGTAGCCGCCAGCGCGAGGAGTAGTACGACGACCGCCGCCAGCGGATGGCGTCGTCGTGCGGAGAGCTTTTTCACGGATTACCCCGGTGTCAGGATCTTCTGCGTCGATGGTGGGTGGGTGCGAGCCCGGTTACTTGATCATGTAGATCGTGGCGAACAGGCCGATCCAGACGACATCGACGAAGTGCCAGTAATAGGACACGACGATGGCCGCGGTGGCCTGCTCGTGGGTGAACCTCGAGGCCGCGTACGTCCTGCCCAGAACGAGCAGGAAGGCGATGAGACCGCCTGTCACATGCAGACCGTGGAAGCCGGTCGTCAGGTAGAACACCGAGCCGTACGGGTCGGAGGACAGGGAGAGACCCGCGTCCTTGACCAGCTCGGTGTACTCGAGGACCTGGCCTCCGATGAAGATCGAACCCATCACGAACGTGATGATGAACCAGGTGCGGAGCTTCTTCACATCGCCCCGCTCCGCGGCGAAGACGCCGAGCTGGCAGGTGAGAGAGGAAAGCACCAGGATCGTCGTGTTCGTCGCCGAGAACGGGAAGTTCAGATGGTCGGCCATCTCCTTCCAGTGGTCGGGTCCCATCACCGATCGCAGGGTGAAGTACATCGCGAAGAGGGCCGCGAAGAACATCAGCTCGGAACTCAACCAGATGATGGTTCCGACGCTGGTGAGGTTCGGTCGATTGACCGACGGGTGCGCGTGCCCGGTTTCTACTGTCGTTGCTGTCGCCACGACCGACATTATGTCGGTCGCTTATCCCGCCCTCACTCCCGGGGGTGCTGTTCGGTGTGTCAGTGGAGTGTGTCCGCACCGAACGGCCCATCGAAACGCTGTCATTACCGGTGCTGACAGGCTGTCCGCCGGAGTACGATCCGCCCATCGGTTCATGCCCCGAGAGCCCCGAAGACACAGATGTCACGGAGGAACAATGCAGCCGACCGCCACGGTCCTGGTCTACAGCGACGACGCCAACACCCGTGAGCAGGTGAAGCTGGCCGCCGGCCGCAGGCCCGCGGCGGACGTGCCCCAAGTGGAGTTCCTGGAGTGCGCCACGCTGCCCGCGGTCCTGAGCGCGCTCGACCGGGGCGGTGTGGACGTCTGCGTGCTGGACGGCGAGACGGCGCCCGCGGGCGGTATGGGCGTCTGCCGGCAGATCAAGGACGAGATCTTCGACTGCCCGCCCGTGCTGCTGCTCATCGGGCGCCCGCAGGACGCCTGGCTGGCCACCTGGAGCCGCGCGGACGCGGCGGTGACCCATCCGGTCGACCCGGTCGACTTCGCGGACGCCCTGGCCTCCCTGCTGCGCCACCGGCTGTCCGTCGGGGCCTGACGGGTCCGGGGACCCTGCGTACGGTCCCTGCCCGGCGCGGCGCACTCCCCGGCCGGATCAGACCTGGGGGCGCAGCCGCGCCGCCTGGACGTCGGTGCCCGCGTCGGGCGTGCCGCTGCGCAGCGCGCTGCCCTTCTGCCAGCTGTCCCAGGCCAGGTTCCAGTCTCCGAAGCCGTTGTCGAACGGCGTCATCGTCTCGCCCTCGCTGCCGACGACCTCGACGATGTCTCCCTCGCGCACGGTGTCGAAGAACCACTCGGCGTCGGCGGTGCTCATGCCGGTGCAGCCGTGGCTGACGTTGGCGTTGCCCTGTGATCCCGTCGACCAGGGGGCCGCGTGGACGTACTCGCCGCTCCAGGTGACGCGGGTCGCGTAGTAGACGGGGAGGTCGTACGACTCGGACGAGCCGGCGGCGATACCGATGCTCTCGCCGCGCATGCGTACGTAGTACTCCTTGCCGAGCACGACCTTGACGCCGTTACGGGTGGAGAAGCCGGGCTTGCCGGTGGTCACCGGAATGGTGTTGATCACTTCTCCGTTGCGCAGGACCGTCATGGAGTGGTCCGAGGCGTCGGTGATGGCCTCGATGCGGTCGCCGGTGGCGAGCTTCAGGGGCTTCGTGGCGGCCCCGTGGAGGGCGTGGGTGACCTTGATGCCCTTGAGGTTGCTGCGGACGTCGATGGTGGCGCCGGCGGGCCAGTACTCCTTGGGCCGGTAGTGCAGGGTCTTGGCGTCGACCCAGTACCAGGAGCCCGTGACCGCGGGGGTGGACCGGACCTGCAGCCCGCGCTCCACGGTGGCCCTGGCCGCCCGGTCGGTGACCGGAGCGCTGAGTTCCGCCGTGACGGGCTGCCCGACGCCGTAGGTGCCCGCCTGCGGACCGAAGGAGACCTTCAGGAACTTCTTCGCGGAGGTCGTGCCGAAGGCGTACGTACGGCTGCCGGGGGCGCCGTCGCCGTCCTCCGTGGAGACCCTGACGGTGTACCGGGTGCCGGCCGCGAGCGAGGCGGTGGAGTGCCAGCGCTTCCCGTCGGCGTCGAGTTCGCCCGCCAGGTGGCGGCCCTCCGTGTCGACGGCCGTCACATCAGTGATGCGGACGTCGTCATCCTTGACGGTGACTTCGAGGGGCTTGTCGGGGTCGGCCCTCTCGTCCTTGGAGGGACCGTTGAAGGTGACCAGGTCGGCCGCGTCGTGCGGCTTCAGGGACAGGGGATGGCCATCGGGCTCGCCACAGGCGGTCGCACCCGCAACCAGGGTCACGACCAGCAGGGTGCAGCTCACCGAAGTGCGGATGCGCGGCGTGTGGTTCATGAACCCACGCTAAGAAGATTCATCCGATCCAGCGCGTTCAGTGACTGCAAACGGGGGCCCGCACCGCTCTGTGACGAGTGGTGCGGGCCCCCGTACGGGTGCCGCCGTCCGTGGACGGCGTGGTGCTACTGGGTGCGGTTCTCGCCCCGGTAGTACTCGAAGACCCAGCCGAAGAGGCCGATCAGGAGCAGCGGGGCCGAGAAGTAGGCCAGCCACCAGCCGAAGACGACGCCGAGGAAGAGGAAGGCGCCACCGATGGCCAGCGAGAGCGGCTGCCAGCTGTGCGGGGAGAAGAACCCCACATCACCGGCTTCGTCCATGATGTCGGCTTCCTTGTCGTCCTGGGCCATCTTGTCGACCCTGTTGGCCGTGAAGGCCAGGTAGAAGCCGATCATGACGGTCAGTCCGAAGGACAGGACGAGCGCGGTGGTGCCCACCGGCTCCTTCGACCAGACGCCGTACGTGACGGCCATGGCCAGCATGAAGACGCTCAGCCAGAGGAAGAGCTTGCCCTGGATCTTCACTTGCCGTCCTCCTTGCCACCGACGAGGACCTTGTCACCCTCGGAGAGGTGATCGAGCTGCTCGAGCGCCGCGATCTCCGGGTGGTGCAGGTCGAACGCCGGGGATTCGGAACGGATGCGCGGCAGGCTGACGAAGTTGTGCCGCGGGGGCGGGCAGGACGTCGCCCATTCGAGCGAACGGCCGTAGCCCCACGGGTCGTCGACCTCGACCTTCTTGCCGTACTTCGCGGTCTTCCACACGTTGTAGAAGAACGGCAGCATCGACAGGCCGAGCACGAACGAGGACACCGTCGAGATGGTGTTCAGCGCGGTGAAGCCGTCGGCGGCGAGGTAGTCCGCGTAACGACGCGGCATGCCCTCGGCACCGAGCCAGTGCTGCACCAGGAAGGTGCCGTGGAAGCCGACGAACAGCGTCCAGAACGTCATCTTGCCGAGCCGCTCGTCCAGCATCTTGCCGGTGAACTTCGGCCACCAGAAGTGGAATCCGGCGAACATCGCGAAGACCACGGTGCCGAACACGACGTAGTGGAAGTGCGCGACGACGAAGTACGAGTCGGAGACGTGGAAGTCCAGCGGCGGCGAGGCCAGGATCACGCCGGTCAGACCACCGAAGGCGAAGGTGATCAGGAAGCCGACCGACCAGAGCATCGGTGTCTCGAAGGACAACGACCCCTTCCACATCGTGCCGATCCAGTTGAAGAACTTCACACCGGTCGGTACCGCGATCAGGAAGGTCATGAACGAGAAGAACGGCAACAGCACACCGCCGGTCACGTACATGTGGTGCGCCCACACCGTGACCGAGAGGCCGGCGATGGAAATGGTCGCCGCGATCAGACCGATGTAACCGAACATCGGCTTCCGGCTGAATACCGGAATGATCTCGGAAACGATTCCGAAGAACGGCAGGGCGATGATGTACACCTCTGGGTGTCCGAAGAACCAGAAGAGGTGTTGCCACAGCAATGCGCCGCCGTTGGAGGCGTCGAAGATATGTGCGCCGAATTTCCGGTCGACTTCCAGCGCGAAGAGTGCCGCGGCCAGGACCGGGAAGGCCAGCAGGACCAGGACACCGGTCAGCAGGACGTTCCAGGTGAAGATCGGCATGCGGAACATCGTCATGCCGGGGGCGCGCATGCAGATGATCGTGGTGATGAAGTTGACCGCACCCAGGATCGTGCCGAAGCCGGAGAAGGCCAGACCCATGATCCACATGTCGGCGCCGATGCCCGGCGAGCGGACCGCGTCCGACAGCGGGGAGTAGGCGAACCAGCCGAAGTCGGCGGCGCCCTGCGGGGTGAGGAAGCCGGCCACCGCGATGAGCGAACCGAAGAGGTACAGCCAGAACGCGAACATGTTCAGCCGCGGGAACGCCACGTCGGGCGCGCCGATCTGCAGCGGCATGATCCAGTTCGCGAACCCCGCGAAGAGCGGCGTCGCGAACATCAGCAGCATGATCGTGCCGTGCATCGTGAACGCCTGGTTGAACTGCTCGTTCGACATGATCTGCGTACCGGGGCGGGCCAGCTCGGCGCGCATGAAGAGCGCCAGGAGACCGCCGATGCAGAAGAACGCGAACGAGGCGACCAGGTACATCGTGCCGATGGTCTTGTGGTCAGTGGTGGTGAGCCACTTGACGACCGCGCTCCCCGGCTGCTTGCGCCGCACCGGCAGCTCGTCCTCGAAAGAGTCGTCTGCTGCCGCGGCACCCTGAGATTCGTTGAGGATGCTCACAGTTTGTTCGTCTCCGCATTCCTGGCCGGGTCCGTCTGCTCGATGCCTGCCGGCACGTAGCCCGTCTGACCCTTCTCCGCCAGCTCCTTGAGGTGCTGCTGGTAACGCTCGGGGGAGACGATCTTGACGTTGAAGAGCATCCGGGAGTGGTCGACGCCGCAGAGCTCGGCGCACTTGCCCATGTAGGTGCCCTCCTTGTTCGGAGTCACCTCGAACGCGTTGGTGTGGCCCGGAATGACGTCCTGCTTCATGAGGAACGGCACCACCCAGAAGGAGTGGATGACGTCACGCGAAGTCAGCACGAAGCGGACCTTCTCACCCTTCGGCAGCCACAGGGTCGGACCCGGGTTGCCGTTCTGCGGGTTGCGCGTACCGGGGATGCCCACGTCGTAGACGCCGCCGGCGTCCTTGGGGAAGTCCTTGCGGTACTTGTCGGGGATGGCGTCGAGTTCCTTCGGGATCTCGCCGCCGGTGGAGGGCGAGCCCTCCACGTTCTCGATGTAGTTGAAGCCCCAGCTCCACTGGTAGCCGACCACGTTGATCGTGTGGGTGGGCTTCGGGCTGAGCTCGAGGAGCTTCGACTCATCGCGCGCGGTGAAGTAGAAGAACACCGAGACGATGATGAGGGGGACCACTGTGTACAACGCCTCGATGGGCATGTTGTACCTGGTCTGCTGAGGTACCTCCACCTTGGTCCTGCTACGCCGGTGGAAGATGACGCTCCACAGGATCAGTCCCCAGACCAGGACACCCGTGGCGAGCGCTGCCGCCCACGAGCCCTGCCAGAGGGAGAGGATCCGAGGGGCCTCTTCCGTTACCGGGGTGGGCATACCGAGGCGGGGGAAATCCTCCCAGTTGTATTCACAACCGGAGGCCGTCGCCAGGACCAGGGCCGCAGTCAGCACCTGCGGCAGCTTCCGCCGCATCGGGCGCCGCGACGAGCGGTCGGAGCCGTTGGGACTCACGTAGCGCCTTCCCGAGAGTCTCGCCCGCACGGTCGGCGCGGCCGTTTCGCTTGGTCGGTCGCCGGCCCTGACGCGGGCAGGGGTTTGGATGTTTATGCGGACCAAACCCTACTGGACGCTATTTGGGGTCGCGCGGGGAGGGTGCCCAACGCGCCGCCCGACACCCCGAAGGGGTGGAATCCGGGCCTCCGGACGTCATCTGACGCTCCCTCTCCCCTGCCGGTACCCGGACCGTCCCCGGAGTGAGGCACCGGTGAGGGCTAGCGTGGCGGTGTGCCCTACTTCGATGCCGCATCCTCCGCCCCCCTGCACCCCGTCGCCCGCCAGGCGCTGCTTGCCTCGCTGGACGAGGGCTGGGCCGACCCGGCCCGGCTGTACCGCGAGGGGCGGCGGGCCGGGCTGCTGCTGGACGCGGCCCGGGAGGCCTCGGCGGAGGCCGTCGGGTGCCGGCCGGACGAGCTCGTCTTCACCTCGTCGGGAACGCGTGCGGTGCACTCCGCGATCGCCGGGGCTCTTTCCGGCCGTCGGCGTGTCGGCCGCCATCTGGTCCTTTCGGCGGTCGAGCACTCGTCCGTGCTGCACGCGGCCGCGGCGCTGGAGGCCGCCGGCGGTTCCTTCACCGAGGTGCCGGTGGACCGGTCCGGCGCGGTCGGCCCCGCCGCGTACGGCGCGGCGCTGCGTGCCGACACCGCGCTGGCCTGCCTCCAGTCCGCGAACCACGAGGTGGGCACCGAGCAGCCGGTGGCCGAGACCGCGGAGATCTGCTCGGCGGCGGGCGTGCCGCTGCTGGTGGACGCCGCCCAGTCACTGGGCTGGGGACCCGTGCGGGGCGGCTGGTCGCTGCTGACCGCCAGCGCCCACAAGTGGGGCGGGCCGGCCGGGGTCGGGCTGCTCGCCGTGCGTAAGGGCGTCAGGTTCGCGCCCCGGGGTCCGGCCGACGAGCGGGAGTCGGGGCGGGCCGCCGGCTTCGAGAACATCCCGGCCGTCGTGGCGGCGGCGGCCTCGCTGCGGGCGGTGCGTGCCGAGGCCGCCGAGGAGTCCGTACGGCTGCGCGCCCTGGTGGACCGCATCCGGGCCGCGGTGGGAGGCGGTCTGGTGCCGGATGTGGAGGTGGTCGGCGATCCGGTGCGGCGGCTGCCGCACCTGGTCACCTTCTCCTGTCTCTATGTCGACGGAGAGACACTGCTCCATGAGCTGGACCGGGCGGAATTCTCTGTTTCATCCGGTTCGTCCTGCACGAGCAGCACCCTGACCCCGAGCCATGTCCTCAAGGCGATGGGGGTGCTCACGGAGGGAAACATCCGCGTGTCGCTGCCGTCCGGGACCACCGGGGCCGAGGTGGACCGCTTCCTGGAGGTGCTGCCGGGCGTGGTGGCCGGGGTGCGGGAGCGGCTCGGGGCACCGTCGGCGGCGGCCCCCTCCCCCGCCCCGCGTGCGGCGCTCGTCGTCGACGCGCTGGGCAGGCGCTGCCCGATCCCGGTGATCGAACTCGCAAAGGTGATCGGAGAGGTACCCGTGGGCGGCACGGTGACGGTCCTCGCCGACGACGAGGCCGCCCGGCTCGACATTCCCGCCTGGTGCGAGATGCGCGAGCAGGAGTACGTGGGCGAGGAGCCGGCGGACCGGGGCTCGGCCTATGTGGTCCGCCGGCTCGTCTGAGCCCGTCCTAGGAGAGGTGCGCGCGGACCTCGGTGGCGGCCTCGTCGCCGTACGCCTTGGTGAAGCGGTCCATGAAGTCGGTCCGCCGCAGGGTGTACTCCTGGGTGCCGACCGTCTCGATCACCAGGGTCGCGAGCATGCAGCCGACCTGGGCGGCGCGCTCCAGGCCGACGCCCCAGGCGAGGCCGGAGAGGAATCCGGCCCGGAAGGCGTCGCCGACGCCGGTCGGGTCGGCCTTCCGCTCCTCCTCGGCGCAGCCGACCTCGATCGGGTCCTGACCGGCCTTCTCGATGCGGACGCCGCGGGCGCCGAGGGTGGTGACACGGTGGCCGACCTTAAAGAGGATCTCCTCGTCGCTCCAGCCGGTCTTGGACTCGATGAGCCCCTTCTCGTACTCGTTGGAGAAGAGGTACGTGGCGCCGTCGAGGAGGATCCGGATGTCGTCGCCGTCCATCCGGGCGATCTGCTGCGAGAAGTCCGCGGCGAACGGGATGTTGCGGGCACGGCACTCCTCCGTGTGGCGGAGCATCGCCTCGGGGTCGTCGGCGCCGATGGAGACGAGGTCGAGGCCGCCGACCCGGTCGGCGACGCTCTTCAGCTCGATGAGGCGGGCCTCGCTCATCGCGCCGGTGTAGAAGGACCCGATCTGGTTGTGGTCCGAGTCCGTCGTGCAGACGAAGCGGGCCGTGTGCAGGACCTCGGAGATCCGGACCGATCCGGTGTCGACGCCGTGCCGGTCGAGCCAGGACCGGTACTCGTCGAAGTCCGATCCTGCGGCACCGACCAGGATCGGGCGGGCGCCGAGCATGCCCATACCGAAGGCGATGTTGGCGCCGACACCTCCACGGCGCACGTCGAGGTTGTCGACCAGGAAGGAGAGCGAGACCGTGTGCAGCTGGTCCGCGACGAGCTGGTCGGCGAATCGGCCGGGGAAGGTCATGAGGTGGTCGGTGGCGATGGAGCCGGTGACTGCAATGCGCACGGGGAAGCTGCTCCTGCGGAAGGCGAAGGGAACGCGTGAGCGCGCCCTCCGGGACGGCATGACAGTTCACGCTACCCGGTATCGCCGTCTGATCCGAAGGGCGAAAACTACCCGATAGTAGGGCTTTCTACCTGAGTGCCACCGTGCGTACGGTGCGGATATGTCGAACAACATCGTTCCGCGCGAGTCCGAGATGAGCCTGGCCGAGCTGCGCGGTGACTGCGCCCGCATGGCGCCGCACTGGGTCGTCCCCGCGAAGACTGCCACCGAGCCGGTGGCGCCGTCCCTGATTCACGGGGTCACGGTGCCGCCCTCGTCGGCCCGGCTGATCGACGCCATGTCCGACTACGGGGACTGACCGGCCGGCGGCGGCTCCCCCGGCACCCGTCGGTGGAACCGCGCGCTCCCCTGCTCCGTCCCACCGTTGTTCCCACTCGGGGGGCAGGCGATGAGCCAGTGGCGGCTATGCAGTCGAAGGAGCGATCCGGTGAGCACCGAGCGACCCGTGAAGGACGTGACCGGTATCCGGCGGCGGCGTTCGCCGCTCGCCGTAACCTCGGTGGCGGCAGCTGTGCTGCTGGCCGGTGGCGGCGGCGCGTACTGGGCCTCGACGGCGGCGGGCGAGGCGGGCCCGGGGCTCGGCCCCGACCCCGGGGCCGCCTCGCCCCCACCACTGTCGCTGGACGTCGCGGCCGACGGCGGCCCGACGGCGCCCGCGCCGGGCATCGCACCGGGTGAACCGGATCCGCACGGCGGCGGGACCGTCTACCGCGCCTCGGGAGAGCTTCCGGACGGCCCGGACACGGCCGCCGTGCACCGGGCCGACGGCAAGGTGACCTCGGCGGAGGTGGCACGGCTGGCCAAGGCCCTCGGGGTGCGGGGAACGCCGCGTTCCGACGGCACCGCCTGGAAGGTCGGCAGTGACGGGGACGGGTCGGGGCCGGTGCTGCGGGTGACCGAGCGGGCTCCGGGCACCTGGACCTTCGCCCGCTACGCCCCGGGCGGCCCGGACGCGTGCGAGTCGGTCACGGTCTGCTCGAAGGACGCGGCACCGGGCACCGGCTCGCCCGTCGGCGAGAGGGCCGCCGAGGCCGCCGCGCTCCCGGTGCTGAAGGCCGTGGGGCAGGACGACGCGGCACTCGACGCCGGGCAGCTGATGGGTTCCGTACGTGTGGTGAACGCCGACCCGGTGGTCGGCGGGCTGCCCACGTACGGCTGGTCGACCGGCGTCCAGGTGGGTGCCGGGGGCGAGATCGTGGGCGGCAGCGGGCAGCTGAAGGGCCTGGAGAAGAGCGACACCTATCCGGTCATCGGCGCGGACGAGGCGCTGAAGCAGCTGAACGCGGAGAACCGGAGCGCCGCGAAGGGCGGTGTCGGCGGCTGCGCGACCCCCGTACCGCTGGAGGGCGACTCCGCCGCACCGAAGGCGACGGACTGCTCCGGCGGGAGCGGCCGCACCCCGGAGACCACCACCGTGACGGTCGACGAGGCGGTGCTGGGGCTGGCCGCGCGGAACGCGGACGGGGAGCGGGTGCTCGTGCCCTCGTGGCTGTTCTCCGTACGGCCCGAGGGGGGCGGCCCGGAGAACACGGTCGTACGGGTGGCCGTGGACCCCGAGTACCTGGCGAAGGACACCACCCGGCCGGCTCCGGAGCCCACGAAGGTCCCGCGGGACCCGGGGACGGGCTCGGACGACACGACGGCCGGGCAGCGGCGGATCATCTCGTACAGCGACGAGGGCCGGACGCTGGAGGTGACGTTCTGGGGAGGCGTGTGCAGCACGTACGCGGCGCGTGCCACGGAGAGCGGCACGACGGTCCGGGTGAAGGTCACCGAGTCGCAGCCGGAGCCCGGCAAGGCGTGCATCCTGATCGCGAAGGAAGTGACCCGGACGGTGACGCTGGACGCCCCGCTGGGTGACCGGAAGGTCGTCGACGCGGCCTCGGGAGCCTCGGTGCCGCGCGGCTGACAGCCCCCACACGTACGGCGTACGACGACGGCGGCGGCACACCCGGGGATCCGGG
>NZ_JBHXRD010000043.1:0-56993 GCF_042717325.1 Streptomyces sp. NPDC058637 | reverse complement strand
AGCGGAATAAGAGTCCCGACCCGACGGAGCGGAAGCTGCCCCGCGTACCCCCGGACCGGCAGCAGCCCCCCGACCCCCCGGACCGGCAGCAGCCCCCCGACCCCCCGGACCGGCAGCAGATCCTGGAACCCCCGGACCGGCAGCAGCAGGTCCTGGAAGCCCCGCACCGACCTCCGGGCCTCCCGGAACCGCCGCCCCGGACGGACCCTCCGGAGCCACCCCATGACCTCGCCCGCCGCAGCCTCAGTCGCCGATCTCGTCCGTCTCCGGGCGCACCGCCCCGAGGCCGTCGCCGAGGCCGCCGCGGTCCGCCGCAGACGTCCCCTCGTCGGTCCCACCGGCCGCCTGATGATCATCGCCGCGGACCATCCGGCCCGCGGTTCCCTGGCCGTCGGCGACGACGAATTCGCCATGGCCGACCGCTTCGGCCTCCTGGAACGGCTCCGCGTCGCCCTCTCGCGCCCCGGCGTCGACGGAGTCCTCGCCGGTGCCGACGTCCTGGAGGACCTCCTGCTCCTCGGGGCCCTGGAGGACAAGGTCGTCATCGGCTCCATGAACCGCGGCGGACTCGCGGGAGCCGCCTACGAACTCGACGACCGCTTCACCGGCCACCGCCCGATCGACCTGTCCCAGCAGGGCTTCGACGCGGGGAAGCTGTTGCTGAGGATCGACTACGACGACCCCGGCTCCCTGGACACCCTCCACACAGCCGCCCGCACCGTCAACGCCATGGCCGCCCACCGGCTGCCCGTCTTCATCGAACCCTTCCTCTGCCACCGCACCGACGGCAAGCTCCGCACCGACCTGCGGGCCGCGGCCGTCACCACCTCCATCGCCGTCGCCTCGGGCCTGGGCGGCACCTCCGCCTACACCTGGCTCAAGGTCCCCGTCACCGAGGACCCCGACGACATGGCCCAGGTCATGCGGACCTCGACCCTCCCCGCCGTCCTGCTCGGGGGCGAGGTCAAAGGGGACCTGGACGGCGCGTACGAGAAGTGGCGCGGGGCCCTGAGCCTGCCGACCGTCCGGGGACTGGTCGTCGGGCGGTCGCTGCTCTACCCGCCCGACGGGGACGTGGCGGGCGCGGTCGACACGGCCGTCGGACTGTTGTGAGTACCTGCGGGCGGGAGAGAGAAGGGTAGGGATGCGGACATGACGAAGCGCGACGAGCAGCAGCGGTACCACCTCCGGTCCGACCGTGCCGCGAGCGGCCCCTACAGCCTCGACATCGACCCGGAGCGAGCCGGATGGGACCGGTCGAGCCTGCGTGTACTGGAGCTCGAGCCCGGTGGTGTTCATACCTTGGTAACCGGAGAGAGCGAATGGATCGTCCTCCCGTTGGCCGGTGCCTGTACGGTGCAGTCAGCGGGTGAGATCTTTGAACTACTGGGCCGGGAAAGCGTGTTCGGCGCAGTGACGGATTTCGCCTATCTGCCACGTGACGCCCGCGCACAGATCGCCTCCGGCGCAGGAGGCCGCTTCGCCCTGGCAGGAGCGAAGTGCGAGCGACGACTCCCCGCTCGCTACGGCCCCGCGCCGGAGGTACCGGTCGAACTCCGCGGTGCGGGGAGCTGCTCCCGGCAGGTGAACAACTTCGCGGCCGCCGACACGTTCCCGTGCGACCGCCTCATCGCCGTCGAGGTCCTCACACCGGGCGGCAACTGGTCCTCGTACCCGCCGCACAAGCACGACGAGCACCTGCCAGGCGTCGAGTCCGAGCTGGAGGAGATCTACTACTTCGAGGTCGAGGGCGACGGTCTCGGTTACCACCGCGTCTCACCTTCCCGCGAGGGCGGTACGGACGTACTCGCCGAAGTCGCCACCGGAGACGCCGTCCTCATCCCCGACGGCTGGCACGGCCCGTCCATCGCCCCTCCCGGCCGCACCCTGTACTACCTCAACGTGATGGCGGGCCCGGGGGAGAAGCGCGAGTGGCTGATCCGCGACCACCCCGGCCACCGCTGGATCCGTGACACCTGGCCGGCCCAGCCCGTCGACCCCCGGCTCCCGCTCCACGGCCCGCGGACCGGACCGTGAGCACGAAACGGCCAGTGACCACACCCCGCACCCCCGGCCCGGAGGGAAGCCCTTGACCACCACCCCGCCCACCGCACCGCCCGCCACCCCCGGACGTCCGACCCCCGGGAACCCGACCTCCGAACACCCGCCCCCCGGACCCTCAACCCCCAGGCACTCCACCCGCAGGCTCACCACCGCCCAGGCGCTGATCGCCTTCCTGGCCCGCCAGTACACCGAACGCGACGGCCGCCGCCAACGCCTGATCGGCGCCACCTGGGGCATCTTCGGCCACGGCAACGTCGCGGGCATCGGCCAGGCGCTCGTCGAGTCAGGCCCCGCGATGCCCTATCTCCAGGGCCGCAGCGAACAGGCCATGGTGCACGCCGCCGTCGGATACGCCCGCCAGTCCGGCCGGCTCTCCGCGCAGGCGGTCACCACCTCCATCGGCCCCGGCGCCACCAACCTCGTCACAGGCGCCGCCCTCGCCACCGTCAACCACCTCCCGGTGCTGCTCCTGCCCGGTGACACCTTCGCGACCCGGCCCGCCGACCCCGTGCTCCAGCAGCTCGAAGTGCCGTACGCCGGGGACGTGTCGGTCAACGACTGCCTGCGCCCCGTCTCCCGGTACTTCGACCGGATCACCCGCCCCGAGGCGCTGATCCCGGCCGCGCTGCAGGCCATGCGGACCCTCGCCGACCCGGAGACGACCGGTGCCGTCACGCTCGCGCTGCCGCAGGACGTGCAGGCCGAGGCGTACGACTGGCCTGCGGAGTTCTTCGCCGCGCGCGTCTGGCACGTACGCAGGCCCGCCCCCGACCCGGACGAACTCGAACGGGCGGTCCGGGCGGTCCGCACCGCACGCCGCCCCCTGATCGTCGCGGGTGGCGGCGTCCACCACAGTGCCGCCGAGGAGACCCTCGCCGCCTTCGCCGCCGCCACCCGCATCCCCGTAGCCTCCACCCAGGCCGGCAAGGGCTCGCTGCGCCACGACCACCCCGCCGACGTGGGCGGCATCGGCCACACCGGCACCGCGACCGCCGACGACCTGGCCCGCGAGGCGGACCTGGTCATCGGGATCGGCACCCGCTACACGGACTTCACGACCGCGTCCGGCACGCTCTTCGCCGACTCTGCGGTCCGCTTCCTCAACCTCAACATCGCCGGCTTCGACGCCCACAAGCTCGCCGCACTCCCACTCGTCGCGGACGCCCGCACCTCCCTCGAAGCGCTCGGCGCCGCCCTCGGCGCACGCGGCTACCACGTCGACCCCGCCTACGAGACCGCGTACACCGATGCCAAGGAGCGCTGGGAGCAGCGCGTCGACGCGGCCTTCGCCGCCCCCGACCCGGACGTCCGCCCCACCCAGGCCCAGGTCCTCGGGCTGCTCGACGCCCTCGTCACCGAGGACGACATCCTGATCAACGCGGCGGGTTCGCTCCCCGGGGACCTGCACAAGCTGTGGCGGACCCGTTCCCCGCGGCAGTACCACGTCGAATACGGCTACTCCTGCATGGGATACGAGATTCCGGCCGCCCTCGGAGTCCAGCTCGCCGCACCCGGCCGGCCCGTCTGGGCCCTCGTCGGCGACGGCACCTACCTGATGAACCCCACCGAGATCGTCACCGCGGTGCAGGAGGGCCTGCCCGTCAAGCTCGTCATCCTGCAGAACCACGGGTACGCGTCCATCGGCGGCCTCTCCGAATCGGTCGGCGCCGAGCGCTTCGGCACGGCCTACCGGCACCGCGCCGCGGACGGGAGCTTCACCGGCCCGCCGCTCCCCGTCGACCTCGCGGCCAACGCGGCCTCGCTCGGCATGCGGGTGCTGCGCGCGGAGTCCGTACGGGAGCTGCGCGGGGCGCTCGCCGAGGCGCGCGGTGCGGACCGTCCCACTTGTGTCTACGTCGAGACCCGAACGCCAGACACTGTGTCGGGGCCCCCTCCGGCACAGGCGTGGTGGGATGTTCCTGTGGCCGAGACCGCGACCCGCCCGTCGGCGGTCGCGGCCCGCGAGGAGTACGACCGGCAGACCGCCGCCCGACGCCACCGTCTCTGAAGGAGTCCCGGAATGAAGACCGTCAACCACTGGATCGGTGGCAAGACCGTCGAGGGCACGTCGGGCAACTACGGCCCGGTCACCGACCCGGCGACCGGTGCCGTGACCACCCGGGTCGCGCTCGCCTCGGCCGAGGAGGTCGACGCCGCGGTCACCGCCGCGAAGGACGCGTACGGGACGTGGGGCACCTCCTCGCTCTCCGCCCGCACCGCCGTCCTCTTCCGCTACCGCGCCCTGCTGGACGCCCACCGCGACGAGATCGCCGCGCTGATCACCGCCGAACACGGCAAGGTGCACTCCGACGCGCTCGGCGAGGTCGCCCGGGGCCTGGAGATCGTCGAGCTGGCCTGCGGCATCACGACCCAGCTCAAGGGCGAGCTGTCCACCCAGGTGTCCAGCCGGGTCGACGTGGCCTCGATCCGCCAGTCGATCGGCGTCGTCGCGGGCATCACCCCGTTCAACTTCCCGGCCATGGTGCCGATGTGGATGTTCCCGCTGGCCATCGCCTGCGGCAACACGTTCGTCCTGAAGCCCAGCGAGAAGGACCCGTCGGCCGCCAACCTGCTGGCCGAGCTGGCCGCCGAGGCGGGTCTGCCCGACGGTGTACTCAACGTCCTGCACGGTGACAAGGTCGCCGTCGACGGTCTGCTGGCCCATCCCGACGTCGCCGCCGTCTCCTTCGTGGGCTCGACCCCGATCGCCCGTCACATCCACGCCACGGCCTCCGCGAACGGCAAGCGCGTCCAGGCCCTGGGCGGTGCGAAGAACCACATGCTGGTCCTCCCGGACGCCGACCTGGACGCCGCGGCCGACGCCGCCGTCTCCGCCGCGTACGGGTCCGCCGGTGAGCGGTGCATGGCGATCTCCGCCGTCGTCGCCGTCAGTTCCGTCGCCGACGACCTGGTCGCCCGCATCAAGGACCGCGCCGAGAGGATCAGGATCGGACCGGGCACCGACCCCACGTCCGAGATGGGCCCGCTGATCACGGCCGCCCACCGCGACAAGGTCGCCTCCTACGTCACCGGCGCCGCCGCCCAGGGCGCCGACGTCGTCCTCGACGGCACCGGCCACACGGTCGAGGGCTTCGAGGAGGGCCACTGGATCGGCCTGTCCCTCCTCGACCACGTCTCCACGGACTCCGACGCCTACCGGGACGAGATCTTCGGCCCGGTCCTGTGCGTGCTGCGCGTGGACACGTACGAAGAGGGCGTCGCGCTCATGAACGCCTCGCCGTTCGGCAACGGCACCGCGATCTTCACCCGCGACGGTGGCGCCGCCCGCCGCTTCCAGCTGGAGATCGAGGCCGGCATGGTCGGCGTCAACGTCCCGATCCCGGTGCCGGTGGGCTACCACTCCTTCGGTGGCTGGAAGGACTCCCTCTTCGGCGACCACCACATCTACGGCAACGACGGCGTGCACTTCTACACCCGCGGCAAGGTCGTCACCACCCGCTGGCCCGACCCGGCCGACGCCCCCACCGGCGTGGATCTCGGCTTCCCCCGCAACCACTGATCCGCGCCCACCGCGTCCACCGATCCGCCGCCCCCGGGCCCCAGGACGGGGCCCTGGGGCGGCGTGCGAAAAGCCGGTGGCAGAGGGCACGGGCCGTGGACCATCCTGGGCGGATGACCGCACCGCACCACGAGATCCGTGCCCTGCACACCGCCACCACGGTCACCGTCTACCAGGCCTATCAGCCGGCCATCGGTCTGCCGGCGGCCCGGGACGGGCGCTTCCCCGCCCTGTGGAAGCGCGACCGCATGACCTGGATCAAGCCCAGCTTCCTGTGGATGATGTATCGCTGCGGCTGGGCGAAGAAGGAGGGCCAGGAGACCGTCCTGGCCGTCGAGATCACCCGCGAAGGCTTCGACCACGCCCTCGCGAACGCCGAACTCTCCCACTACGTCAGGGGCGTTCACCCCGACCGCGCCACCTGGCAGCGCGACCTGCGCCGCGCCCCCGCCCGCATCCAGTGGGACCCCGAACGCGACCTCCACCTCAACCCGCTCCCGTACCGCTCCCTGCAGCTGGGCCTGTCCGGCGGGACGTCGCGCCGGTACGCCGACGAGTGGACGGTCTCCATCCGTGACGTCACACCGCTGGCCGGTGAGATCCACGCGCTGGTGCGGGCCGGGCAGGACGAGGCGGCTGCCGCACTGCTGCCGGAGGAACAGCCGTACTCCGAGCGCCCGGACAGCAGGGCTCCCCGGCCTGCCGTGCCCGCCGTGCCCGCCGTGCCCGCCCGGGCTCAGGACGGGCCGCCGAACCCCCAGGTCCGCATCGCGAACACTCCGTCGTCCCCCGCCCCCGCCGAGCGGTAGGTGGCCAGCGCCGCCTCGTTGTCGCGCTCCACGCCCACCCACATCCCGTAACAGCCACGCCTCCGCGCCTCGGCGGCCAGGGCGTCGGTCAGCGCCCGGCCGATGCCGCGCCGACGGTACGGCTCGTCGACCGCGAGTTCGTACAGGCACATCTCCGTGCCCTTGTCCGGGTGCAGCATCTCGATGCCGGAGACGAATCCCGCCAAGACCTCGTCCACATGGGCGATCAGCATCAGATGACCGCCCGCGGCCAGGAAGCGGGAAGCCCACTCCGGGGTCGGCGGGTTGTCGTAGAGGTGCCCGGCCGCGAGGAGTTCGGCGGTGGTGGTGGCGGTGCGGATGTCCATGTAAGGGCCCTTCGTGACGGTGGTGTACCGCGTACGGAGTACGGGGCGTGCCGGCTGTACCTCTCAGGGAGGCGACCGAGGTCACCCTCGCGGCTTCCCGGGGTAGGTCGCACTCCGTTTAGGGTCGAGTCATGGAGAAACCGACTTCCCGGTGGCGGCACCGGCTGCTGCCCCGTACCCGCGGCCGCTGGGCCGCGGTCGTCGCCGCGCTGGCCGTGCTGGCGGCCGCCGGCACCTGGACCGCCGTCGCGGACGACAGTGCGCCGTCCGTGCGCCGCGAGGACCGGATCATGCGGATGAACGGGGTGTCCGTCGACACCTCGTACTTCACGGCCGGAGGTTCGCAGCGCAGGCCGGCCGTGCTCATCGGGCACGGCTTCGGCGGCAGCAAGAACGATGTGCGTGCCCAGGCCGAGAAGCTCGCCGCCGACGGGTACGCCGTCATGACCTGGTCCGCCCGCGGGTTCGGGAAGTCGAGCGGAGAGATCACCCTCAACGCCCCCGACGGGGAGGTCGAGGACGTCTCCGGGCTCGTCGACTGGCTGGCCGGCCGGCCCGAGGTGGAGCTCGACGCGAAGGGCGATCCACGGGTCGGCGTCACCGGCGCCTCCTACGGTGGCGCGGTGTCGCTGCTCGCCGCCGGATACGACGAACGCGTCGACGCGATCGCCCCGGTCATCAGCTACTGGAACCTGGCCGACGCGCTGTTCCCCGACGGGGTGTTCAAGAAACTCTGGGCCGGCATCTTCGTCTCCTCCGGCGGCGGATGCGCGAAGTTCGAGAAGCAGCTGTGCGAGATGTACGAGCGGGTCGCGGTCAGCGGGAAGCCGGACACGGCCGCGCGTGAGCTGCTGACGGAACGTTCCCCCGTCGCCGTGGCCGACCGCATCGACGTACCCGCGCTCATCGTGCAGGGCCAGAGCGACTCCCTCTTCCCGCTCGGCCAGGCCGACGCCATGGCCAAGGCCATCAGTGGCAACGGCGCGCCCGTGTCCGTCGACTGGATCGCCGGCGGACACGACGGCGGGGACGCCGAGGCCGACCGGGTCGAGGGCCGGATCGGCACCTGGTTCGACCGCTACCTCAAGGACGACAAGGGCGCCGACACGGGACCCGCCTTCCGCGTGACCAGGACCGGAGGAATCGACTCCACCGACGGCGCCGCCCTCAAGCGCGGCGCGACCGGCGACACGTACCCGGGACTGACCGGCGGGAGCGAGAAGGTCCGGCTGATCAACCGCACCCAGACCTTCGACAACCCCGCCGGAGCCAACCCCCCCTCCATCTCGGCCGTCCCCGGCATCGGCGGCGGGCTCTCCCAGCTGTCCTCCCTAGGTGTCGGCCTCTCCCTCGACTTCCCCGGGCAGTACGCGCGCTACGACTCCGAACCGCTGGACACGTCCCTGCGCGTCACCGGATCACCCACCGTCCGCGTCAACGTCCGGGCGAGCCAGGGCGACGCGGTGCTGTTCGGCAAGGTCTACGACGTCTCCCCGGACGGGAAACAGCAGGTCCTGCCCTCCCAGCTCGTCACCCCGTACCGGATCGCACCCGCCCGGCAGGGCAAGCCCGTCGAGCTGACCCTGCCCGCGATCGACCACGAGGTCGACTCAGGCCACCGCCTCCGCCTCGTGCTGTCCACGACCGACCTCGGCTACGCGTCCCCCGCCGAACCCGCGACGTACACCGTCTCCCTCGAGGGGCCGCTGAACGTACCCACCGCACCCGCCGTGAGGACCGCGGCCGCCACCCTCCCGTGGTGGGTCTGGGGACTGCCGGCCGCCGCGGTCGCCATCGCCGCGCTGCTCCTGCTCACCGCACGCCGGCGCACCACGACCCCCGCACCCGACCCGGCACTCGCCGGCGTACCGCTGCAGATCACGGACCTGTCCAAGAAGTACGCCAAGTCCGCCGACCGGTACGCCGTCCGGGACCTCGGCTTCCGGGTCGAGAAGGGGCAGGTCCTCGGACTCCTCGGACCGAACGGTGCCGGCAAGACCACCACCCTGCGCATGCTGATGGGGCTCATCACCCCCGACGCCGGAGAGATCCGTGTCTTCGGGCACGCCATCCGGCCCGGGGCGCCCGCGCTGTCGCGCGTCGGATCCTTCGTCGAGGGCGCCGGCTTCCTGCCGCACCTGTCCGGCCGAGCCAACCTGGAGCTGTACTGGCAGGCCACCGGACGGCCCGCCGGGGACTCCCACATCGACGAGGCCCTGGAGATCGCCGGACTCGGAGACGCCCTGGCCCGTGCCGTACGGACCTACTCGCAGGGCATGCGGCAGCGGCTCGCCATCGCCCAGGCCATGCTCGGCATGCCGGACCTGCTCATCCTCGACGAACCGACCAACGGCCTCGACCCGCCCCAGATCCGCGAGATGCGGGACGTGATGATCCGGTACGCGGCCGGGGGCCGCACCGTGATCGTCTCCAGCCACCTCCTGTCCGAGGTGGAACAGTCCTGCACCCACCTCGTCGTCATGGACCGCGGCCGGCTCGTCCAGGCGGGCCCGGTCGCCGAGATCACCGGCTCGGGCGACATGCTGCTCGTCACCACCGCGGCCGAGGTCTCCGAACCCCTCGCGGACAAGGTGGCGGCCCTGCCCGGCATCGGCTCCGCCGTCCGGGTGGACGACGGCCACGGGCTGCTGGTCCGGCTCGACGGCGCCACCCCGGCCCAACTGGTCGCCGACCTGGTCCGTCTCGACGTACCGGTGACGGGTGTCGGTCCGCACCGCCGCCTGGAGGACGCGTTCCTCACCCTCATCTCCGGAGGATCCGCATGAGCTCCGCCACCGAAGTCCGGGGCCACGCCGAAGCCCCCGGCTACCACGCCCGCCGCACCCTGCCCCTGCGCGTCGAGGCGATGCGGCAGCTGCGCAGACGCCGCACCCTGCTCATGGGCGGGGTGCTGGCCGCCCTGCCCTTCATCCTCATCATCGCCTTCGCCATCGGCGGCACCCCCGGCGGTGAAGGGGGCGGCGGTGGTGGGGGCGGCTCGCGGATCAACCTGATGGACGTCGCCACGGAGTCCGCCGCGAACTTCGCGGCGACCTGCCTGTTCGTCTCCGCCGGCTTCCTGCTGGTGGTCCCGGTCGCCCTGTTCTGCGGGGACACCGTCGCCTCCGAGGCGAGCTGGTCCTCACTGCGCTACCTGCTCGCGGCGCCCGTGCCCCGCGCCCGGCTGCTGTGGAGCAAGCTCGTCGTCGCGCTCGGCTTCAGCCTCGCCGCGATGGTGCTCCTGCCGCTCGTCGCCCTGGCCGCGGGAGCCGCCGCGTACGGCTGGGGGCCGCTGAAACTGCCCACCGGAGGCGCGCTCAGCACCTCGGACACCGTGCCGCGCCTCGCGCTCGTCGTCGGGTTCATCTTCGTCTCCCAACTCGTCACCGCGGGACTGGCGTTCTGGCTGTCGACCAAGACCGACGCACCGCTCGGCGCGGTCGGCGGCGCGGTCGGGCTGACCATCGTCGGCAACGTCCTGGACGCCGTCACGGCCCTCGGCACCTGGCGCGAGTTCCTGCCCGCGCACTGGCAGTTCGCCTGGGCGGACGCCCTCCAGCCCGAGCTCGAATGGGGCGGGATGGTGAAGGGCGCGGCCGTCTCGGTGACGTACGCCCTGATCCTGTTCGCGTTCGCCTTCCGGGGGTTCAGTCGTAAGGACATCGTGTCCTGACCCTGATGTTCCGGCCCGTTCCCGCGCGCTGTTGCCGCATCGAGACAGATCCGCAACACGTTCGTCCGATCCTGGCAGGCGCCCCGTACGTCACATCCACAGATGTCGACAACGTGGGGGGTACGGATGCAACGCCGGACAAGGACTCATCGGGGAGCGCTGATCGCTCTGTTGGCGGGCGGGATGCTGCTGACCGGCTGCGGCGGCGGCACCAGCAGCGAGACCTCCGCGGACAAGGCCACCGGCAGCGGCGGACCGCGTGGCGGGCAGCCCGCGCCTGCCGCGCCGTCCTCCGCACCGGAGCAGCGGGAGGACGGAGCACAGCGCAAGGAGGACGGCGACGCCCGTGAGGTCGCGCCGCCTGACTACCTGTCGACCTTCGCCCTGGACGTGGACACCGCCGGCTACGGCTACGCGCGCCGCCTCCTCGGCGACGGGAAGCTGCCCCCGGCGGACGTCGTGCGGCCGGAGGAATTCGTCAACAGCTTCCGGCAGGGCTACCAGCGGCCGAAGGGCAACGGGTTCTCGGTGACCGTCGACGGCACGAAGGCCGCGTCGGGGGCGGGCGACTGGTCGCTCGTACGGGTCGGTCTGGCCACCGGGACCGCCGACGACACCGGTGAACGCCCGCCCGCCGCCCTGACGTTCGTCGTCGACATCTCCGGGTCGATGGCCGAGCCCGGCCGGCTCGACCTCGCGAAGAAGTCGCTGGGCATCCTCACCGACGAACTGCGCGACGACGACTCCGTCTCCCTCGTCACCTTCAGCGGGGAGGCGGAGACCCGGTTGGAGATGACCCGCCTCGGCGGCAACCGCACCGAGATCCGGGACGCCGTCGACGAGCTGGAACCCGCGGACTCCACCAATGTGGCGGCCGGTGTGGAGCGCGGCTACGACGAGGCGGTCAAGGGCCACCGCAAGGGCGCCACCAACCGGGTCGTCCTGCTCTCCGACGCGCTCGCCAACACCGGTGAGACCGACGCCGACGCGATCCTGGAACGGATCGGCGACGCACGCGAGGAGTACGGCATCACCCTGTTCGGCGTCGGCGTCGGCAGCGACTACGGCGACGCGCTGATGGAGCGCCTCACCAACAAGGGCGACGGCAACACCACGTACATCGGCGACGAGTCCCAGGCCAGGAAGGTTTTCGTCGACCAGCTGCCCGCCCACGTCCAGCTCCGGGCCCGCGACGCGAAGGCCCAGGTGGCCTTCGACCGCAAGACCGTCCAGCAGTTCAGGCTCATCGGCTACGAGAACCGCAAGGTCGCCGACGAGGACTTCCGCGACGACAGCGTCGACGGCGGCGAGGTCGGCCCCGGCCACACCGTCACCGCGCTCTACGCGGTACGCCTCCGCGACGGCGCGTCCGGGCACGTGGCGACGGCCACGGTGCGCTGGCTGGACCCGAAGACCCGCGAGGCCCACGAGGAGACCGGGGCCGTGGAGACCGGGGCGGTCGACGGAACACTCTGGGGCGGCGAGAACACCAGGCTCCAGGTGACCGCGGTGGCCGCCTACTTCGCGGACAGCCTGCGCGGCGGCGACCTGCCGGGCACCCCCGCCCTCGGTGAACTCGCCCGTCAGGCACGGAAGCTGGCCGCCTCCACCGAGGACAGCTCGGTGGAGAAGCTGGCGACGGCGATCGAGCAGGCCGACCGCATCAAGGGCGGCGGCGGGGACGAGCCGCAGGGCGGCGAGGGAGAGGGCGAGGTCGGCTGACCACGGCCGGGGACCGCAAGAGCACGGCCCGGGTCCAGGTCCGGGCCCGGTGGTTCGGCCGGAAGCGCTCCGCGGGCCCGGCCCGCACCCCGCGTACGCCGGCACGGAGGGCACCCCGCGGGGCCGGTGTGACGGAAGCGTTGCACGAGGGTGTGCCTGCGGGGCTGTGCGCGCGGGGTGGCGCCGGGTCATCATGAGCCCATGTCCTATGTGCTCCTCCTGGCCGCCGTGCTCGTCACCGGCCTCTACGCCGGCTTCATGCTGACGTTCATGATCGCGGTCATGCCGGGCCTGGCCGCCCTGTCGGACGACCAGTTCGCCTCCGCGATGCGCCGCTTCAACGAGAAGGTTCCCGGGCCGCCCTTCCTCGTCCTCTTCGCCGGGGTGGTCCTCCTCCCCGCCGCCGTACTCGTCGCGGGGACGTCCGACTGGCCGGTGGTTCTCGGCGCGCTCCTGTGCAGCGTCGTCGGCCACCTGATCACGATCGCGGGGAACATCCCGCTGAACAACGCGCTCGCCGGGTCGGAGGGCGGCGACGACAGCGCGGCCCGCACCGCGTTCGAGTCCCGCTGGAACGGCCTCCACCGGGCCCGGACCGCGTTCTCGCTCCTCGCCTTCACCCTGCTGATCGTCGCCGCCCTGTAACCGGCCGCCCCAGGACGGGAGACCTGCCGGACACGCCGGGGGCCGGCCCCCGGCGTGTCCGTCTACGCGAGGTGGAACACCTCGGTCAGCGGGACCATCGCCTCGTCCGGCGCCTCCGGCTGTTCGAAGAACTCCGCCATCTCCCGCTGCCACCGGTCGTTGACGTCCGTCGCGGCCATCGCCTCGCGGGCCGCGTCGAAGTCCTCCGTCTCCAGATAGCCGACGAGCAGACCGTCCTCACGCAGGAAGAGCGAGTAGTTGTGCCACCCGGCCCCGGACAGGGCCGCCAGCATCTCCGGCCACACCGCCGCGTGCCGCTCGCGGTACTCGTCCTTGCGGTCCTCGCGGACCTTCAGCAGAAAGCAGACACGCTGCATGATGAAGCCGGCCCCCGCACTCAGAAGTTGAACTGGTCGATGTTCTCGGCGTCGAAGACGGTCGGCTCGCCGAGGATGACCTCGCCGTCCTTGCCGATCGTGTACTCACCGAGCTTGCCCGCCTCGAACTTCTCCCCCTCGGCCCCGGTGATCTGCCCCGACGCCAGCGCGGCGGCGGCGTACGAGCCGAGGTAGCCGAGCTCCTCCGGGTTCCACAGCGAGAACTGCTCGACGGTGCCGTCCTTGACGTACTTGCGCATCTGGTTCGGTGTACCGAGCCCGTTGAGGACGACCTTGCCCTTGTACGAGGAGTCGCTCAGGTAGCGGGCCGCGGCGGCGATGCCGACCGTGGTCGGCGAGATGATGCCCTTGAGGTCGGGGTAGGCCTGCATGAGGCCCTGCGTCTGCTGGAAGGACTTCTGGTCCGCGTCGTCGCCGTACGCGACCTTGACCAGCTCCATGTCCTGGTACCTGGGGAGCTCCAGCTCCTTCCTCATGAACTCGATCCAGGTGTTCTGGTTCGTCGCGTTCTGCGTGGCCGACAGGATCGCGACCTTGCCCTTGTAACCGAGCTGCTCGCCGAGGTGCTGGACCAGGCTGCGGCCGATCTCCTCGGAGCTGGCCTGGTTGATGAAGAGCTGACGGCAGTCCTTCGCCGTGTCCGAGTCGTACGCGACGACCTTGATGTCCTTCTTCATGGCCTGCTTGAGCGGGCCGCACACCGCGTTGGGGTCGTTCGCCGCGACCAGGATCGCGTCCTGGCGCTGCTGGATCAGCGTGTTGATGTAGCTGACCTGCGAGGAGGCGTTGGCGTCGGACGGGCCGACCTCCTTGCCCGTGCCGCCGTACTCCTTCGCCGCGGCGATGCCCGCCTCGTCGACGATCTTCTCGTACGGGTTGTTGATCTGCTTGGGCAGGAAGGCGATCTTCAGGCCCTTCTTCAACGGCGCGTCCGGATCGGCCTTCGCGGAACCGGCGACCTTCGCGGAACCGGTGTCCTCACTGTCCTTCGTGGTGCCGGAACAGGCGGTCAGGGCGAGGGCGAGGGAGACGGCGGTGGCGGCGGTCGCGACGGCGCGGCGCCCAGCGGCATTGCGGAGCATCATGGCGGCGTTGTGCCTTTCGGAGAGGTACGGCGGAAGGGGTGTGCGGAGAGGGGTCATGGCGACCGGGGCGCAGGGGTGTTCGCGGCCCGCCGGTGCCGTCGTTCGACGACGGTGGCGATGATCCGTGGGGTGAGGACGGACGCCACGAGCAGCAGGCCGGTCACGATGACCTGGACCTCGTTGGCGATGTCGTTGAGGGTGAGCAGGTTCTTCAGGACACCGATCAGCAGGACACCGGCGACCGCGCCGAAGAGCGTGCCCTTCCCGCCGTCGAAGTCGACGCCGCCGAGCAGGACCGACGCGATGACGAGCATCTCGAAGCCGAGTCCGTTGTCCGCACGGGCACTTCCGTACCGGAGGGTGAAGACGACACCCGCGAAGGCGGAGAACAGGCCGGTCACGACGAAGAGCAGCAGCTTGATCCGCTTGACCCGGATGCCGGCGAAGTACGCGGCCTCCTCCTGGGCGCCGATCGCGAAGAGCGAGCGGCCCAGCCCGGTGGCGTGCAGCACCACCGCGGTGACCGCGGCGAGGACGACGAAGAGCAGGACCGGGTACGTGAGGAACGTGCCCGGCACGGTCGTGGTGTCGACGGCCCAGTCCGCGTACGTCTGCGGGAAGTCCGTCACCGCGTCGCTGCCGAGCGCCACCGAGGCCAGACCACGGTAGAGCGCCAGGGTGCCGATGGTGACGGCCAGGGACGGCAGGCCGACCTCGGTGACCAGCCAGCCGTTGAGGAGACCTCCGGCGACACCCACCAGGAGGACCACCGGCACGATCGTCTCGAAGGCCCAGCCCGCCTCCCACAGCGCACCGGTCAGCGCACTGCCCAGGCCCAGCATGGAGGCGACCGACAGGTCGACCTGCCCGGCGACGACCAGGAGGGTCATCGGGAGGGCGATGATGGCGACTTCGGCGATGTCGTTGAAGGCGAACGCGAGGTTCTCGCTCGAACCGAAGCCCTCCGTGCTGCCGAGGCCGACGACGAGGACCGCCACCAGGAGGAGACCGACCGCGGTGTCCCAGCGCAGCGCCAGGCCGCGTACGAGAGAGGCCCGCGACGCGGGAGCCGTCTTTGTGTCAGGCGCCGTGGTCATGACGGGCGCTCCTCTTCCTCAGTGCGGCGGTCATCCGCAGGTTCACGATCCGGTCGACGCTGATGGCCAGCAGGAGGAGCGCACCGGTGATGGCGCCCTGCCAGAAGGAGTCCACCTTCAGGACGACCAGGACGCTGCCGATGGTGGTGAGCAGCAGGGCGCCGAGTGCGGCACCCCACACGGTGCCGGTGCCGCCGGTGATGGCGACACCGCCGACGACGACGGCGCTGACGACGGTCAGCTCCCAGCCGTGCGCGTTGTCCGCGACGACGGTGCCGAAGCGGGCCAGCCACAGCGCCCCGGCGAAGCCGGCGACAGCCCCGGAGAAGGCGTACGCGGCGAGCACCCGGCGGCGGATGGGGATACCGGCGAGGCGGGCGGCCTCGGGGCTCGAACCGATCGCGTACAGCTCACGCCCCGAGCGGTAGCCGCGCAGGAAGTACGCGGTCCCCGCGAGCAGGACGACGGCGATGAGCGGCAGGTAGGGGACGCCGAACAGGTCGCCGCTGCCGAGACCCAGGACCGCGTCCGGCACGTCGGAGGCGCTGATCTGCTCGCCCTGCGCCCACCAGTAGTCGACGCCCTGGATGATGTAGAGCATCCCCAGGGTCACGACGAGCGCCGGGACCTTGCCGAAGCTGACGAGGGCGCCGGACACCAGTCCGCAGACCACGCCGATGGCGATGCCGAGCAGCATCACGGTCAGCACCCCGTGGTCGGTCCCCGCGACGAACTTGCCGCAGGCGAACGCCGAGAGGCCGACGACCGAACCGACCGACAGGTCGATGTTGCGGGTGATGACCACGGCGGACTGACCGACCGCGAGCAGCACCAGGATCGACGCGTTGAGCAGCAGGTCCTTGACGCCCTGGTCGGACAGGAAGAGCGGGTTGGCCAGGTAGGTGCCGAGGATCAGCAGCACCAGCGCGCCGGCGATGGATATCTCGCGGGCCCGGAAGGCCGTGTCCACGAGCGAGGAGGCACTGCGCGCCGGCGCCTTCGCGGTGTCCGGCGGACTCTCGATGGTGGTGGTCATGCCGCCGCCCTCTCGTTGCGTCCGGTGGCCGCCGCCATGACCGATTCCTCGGTGGCGCTCTCGCGCGGGATCTCGGCGACGAGCCGGCCCTCGTGCATCACGAGCACCCGGTCGGCCATGCCGATGACCTCCGGCAGGTCGGAGGAGATCATCAGGACGGCGAGGCCGTCCGCCGCGAGCGAGGACAGCAGCCGGTGGACCTCGGCCTTGGTGCCGACGTCGATGCCGCGGGTCGGCTCGTCCACGATCAGCACCTCGGGGCCGGTCGCCAGCCACTTGGCGAGCACGACCTTCTGCTGGTTGCCGCCGGACAGCACACCCACGGTGTCGGCCAGCCGGTTGTACTTGAGCTGGAGGCGTACGGCCCAGTCGGCGGCCCGGTCGTGCTCCAGGGCCCGGCTGACGAGCCCGCGCTTGCGGACCTCGGCCAGACCGGTGAGACCGATGTTGCGCTCGATCGACATATCCATGACGAGACCGCGCTGGCGCCGGTCCTCGGGTACGAGGGCGAGCCCGGCGGACATCGCGGCCGTCGGCGAACCGGGCCGCAGCACCGCGCCGGCCACCTTGACCTCGCCCGCGTCGGCACGGTCCACACCGAAGACCGCCTGAGCGACCTCGGTGCGCCCGGCGCCGACGAGCCCGGCGAGCGCCACGATCTCGCCGCGCCGGACATCGAAGGACACGTCGTGGAAGACGCCCTCCCGGGTCAACCGGTGCACGGAGAGGGCGACTTCGCCGACCTCCGCGTCCTGCTTGGGGTAGAGGTCGTCGAGGTCGCGGCCCACCATCCTGCGCACCAGGTCGTCCTCGGTGAGCCCTTCCAGCGGCTCGGAGGAGATCCACCGCCCGTCGCGCAGGGTCGTGACGCGCTGGCACAGCTCGAAGATCTCGTCGAGGCGGTGCGAGATGAACAGCACGGCCGCACCCTCGGCGCGCAGGGTCTGGACGACGGAGAAGAGCCTGGCCGTCTCGCTGCCGGTCAGGGCGGCGGTCGGCTCGTCCATGATCAGGACGCGGGCGTCGAAGGAGAGCGCCTTGGCGATCTCGACGATCTGCTGGTCGGCGATCGACAGCCCGCGGCCGGGCCGGTCGGGGGGCAGGTCGACGCCGAGCCGGCGCATCAGTGCGGCGGTGGTCGCGTGCACGGCCTTGCGGTCGATCCGCCCCAGTGAGCGCCGGGGCTGGCGGCCCATGAAGATGTTCTCGGCGATCGACAGGTCGGGGAAGAGCGTCGGTTCCTGGTAGATGACCGCGATACCGGCGTCACGGGCGTCGGCCGGGCCGTGGAAGACGACAGGGTCGCCGTCGAGCAGGACCTCGCCGCTGTCCGGACGGTGCACCCCGGCGAGGGCCTTGATCAGCGTGGACTTGCCCGCGCCGTTCTCTCCGGCGAGTGCGTGGGCCTCACCGGGAAACAACTGCAAGGACACGTCATGCAGGGCCCGTACGGCACCGAAGGACTTGCTCACGCCCTTCAGGGCCAGGACCGGGGCCGGGTCCGGGGCGGACTGGTTCATGGGAGCTCCTCAGCGGTGGACCGTGTCGCTCCACTCGCCGTGAAAGGTTTCAATCAGGTTGCACGGAAGCTAAACGGGGATTGCGGGCTCAGTCAATGGGTTGATGGCGAGAAGTTCACGCAAGGAGGGCGATGTGCGACCTGAATGGGGGGAGTGGGTGGGCGCCCTTGACAGTGTTCGGGGCGCACCACTATCTTCCCCGCGCTTGAATCGATTCACATGACGGTCGCGCATCGCTCCTCTCGCAAGTGCGCACCCGGAGTGCCCGGTTCGCCCCGCACGGACGGAGGCAACCGGATGGCATCGTTGTCGGGCGCATCGTTCCGGTGCCCGGGAAGCCGTGTCCGCAGCGCGGCCGTACGCGGCCGGTTCCGCGCGGGCCCGTACGCGTCGGACGGTGCTGTGGGTTCCGGCCGGGTGGGTGGGGCCGAGGAGGGCGGTGAGGCGCGCCCGGCCCGGGACGGGCGCGGGGGCCCGGTGCCGGCCGGCCCGCCGTGGAAGCGCGGCGTGGCCTCGGCGTGGACCGAGGTGAGCAGCCGGCACCGTCCGTCCGGGGCCGTCCCGGTGACCGCCGCCGGCGATCGCGCACCACCGGGTCCGGCTCCGCGCGCCGCGGGGCCGACGGCCGGTTCGTCCACCTCCACGGCCCCGCACAGCCAGGCCGCGACCCGGTCGGGCCCGAGGGCGGTGGCCACGTGCCCGTAGCCGCGGTCGGCCGGGGAAGGCGTCGGGGCGTGCTCCAGGCGGTGGCGAAGCCGGTCACGGTGCCCGCGTCGTCGAGGGTCGGTGCGGCGGTGAACCCCGGCCGCGCCATGTCGGCGGCGAGCCGGTCGGTGTACAGGGCGGCCGTCGCGGGGTCCTCGTTCCACGGGGGCGCGGAGAACCACATCCGTGTACACGCGCCGGATCCCGTCGGCGTACGACCGGACGCCGAAGCCGTCCACGGCCCTGACCCGCAGGCACGCCCCTCCTCGCCGCCGGTGTGTGCCCGGGGGCCGGACGGAGCGAGGGTGGTTTCCCGGGGCCTTCGAGGCTTCGAGGTAAACCCTACGGGCCGCCCGGCAGCAGATGCCGGGTGAACCACTCCCGGGCCAGCTCCGCGACCCGTTCCAGGGCGCCGGGCTCCTCGAACAGGTGCGTGGCGCCCGGGATGACGTCGAGCCGGTTCTCGCAGTGGAGCGCCGCCTGCGCCTGCCGGTTGAGGTCGATCACCGTCGTGTCGTCGCCACCCACGATGAGGAGTGTCGGCGCCCGTACCCCGGACAGGTCCGCCCCGGCCAGATCGGGGCGCCCGCCACGGGAGACCACGGCGCCGACGCCCGAATCGGGGGCGGCGGCCGCCCGCAGAGCCGCCGCGGCACCCGTGCTCGCGCCGAAGGAGCCGACCGGGAGGGCCGCACGGCCCCGCAGCCAGTGGGTGGCGCCCGCCAGCCGTCCGGCGAGCAGCCCGATGTCGAAGACATTGGCCCGGTGGACCTCCTCGCCGGGCGTGAGCAGGTCGAGGAGCAGGGTGCCGAGGCCCGCCCCGTTCAGGGCCGTCGCCACGGAACGGTTGCGGGGGCTGTGGCGGCTGCTGCCGGAACCGTGGGCGAACACCACGACCGCCCCGGCGTTCCCGGGCAGCACGAGGTCCCCGGCGAGCCCGGCGTCGCCCGTGTCCACCTCCACCTCCTCGGCCACGGGTGCTCCGCCCCCGGGCGCCCGCGCCAGGAGGGAGACGACCTCCTCGTCTGAGGTCTGCGAGAAGTCGCTGTACCACTCGCCCACGGCCGAGAAGAGACCCGGCGTGGAGAGGCACACGACCTCGTCCACGTCCGCGCGCAGCCGTTCGACGACATCCGGCGACGCCACCGGCACCGCGAGGACGACATGGGCGGCGCCCTGTGCCCGCACGACACGGCACGCGGCCCTGGCGGTCGCCCCGGTGGCGATCCCGTCGTCGACCACGACCACCGCCCGGCCGGTGAGGGGCAGACGTGGCCGGCCCTCCCGGTACGTCCGGGCCCGCCGCAGGAGCTCCGCCTCCTCGGCGCGCTCGACGGACACGAGGTCCTTCTCCCGGACCCCGGCATGGCGCACGATCTCGTCGCTGATGACCCGCACGCCGCCCTCGCCGATCGCGCCGAATCCCAGCTCCGGGTGGTACGGGACGCCCAGCTTGCGGACCACGATCACATCGAGCGGCGCGCCCAGTGCCCGCGCCACCTCGAAGGCGACCGGGACACCGCCACGGGGAAGGCCCAGGACGACGGGGTCGCGCGGCCGCAGATGCCCGAGCGCCCCGGCGAGCCGTCGCCCGGCGTCCGTACGGTCGGTGAACTGCACAGTGGTTCGCCTCCAAGGAGGGGAGACCGGAACGAACACACACCCCCACCTTCGAAACAATCCCATTTGCGCCGGTTCGGCAAGTCGGGGACGGTCGGGGGCATGGAACGAATCGGAGCGGTCCTGATCGACATCGACGGTGTGCTCACGGTGTCCTGGAAGCCGCTGCCCGGCGCGGTGGAGGCCCTGCGCCGGCTGCGTGCCTCCGGTGTCCCACTGGCGCTCGTCACGAACAACACGTCACGGACCCGCGCCGTGATCGCCGACCGGCTCGCCGGCGCGGGCTTCCCCGTCGAGGCGGACGACATCCTGACCGCGCCCGCCGCCACCGCCGCGTACCTGCGCGAGCACCACCCGGAGGCCCGCTGTCTGCTGATCAACACCGGCGACGTACGGGACGACCTGTCGGGCGTGACACTCGTCGAGGAGGAGGACGGCGAGGGTGCCGTACCGGACGTCGTCGTCCTCGGCGGAGCCGGCCCCGCGTTCACGTACGCGGCGCTCGACCGGGCCTTCCGCCACGTCCGGCAGGGTGCCCGGCTCGTGGCGATGCACCGCAACCTGTACTGGCGTACCACCGACGGGCTCGCCCTCGACACGGGCGCGTTCCTCTGCGGCCTGGAACTGGCGGCCGGGACGGAGGCGGAGATCACCGGCAAGCCCGCCCCCGCGTTCTTCGCCGCGGCCCTCTCCCACCTCGACGCCGTCCCGGCCGGAACGCTGATGGTGGGCGATGACATCGAGTCGGACGTGCTGGCGGCCCAGCGCGGCGGAATCAAAGGCGTACTGGTCAGGACGGGCAAGTACCTGCCCGAGACGCACGCGGCGGCCGACGGCACCCCGGACCACGTCCTCGACTCCTTCGCGGACGTACCGGCGCTGGTGGAGCGGCTCGGACACTGACACGGGCTGTCCCGGGTCCTCGAAGGCGGAGTTCCGCCCAGGCGAACTCGTGAGCGAGGAAGCCGTAGTCGAACTGGGCGTTGTGGGCGACCGGCACCCGGTCCTTCAGCAACGCCGCGATTCTTTCGGCGACTTGACCGAAGCTCGGCGCACCCCACGGCCGTGAGGCGGTGAGCCCGTGCACATGGACCGGCCCGGGATCGCAGCCCGGGTCGAGCAACGCCGAGAACTCACCGGTCTGCACGCCGTCCGGACCGAGGGTCACCACGGTGACGGAGAGCACCCGGTCCCCGCGTGCCACCAGCCCGGAGGTTTCCGTGTCCACCACAGCCAACTCGTGGGCTCAGTCACGCAGGCCGGCCATGTCGAGAGCGGGGCACGCGAGAGGCACAGCGGTAGGAGTGGCCGGATCCGTGCAGGCCCTTCAGCCCGGAAAGCCGTTCAGCCGTATATGTTCCTGGCGCATCCGGCGGCCGTCCGGCCCGCACCGCGAGTGCCGGACGGCCGGTCGGCAGCGCCCGGCCGGCCATGCGCCTCGTCCTTACACTCCACCGCCCAGGGGCACGCCGTACCGGCGGACGCCGTCACGCCGGGCGACGCGGACCGTGCCGGACGCGCGGTCGGGGACGAGCCGGCGCAGACCCTGGCCCGACCGCACGCCCTGTGAACCGCGCGGGGCTCAGCGTGGCGACAGGCTGAGCTCTGCCCACACCACCTTCCCGGGCCCTGCCCGTCCGTCTGTGCCCCAGCTGTCGGCGAGCGCGTCGACGAGAGTGAGTCCCCGCCCGTCCTGGGCGTCATCGGCCGTTGCGCGCCGCACGGGTGGTACGGACGACGCGTCGTGCACCTCGATACGGAGGCCGCCCGGGGCCGGGACGTAACGGGTCTCGATCTCCCTCCCCGGTGAAACCCTTGCGTGACGCCCCGCGTTGGTGAGCAGCTCCGACAGCACGAGTGTTGCCGAGTCCTCCAGGGCACCCAGACCCCAACGGGCCAGCGCCTTACGCAACTCCAGTCGCGCCAGGGCGACGCAGCGCGGGTGCCGGCTCCAGCGCAGGACCACCGGCTCGATGTGGGAGCCCATCAGGCCGACGCCTCGGCGTCCCACAGAGCCAGCCGCTGCCGGGCGCGCTCCCAGCGCTCGAACTCGCCCCGGGGGTAGGGCAGAAACAAGGCGCTGTGCCGGCTGGTCAGGCCGGAGTGGCATGCGTGGACGAATACGACCGAGGGGCGGAACACGACGGTGGCCGGGCCGCCGTCCGGGCCGGATTCGCCGTCCGGAGGAAACAGGACGTCACACAGCGGTCGGATGAGACGCGCGATAAACTTCGGCATTGCCGGGGACTCCTCTTCAAGTGCTTCGGCCGCGCCCCCGGACGTCTGCAAACGTCGCGGGGGTTTCTGTTCTTTCGGCGGTCCCACCTTGCCCGCTCGGGCAGACTGGTGGCATGTCCCAGCTGTCACCAAAAGACCTGAGTGGACAGCGATTTATGCGAAAGCGGGTTCGGCCCAGGTGGAGTTGAACGGGGAATCGGGCAAGGTCACACCGCGTGTGAGGCTGGGACGACGGCTGCGCCGGCTGCGTGAGCGGAGGGGACTTTCACTGCGACAGTTGTCCGAACAGGTGGGCGGCTATTCGCATAGTTACCTGGGGCGCGTCGAACTGGGGGACCAGCTCCCGTCGGAGGCGCTGGTGACATCGCTGGACCAGTTCTTCGATTCGGACGGGGTGCTGGCCGATCTGCTGGAGATGGCGCACGACGGCTCGGTTCCCGACTACGGCCGGGCGGTCGTGAGGAAAGAGCTCGAAGCGGACCGAATCCAGGTCTTTACGAGCAGCCTCATCCCAGGGTTGTTGCAGACAGAGGACTATGCGCACGAATTGTTTCGCACGTCCCTTCCTGGGGAGCCCGAAAGTAAGCTGCACGACCGGGTGGTCGTCCGCATGAAACGACAGCGGATCCTCGACCGGCCCGAACCGCCATTCTATTGGGCGATCATGGACGAAGCGTCTCTCAAGCGGCCGGTGGGCAGCCCCCAGCAGATGGCCGATCAGCTGCGATGCCTGCTGCGGGCTGCCGAGCGGCCGAAACTCACAGTCCAGGTACTGCCGTTCACCGAGGGTGCGCACCCGATGATGGGAGGGTGCCTGACCTTGCTCACGCTGCGGGACGGCGGGACGATGGCGTTCATCGAGAGCTTCAGTTCCGGCGAGACGGCGGAGTTGCCGAAGCGGACACTCGATCTGACCCAGCGGTTCGACGTGGCTCGCTCCTTGGCCCTCCCTGTGGAGAAGTCCCTCGACCTGATTCGCGATTACCTGAAAGAGTATGAAGATGAACGCGATTCCTGATGCATCCGCTCTGCACGCGTGGCGACGGTCGAGTCACAGCAACAACGGCGAAGGCGCATGCGTCGAGGTCTCGGACGGCTACCCCGGCGGCGTCCCCGTCCGCGACAGCAAGGCCGCGCACGGTCCGGCGCTGGTGTTCCCCGCTGCCGGCTGGTCGTTGTTCGTAGCTGCGGTCAAGCGCGGGGATCTGAGCGGCTGAGCCGCTGCCGGCTTCAGGTGCTGCGTACGTCCCGTAGGCGGCCGGCGCGTTCCACCTCGTGATCATGTATCCGGTTCTGCGTCGGAGCCGTTCGGAACGAAGGCGGCGGGGGCCGTCTCGGCCCACAGCTCCTCATGGTGGTCAAGCAGGCAACGAGAAGCCGGAACGGCTTCGGTCTCGACCGCTGATCCACAAGGGGAATTCATTCCCGGCAATCGATCCTCACCAACTGGCACACCTCTCCGACGGACGCCGTCCCCTTCGACCGAGTAACCCGGCAAGGGCAGCGGTGCGGCAGGTCGAACCGAGCCGACCGCGGCTACCGGGCAGGGGTGGATCGGGCAGGCGCTTGGCCCAGGCCGTGTTCCGGAAGGCGGCTCCGCCGTGCGGTCCCAGGGCCGGCCGACCCGGGCGGCAACCGCGGACGGCGGGGGAGGACCGGCGGGCGGCCGTCGGCCCACGATCGCGAGGAGCGGACGCCCGGCGGCAGCCCCGCCGTGACCTGCGAACGGTCCGGTGCTTACGCGGTCGCTACGGCGTCCTCGCTACGGTGCGGTGGCCCGCGAAAAAAGACCCTCCCGAAGGAGGGTCCGGCGTAGTACGGGATGTGTGCCCCCGGCAGGACTCGAACCTGCGGCCAAGCGCTTAGAAGGCGCCTGCTCTATCCACTGAGCTACGGGGGCCGGTGTCGGCCTCGGTGGCCCGGAGGGCGCTGGATCAAGCCATCCGTGACCTTGCCGGGACAAGGATAGGGCTCCGATCGCCTTGACCCGGTTGCTTCACC
Organism: Streptomyces sp. NPDC058637; assembly: GCF_042717325.1. Lineage (NCBI taxonomy): Bacteria > Bacillati > Actinomycetota > Actinomycetes > Kitasatosporales > Streptomycetaceae > Streptomyces > Streptomyces sp. NPDC058637. Next base: position 32,513 of record NZ_JBHXRD010000043.1, on the reverse strand, counting down.
TGCGTGGCACGATGTGGAGGTTCAGTGAAGCGAACCGATAATCGCAGGTAGGTGCGATTCATGCACCGCTTTTGGCGCCTCGCGTCCCGGGTGTTGTGCACTCGTTATGCCTGCGCCCCACTCGTCCCCTCTGTCCCCTGGGACGGATCCGCCGCGCAGAGGGGCCTATACGCTTCAAAAAGGCGCCAAAATTGGGCATTCTTCACATGTGGTAACCATGGATGTACGGCCCCAGCTCATCGACGCACTTTCCGCCCTGCGCGACCGTGTCGCCGCCGTGCGTCTTCCACTCCCTCTGCCGGGGGCCGCGCGCGCCCGGCAGACGAGGACCGAACTGCTCGCCCAGCTCGACGACTACCTCGTCCCGCGGCTCAAGGATCCCGAGGCACCACTGCTCGCGGTGATCGGCGGATCCACCGGCGCGGGGAAGTCGACACTCGTCAACTCGCTGGTGGGGTGCCGGGTCAGTGAGGCCGGAGTCCTGCGCCCGACCACGCGGACCCCGGTGCTCGTCTGCCACCCCGACGACCACCACTGGTTCGCCGGGGTGCGCGTACTGCCCGAGCTGACCAGGGTGTGGCTGCCGCCCGGGCAGGCGCAGGATCCGGAGGGGCTCGACCACCTGGGGGCGGACGGCAACCAGGACGGCACCGTGCTGCGCGTCGAGACCGCGGCGACCCTGCCCCGCGGGCTCGCGCTGCTGGACGCCCCGGACATCGACTCGCTCGTCGTACGCAACAGGGTCCTGGCCGCCGAGCTCATCTGCGCCGCCGACATCTGGGTCATGGTGACCACCGCGTCCCGGTACGCCGACGCGGTCCCCTGGCACCTGCTGCGTACCGCCAAGGAGTACGACGCCTCCCTGGTCACCGTCCTGGACCGGGTGCCGCACCAGGTCATCGCCGAAGTCTCGCGGCAGTACGCGGCCCTCCTCACCCGGGCCGGGCTCGGCGAGGTCCCCCGCTTCACCATCCCCGAACTGCCCGAGTCCGCGGGCGGCGGCAGCGGCCTGCTGCCCACCACCGCCGTCGCACCGCTGCGCGCCTGGCTCACCCACCGCGCACAGGACCCGGCGGCCCGTCAGCAGGCCGTGGGGCGCACGGCGTCCGGGGTCATCGACTCGCTCGGCGTACGAATGCCCGAGCTGGCCGGGGCCGTGGCCGCGCAGTACGCGGCGGCGGTCCGGCTGACGGGGGTGGTCGAGGAGGCGTACGGCAACGAGTCGTCCCGCGTCCGGCGGCGGCTCCAGAACGGTGCGGTGCTCGCCGGGGCCGCACGCACCCGGTGGCGCGGATACCCGCTCTACAGCACCGCCGGCGAACTGCTCGACGCACTCGTGGAGAGCCTGGGCGCCCTGCTCCAGTGCGCGGTGGCCGCCGCCGACGAACAGATCCGCACCACCTGGCAGCGCGAGCCCGCCGCAGGGGACTTCCGGTACGAGGACGCCGGCCGGGAAGCCGGCGGCTGGGGACCGGCCGAGGACATCCAGGGCCGGATCGAGATGGCCGTAAGGCGCTGGCGGCGGGTCCTGGAGGAACTGGCCGAGGAGGAGGCGCGGCTGCTGGAACGCAACGCCGCACCCGACGCCGAGACGGTGGCCGCGCTGCTGGCCGCCGTCCTGCTCGGCGGGCGCCGCGCCCGGGGAGCCGGGGAACAGCTCGCCGAACGGATCGGCGCCCAGGGCGCGCTGCGGCTGCGCGACAAGGGCGGGGCACTCCTCGCCGGCTGCCTGGACCAGGTCCTGCACGGCGAACGCGACCGCCGGCTCACCCCGCTGGACGCGCTCGAAGTCGCCCCCGAACCGCAGGCCGAACTGATCGCCGCCCTGTCCGTACTGCAGAAGGAGAGGCGGAAGCGATGACCGCTGTCACCGACCACGACCGCGACCGGGCCGAAGGCACCGAAGGGCCCCAGGGGCGCAGCTGGGACGACGGGCTCATCGCACGGCGGGCCGCCGACGCCGTACAGGGGGAGGCGCGGCCCAAACGCCCCTGTGACGACGACGTACGCCCCCAGGTGGAGGCGTACGGGCTGCCCGGCAGCCCCCTGCGGCCCCGCCTCGACGCGCTGCGCGAGCTCGTCGGGCTGTCCAGGGCCAGGCTCGACGGTGACACCCTCGCCGAGGCCGGACGGGTGCTCGACGAGGCCTCGGCCCGGCAGCGGCTCTCCTCCCGGCACACGGTCGTCGCCATCGCCGGTGCCACCGGAAGCGGGAAGTCCACCCTCTTCAACGCGCTCGCGGGCGTCCAGATCTCCGACACCGGACTGCGCAGGCCGACGACGTCCGCGCCGATCGCCTGCAGCTGGACGGACGGGGCCGCCGGACTGCTGGACCGGCTGGCCATTCCCGGCAGGCTGCGACGCAGGCCGGTACAGGGGGGCACGGAGACCGACGAGGCGCTGCAGGGGCTCGTGCTCGTGGATCTGCCCGACCACGACTCGGCGGCGACCGGCCACCGGGACCAGGTGGACCGGGTGCTGGCGCTCGTCGACGCGGTGATCTGGGTCGTCGACCCGGAGAAGTACGCCGACGCGGCCCTGCACGAACGCTATCTGCGGCCGCTCGCCGGGCACGCCGAGATCACCTTCGTCGTCCTCAACCAGATCGACCGGCTGCCCGGTGAGGCCGCCGACCTCGTCCTCGACGACCTGCGCCGGCTGCTGGACGAGGACGGCATGGCGGTGGGGGAGCACGGGGAACCCGGCGCCACCGTCATGCCCCTGTCCGCGCTCACCGGCCACGGGGTGGGCGATCTGCGCGAACTGCTCGGCCGGTTCGTCCAGGGCCGTACGGCGGCGGCCCGCCGCCTCTCCGCCGACGTGGACGCGGCGGCAGCACGGCTGCGGCCCGTGTACGTCGCCGAAGGGCGCCCCGGGCTCGGCGAGCGGGCCCGTGAGCAGTTCGCCGACCGGCTGGCCGAGGCGGTGGGGGCGTCGGCCGCAGGGGAGGCGGCGGAGCGCGAGTGGCGCAGGAACGCCGGGCGGGCCTGCGGGACGCCGTGGCTGAGGCTGTGGCGCTGGTACGAGTCCACCCGGCAGCTCGGCGGCGGCCTGGACCTCATGGCACAGGCCCTCGCACCGCCGGAGGAGGAACTCACCGCCAGGCAGCGGGTGGAGCAGGCCGTACGGCAGCTGGCGGACGACGCCGTCGACGGGCTGCCCGCACCCTGGGCACAGGCCGTGCGCGAGGCGGCGGTCAACGGGGCCAAGAGGCTGCCCGAGGCGCTGGACGAGCTGTCACGCAACGCGCAGGCGCAGGCGGCGGTGGGTGGCCGGGGGCGCGCGGCTGCGACCGCGGGCTCCGGCACGGCGACCGCCGGCTCCGGCGCCGCGGCCCCGGACACGAAGGGTGCCTCGGCGGGTGGTCCCGGCCGCCCCGCGGAAAGGGCCGTCGCTCCCGTCGCCGGGGCGCTCGGCGGTCGTGGCACCAGGCCGCCGCGGCCCGCGTGGTGGCCCGCCGCGGTGCTGGCACAGGTCTCGATGACGCTGCTTCAGGTCTTCGGCGGGCTGTGGCTGCTCGGCCAGATCGTCGGTGTGATCGAACCCGGACTGGTCACCCCGGCCCTTCTCATGCTGGCCGGAGTCGTCGGCGGACCGCTCGTGGAGTGGTCGTGCGCGGCCGCGGCGCGCGGCCCCGCCCGCCGGTACGGGCAGGAGGCGGAGCGGCGGCTGCGCGAGACGGCGGCCGGGTGCGGCCGGGCCAGGGTCCTCGACCCGGTCGCCGCGGAGCTGGCGCGCTACCGCGAGGTGCGGGAGCGGTACGTGACGGTGACGGAGTTTTCCACAACCGGCCGGTAGTCCACAGGCTCCAGCGGCATTCCCGGATTCCGTCCAGCATGGATGTCGGTGGTCCGCACGGGACCACGAGGGCACGGTGGCGGACGGCGTGGCGGGCAAGGCGGCCATGCCCTGCGCTGCCCGCCCGGGGGTCCGGAGCCGGGTCGGACGGAAGGCCTGGCGACGGGCCTGACAACGGCCCTGGTGACGGGCCCGGCGAAACGCCGGACAGCAGTCCGGACAACAGGCCGGCGGCAGGACGGAAACGGGGAGCGGGAAATGAACGACACATGGGTGACGCTGGTGGGAAATGCCGCGACTCCGGTGGACTTCCGGGAGACGGCGACGGGACCCATGGCGCGATTCCGTATGGCGGTGACACCCCGGCGGTGGGACCGCGAGAAGCAGATCTGGGCGGACGGCCGCACCAGCTTCTACACGGTCCGGGCCTGGCGGACCCTGGCGGCGAACCTCTCCGGATCGGTAGCCGTCGGAGAACCCCTGCTGGTGCACGGGCGTTTGAAGGTGCGCGAGGAGGAGCGGGACGGGGTGTGGAAGACCTCCGTGGACATCGAGGCGGTGGCGGTGGGACACGATCTGACCAGGGGGACGGCCGCGTTCCGGCGGGTGGTCAGAGGCGAACCGGCACTGACCGCTCCGGCACATCGTCAGAAACCGGCCACGGACATGGTTCCCGTGTCCTGAACACCCGGGCGCGCCGAAGCCATCGGTAACGATTGCGATTCGGAATGCTTATCTGACGGCATGACGGGGGACTGTCCTTCACTCGCTCTTTACGATTCCCCAGTACTCATGCGGCACTTGAGTTTGCTGGCGAGACACCTCCCACACGTGAACCAGGCGTGAAGGTCTCGCCCGGAGGGGAATTCTGTGTTTTCTGTGTCTTCAGCAACCGCTTCGTCGCCCAAGGCGACGACGGAGCAGTCCATACAGAGCCTGAGCGGGGGACGCCGACACGACCAGGAACGGGGCCGTTCCGGGCGGGGCCGCGGCCTCGCCCGGGTGGCCGCCGCGATCCTGGCCTCCGGCCTCGTCGCGGCCGGGACGCTCGTCGGCGCCACGGCGGCGGCGGCGGAGGAGACCGGTCAGCACCAGGGCGGCGCGACCGCCGTCCTGGACGGGCTGAAGACCTACGACCGCGCCGTGCTCCGCATCGAGGGCAAGGACGGCAAGGAGTCCAAAACCCAGGAGCTCCCCGCCGGACTGTTCGAGATGACCGTCGACGGCGGCGGCACGCTCAAGACGTACTGCATCGACATCCACAACCCCACCCAGGACCGGGCGAAGTACCTGGAGACCCCCTGGGACCAGAGCTCGCTCGGCGCCAACGACGACGCCGGCAAGATCCGCTGGATCCTGGACCACTCCTACCCGAAGGTCGACGACCTCGCGGCGCTCGCCCAGGAGGCCGGCACCGGCCCGCTCACCGAGAAGACCGCCGCGGCGGGCACCCAGGTCGCCATCTGGCGCTTCTCGGACGACGCCGACGTGACGGCTTCCGACGCGCAGGCGGAGAAGCTCGCCGACTGGCTGGAGGGCAAGGCCGAGAACGTGGCGGAGCCCAAGGCATCCGTGGCCCTGGACCCGGCCGCGGTGTCCGGCAAGGCCGGTGAGCGGCTCGGCCCGATCACCGTCCGCACCGACGCCGGCCAGGTCTCCGTGGCACCGCCGGCCGACGCCGCCGCCAGCGGGGTCACGGTCACCGACAAGGACGGCAAGCCCGTCACCGAGGCCGCCGACGGCACCGGCCTCTACTTCGACATCCCCGAGGACGCCGCCGACGGCTCCGCCTCGCTGACCGTCCAGGCCACCACCTCGGTGCCCGTCGGCCGGGTCTTCGCAGGGGTCACCAAGAGCCAGACGATGATCCTGGCCGGCTCCAGCGAGTCCACGGTCACCGCGGCGGCGACCGCCACCTGGGCCGAGAAGGGCGCCGTCCCCGCGCTCACCGCCGAGAAGAACTGCGCCAAGGGCGGCGTGGACATCACCGCGGGCAACAAGGGCGACGAGCCCTTCACCTTCGAGCTCGCCGGCACCAAGCACAGCATCCCCGCGGGTGAGACCCGGACCGTGACGATCCCCGTCGCCGAGGACCAGGCGTACGACTTCACGATCACCGGCCCCGGCGGCTTCAGCAAGAACTTCAAGGGCGTCCTGGACTGCGAGACCGCCGGCACCCCGGTCCCGGATGACGAGACCGAGACCCAGAGTGGTTCCGAGCCCGTCCCCGCCCAGACCGGCACCAGCTCCACCGGCGCCGAGGGTGACCTCGCCGCGACCGGCGGCTCCAGCGCCACCCCCGTCATCGCGGGTGTCGCCATCGCCCTCGTCGTCCTCGGCGGCGGCGCGGTCTTCCTGCTCCGCCGGAAGAAGCCGCAGACCAGCGGTCAGTGACGACCGGTGCGAGTGACTGACGTGACCACGGGCGCTTCGTGAGAACGCGCCGGTGAAGGGCCCGGTACGGACCTCCGTACCGGGCCCCGTCGCGTTCCGGACGGCCGGGAGGCACGTACCGGGGACCGGTACTGGTTTCCGTCCGGGCACGGACGTCAGGCAAGATGGGTGTATCTGCCCACACCTCTATTGCTGCCGGACGGTTTCTCTTGGCTGAGTTCATCTACACCATGCGCAAGACGCGCAAGGCGCACGGCGACAAGGTGATTCTCGACGACGTCACCCTGAACTTCCTGCCCGGCGCGAAGATCGGTGTCGTGGGGCCCAACGGTGCCGGTAAGTCCACGGTGCTGAAGATCATGGCGGGCCTGGAGCAGCCGTCCAACGGCGAGGCGTACATCACGCCCGGTTTCAGCGTCGGCATCCTCATGCAGGAGCCGAAGCTCGACGAGTCGAAGACCGTCCTGGAGAACGTCCAGGACGGCGCCGCCGAGATCATGGGCAAGCTCAAGCGCTTCAACGAGGTCGCCGAGCTCATGGCGACCGACTACTCCGACGCGCTCATGGACGAGATGGGCAAGCTCCAGGAGGACCTGGACCACGCCAACGCGTGGGACCTGGACGCGCAGCTGGAGCAGGCCATGGACGCCCTGGGCTGCCCGCCTGGCGACTGGCCCGTCACCAACCTCTCCGGTGGCGAGAAGCGCCGCGTCGCGCTCTGCAAGCTGCTCATCGAGGCCCCGGACCTGCTCCTCCTCGACGAGCCCACCAACCACCTCGACGCCGAGTCGGTGAACTGGCTGGAGCAGCACCTCTCGAAGTACGCGGGCTGCGTCATCGCCGTGACCCACGACCGGTACTTCCTGAACAACGTCGCCGAGTGGATCCTCGAGCTCGACCGCGGCCGCGCCATCGCCTACGAGGGCAACTACTCCACGTACCTGGAGAAGAAGCAGGCACGCCTGAAGGTCGAGGGCCGCAAGGACGAGAAGCGCCAGAAGCGGCTCAAGGAAGAGCTGGAGTGGGTCCGCTCCAACGCCAAGGGCCGCCAGACCAAGTCCAAGGCACGTCTCGCCCGTTACGAGGAGATGGCGGCCGAGGCGGACAAGATGCGGAAGCTGGACTTCGAGGAGATCCAGATCCCGCCGGGCCCGCGGCTCGGTTCCATCGTCGTCGAGGTCGAGAACCTCTCGAAGGCCTTCGGTGACAAGGTCCTCATCGACGACCTGTCGTTCACGCTGCCGCGCAACGGCATCGTCGGCATCATCGGTCCGAACGGCGCGGGCAAGACCACGCTGTTCAAGATGATCCAGGGCCTGGAGACGCCGGACTCCGGCGCCATCAAGGTCGGCGACACGGTCAAGATCTCCTACGTCGACCAGTCCCGCGCCAACATCGACCCGAAGAAGACCCTCTGGGCCGTCGTGTCGGACGAGCTGGACTACATCAACGTCGGCCAGGTCGAGATGCCCTCGCGGGCGTACGTCTCCGCGTTCGGCTTCAAGGGCCCGGACCAGCAGAAGCCGGCCGGTGTCCTGTCCGGTGGTGAGCGCAACCGCCTCAACCTGGCGCTGACGCTCAAGGAGGGCGGCAACCTGCTGCTCCTCGACGAGCCCACCAACGACCTCGACGTCGAGACCCTGTCCTCGCTCGAGAACGCGCTGCTGGAGTTCCCCGGTGCGGCCGTGGTCATCTCCCACGACCGCTGGTTCCTGGACCGCGTCGCCACGCACATCCTGGCGTACGAGGGCGACTCCAAGTGGTACTGGTTCGAGGGCAACTTCGAGTCGTACGAGAAGAACAAGGTCGAGCGCCTCGGCGCGGACGCGGCCCGCCCGCACCGTGCCACGTACAAGAAGCTCACGCGAGGCTGATCGTGGCCCGTCATATCTACAGCTGCCCGCTGCGCTGGTCGGACATGGATGCCTTCGGCCACGTGAACAACGTGGTCTTCCTCCGCTACCTGGAGGAGGCGCGCATCGACTTCATGTTCCGGCTGGCGCCGGGGGACGGCTCGCCGTCCTTCGCCGGCGGGTCCGTCGTGGCCCGGCACGAGATCGACTACGTGCGCCCGCTGGTCCACCGGCACGCGCCGGTGACCGTCGAGTCCTGGGTCACGAAGATAGGCGCCGCGTCGCTGACGATCGCCTACGAGATCAAGGACCCCGAGCAGGTCTACGTACGGGCGTCGACGATCGTCGTGCCCTACGACCTGGCCGAGGAGCGGCCCCGGCGGATCACCGCCGAGGAGAAGCGCTTCCTCCAGGAGTACATGGACCAGGAGCCGGCTGCCGCATGACGGTGCCCGTGCGGTCGCCGCAGTTCGCCGACGAGAGGGAGGCGGCGGATCTCGCCGCCTTCCTCGGCCGGCTGCTCCACTACGACCGGGCCGCCGCCGTCCGCCTCCAGGCGGGCGGCGGCGCACTGGCGGTGTTCGGCCGGCCGCCGTCGTTCGACGTCCTCGCGATCCGTACGGCACGGCTGTCCGGCACGCACGACTTCGACACCACCGTCTCGGCCGGTGAACTCCTCGAATCGCTGGACCCGGACGGAACGGCCGGATCCGGCGTCCTGCCGGCGCCCGTCACCGGTCCGCCGTGGACCGGGGTGCTGCCGCCGCGCGGCGGCTGGCGGGAACGGCCCGGGCTCCCGGGGCCGGAGAGCCTGCACACCGCGCTCACCGCCGCCGTGACGGAATTCAGGACCCGCGACACGGCCCTGCCCGAGGACCGCCGCACCCGGGCGGAACGCGACCTGATCGGCCGCGACATCTGGTCCCGCACGGTCGGCGACACCGAACTCCCGCTGCGCGCCGTGCACGCGGCCCAGTCCCTGGGCTTCCTGCGCCCGTCGCCCGGCTTCCCCGTCGCGCTGCTCACGGCCGGTTCGTGGCTGCGGCTGCGCACACCCTTCGGCTCGATCGCCCTGCGGGGCGCGGGCGGCGGCGGCCTCGGCACGCTCGCGGTGACGGTCGGAACGGCCTGAGGGTGCCCGAGCCGTCGTGACGGGCCGCACACCTGAGTCCCCGCGCCGTGACGGGCGTGCCGACCGGGACCCCGCGCCGTGACGGTTCGCGACGGCCTGAGGTCCCCGTGCCGCGTCTACGCCTTCGGTGGCTCGTCCGGCCACACCCCGATGTGGTCCTGCTCCAGCTCCAGCATCACCCGGTGCTCCATGCCCAGCGCCGCGGTGTAGTCGGCGGGCAGCTGCAGCCGGCCCGCCCGGTCGAGCATCGCGTACTCCCGCGCCACCTGGGACTCCTGCCCCGTCGTCGCGTCGACCTCCGTACGCCGCAGCACCTCGGAGGACGTACGGCCGTCGCGGATCGCCACCGTGCGGCGTACCTCGCTCGCCACCGCCTGGTCGTGGGTGACGATCACGATCGTCGTGCCGAGTTCCTCGTTGGCCCGTCGGAACGCGGCGAACACCTGCTCGCCGGTGGCCGAGTCCAGCTCACCGGTCGGCTCGTCGGCCAGCAGCACCGAGGGGTTGTTGGCCAGGGCCACCGCGATCGCCACCCGCTGCTGCTGGCCGCCGGACATCTGTACCGGGCGGCGGTCACGGCAGTCCGCGACATCCAGCATCTGCAGCAAGGCGTCGGCGCGCGCGGCCCGTTCACGGTCACGGCCGCCGCCGCGCAGCTGCATCGGCAGCGTGACGTTCTGTACGGCGGTCAGGTACGACAGCAGGTTCCGGGCGGTCTGCTGCCACACGAAGCCCACCACGTCGCGGCGGTAGCGCAGCCGTTCCTTCGGCCCCATCGCCAGCAGATCGCAGCCCGCCACCTTCGCCGAGCCCGCCGTGGGCACGTCGAGGCCGGCCAGGATGTTCATCAAAGTGGACTTCCCGCTGCCCGAGGCGCCGACCAGCGCCATCAACTCGCCCTCCGTGACGAGCAGATCGAGCCCCTGCAGGGCCTGCACCTCCACCCCGTCCGCGGAGAAGACGCGCACCAGCCGGTCGCAGGCGATCAGCGCGTCATGTCCGTACGAGGGACGGTCGCGGCGCGTGACGGCCCGCTGTTCGAGCTCCGCCAGAGTGGTCTCTGTCGACGACGTCATCGGGTGTCTCCTGCCCTGAGTTCCTTGATCGATCCACGACGGCTCGCCCACCACGCCTGGACGCCCGCCACAGCCGCGGCGAGGACGACCACCCCCAGTGCCGGAAGGGCCAGCGACCAGGGGTCGGCCCGCATCGAAGCGCCGACCGGTGATCCGGATTCCCCGCCCGCCAGCGCGAGCGCCGCGAGGTCGACGCCGGGCGCCAGCAGGGCGATGGTCGCCCAGCCGACGAGCAGCCCGCCGAACGCGGCCAGCAGTGCCTGCGGCATGGCCTCGAACGCCAGCAGCCGCCTGCCCTGCCGGGTGGTGAGCCCCATGGTGCGCAGCCGTGCCAGCAGTGTCCTGCGCTCCGGCGCGGTCTGCAGCAGGGACAGCAGCACGGCGAGCAGCGCGTATCCGGCACCGGCCGCGACAGCCGCCCCGTAGATCCGCTCGGCGCCCGACTGCATCGGGGTGTCGACGAACGCCTCGCGTTCCTCCGCACGCAGCCGCACGGTGAACTGCCCCGCGTCCTTCGCGGCGGCCCGCAGCTGTCCGGCGTCCGGTGCGGGACCCGTGACCATCAGGGTCGTGGGCCGCCGTGTGCCGAGCCCCGCGGAGTCGACGACGAGGAAGCCGGAATCCGTCACAGCGGGGGTGCGCGAGAGGACGGCGGCGACCCGCACCGTGATGTCCCCTCCCTCCGACGCGATGGTGCGCGGCTCGTCGCCGAGCAGCTTCGCCACCTCGGGGGAGGCGATCGCGGGCAGCACCTCGTCCTGCCCGCCGCCGGCCCTCAGCAGGCCGGCGGACAACGCGGGCAGGCCCGTCCCACGGGCCAGTCGCGCGTACGACGCCGGCTCCACGCCCAGCAGGGTCGCCCGCTCGGTGTCCGACCTGGCGTCCAGGGCGGCGGCCAGCGGAACGCTGTACTCGATGCGTACGGCCGCCACGTCCTCGACACCGTCCATCGCCCGCACCTCACGGGTCATGCGGTCCGGGACCGTCGTCAGCCCCACGTTCTCACCGCTGATCCGGGCGTCCGCGCCGACCGCCCGCAGCGCCGCGTCGTCACGCGCGTCGGCGACCCCGGCCAGCACCGAACCGCCGAAGGCCGCCGTGGTCAGCGCGATCAGCAGGGCGAGCAGCGGCAGCGTGCCGCTCGTCGAGGCACGCCCGGCCCGTGCCAGCGACAGGAAGCCGACCGCCCCACGCAGCCGCGCGACGGGCCGGGCCGCCAGCCGCAGCGGCAGCGGATAGAGCCGCACGAGGACGAGGGCCGCGATCAGCCCCACCAGGACGGGGGCGGAGCTGACCAGCAGGTCGGTGTCCGAGCCCGTCGTCGTACCCCTCCGGCGCAGCGCGGCCACCGCGCCGACCGCCAGGACGAGCAGGGTCAGCTCGGCGACCGTACGCCGCCGGGAGGGCTTCGCGTGCACGACGTCCTCGCGGGCGCCGTGCAGCAGCGGCCTGCGGTGGTGCAGCGTCGTGCGGAGCGGCAGCGCCACACAGACCAGGGCCGCGACCGAGGCCGCACCGGCCACCGCGGGCCACCACCGGGCCTCCCCGATGACGAGGACGGCCAGCAGCAGGCCGAGCGCCGCCGCGGGCAGCACGGCCACCGCGGTCTCGGCCAGCAGCCGCCCGCCGATGCCCCGCAGCGAGCCGCCACGGGAGCGCAGCAGGGCCAGCTCGTGGTGGCGGCGGGCGCCGATCAGGGCACCCGTCATCAGCAGGACCACCGCGGCCACCGCACCGATCCCCACGGCGGCGACCGTCACGACGGGGCCGATCGCCGCGCCCATCGCCGCATAGGCGTCGAGAATGGCGTCCAGGTCCGTGGTGAGCGTCGTGTTGGGCCCCACCAGGGCGCGCAGCTTCAGCAGCCCCGGGCCGTTCTCCAGCGAGGCGACGGCGTCCCGCAGCCCGGGTGCGTCGGCCGCGGTGAGTCCGGCGGGATCCGGGGCGATACGCCAGTACAGCTCCGGTTCGCCCGTCGTGGCCAGCAGCGCGGGCCCGGTGTCGGGGGCCAGGAACAGCGTCGCCGCCCAGTAGGAGACCGGCGTCGGGGAACCCGGGTCCGGGACCAGGGACGGGGCGCGGTACAGGGGGTCGACGGACCAGTAGCCGCTCTCCGGGTGCAGCGGGGTCACGAGGCCCGTGACGCGTACGGTCAGCGGCTTCCCGCCCTGGGTGGGCACCGCGATCGTGGAGCCCACCTCCATCTTCAGCTCCGCCGCCGTCTCCTCGGTGACGGCCGCCTCCACCTCACGGGTGGCGGCGGTCACCTCGCCGCGTGCGACGGGCCAGCGTCCCCCGGCCAGCGAGCTGTGCTCGCGGAGCGCCGACGGGACGGCGTAATGCAGCCGTGGAGGCAGCGCGTCGGGCCGGGGCAGCCAGGACTCCCGCGCGACGATCGGCTCCGACGTGTGCGCCCCGTAGGAGGAGCGCGGCACATCGGCCCGCACGGGTGCGGGAAGGCCCTTCAACAGCGCCCGGTCGACCGCGGCCAGCTCCTTCTCACGCATGTACTGCTCGCGTACCGGTCGCGGGGCCGCGAGGGACGGCGGGGGCGTCGCCACCTCGAGCACGCTCAGCCCCGGCGACGCGCTGCCGATGTCGTGGCGCAGCGCCCTCGTCTCGTACGCGTCCACCGCACGCGGGAACGCGGCGGCGAGGAAGGCCGTCAGGAACACCAGGACCGCGAGGGCGGCGGTGATCCCGGGGGCGGTACGCAGCCGGGTACGGACCCAAGGGGCGCAGGCGGCCGAGATCTTGGCGGCGGTCATGTCAGTTGTCCCCCTGGTGGCGCAGCGAAACGGCGGGATCGGCCCGCCTCAGCGTGATCGCGGCCACGATCAGCGACGGCAGCGCCGCGACGGAGGCCAGCAGCACGGCGACCTGCCCGGCGGGCAGCAGCACCAGGACGTCCGGCACCGGTCGGGCGGCCTGCCCCGTCAGCACCACGAGCGGCACGACGGCCCTGGTCAGTACGGCCCCCAGCGCCAGCCCGATCAGCACCGCGAGGGCGATCAGGATCCCCTGCTCCGCGGCGACCATCCTGGCCAGCCTGCGGCGGGACGTACCCAGAGCCCGCAACACGGCGAATTCCGCGGCCCGTTCGCGCTGCGAGCCCACGAGGCCGACCGCGTAACCGACCGCGGCCAGCGCCGCGGCGACCGCCGCGACCGCCAGCAGCGCGGACTGCGGACCCGACCCCAGTGGATCGTCCGCCAGGGCCTGGGCCGTCTCGTCACGCACCAGCACCTGGGCCGGGTCCGTACCCGGCAGCTCGCGCAGCCCGGCCGCCACCACCGGCCCGTCGCCGGGGGCCGTGCTCAGCCACCACTCGGTGGGCGCGAGCGCGGCACCGGACCGCTGGGCGAGCACCTCGGAGACGGCCCTGAGGTCCAGGAGCAGGCTCCCGCCGGGCTTCACCGTCGACTCCGCCCCGCTCCCGGCGGCCGAGGAACCGGCGCCCGAGGGCCCGACGGCACCCGGGGACCCGGCCGTGCCGGTGGTGGGCAGTTGCCGCACCGACTTCACCAGGGTCACCCGGACCGTCCGGCCGGACAGCGTGAGGTCGACCTTCTGGCCGAGCTTCGCTCCCGAGTACGTCAGATACGCGTCGGTCGCCACCGCCTTCGGCGCGGGCGCCGCCGCACGGACGGCGGTGACCCTGAGCGTGCCCACCGGGCCGCCGCCGAAGAACGGCTCCGGCGTCAGGACGGCCCCCGTGCCGTAACGGAAGGAAGGCGCCGCGCCCGAAGCGCGCACCGGCTCCGGAGTCTCGCCCGGCCGCTCCTCCCCCGCCTCGGTCACGGTCGTCGCCGCCCGCCAGCGCACCCCGGCCCCCGCACCGACCGGCCGCTCGCCGCCCTCGGCCGTCTGCGCCCTGAGCCCGGTCACCGAGACCAGCCGCCGCTGGGAGCGGTCCGCGGGCACATCGCCGTCCACCTCGAAGCCGGTCACGGCCAGCCCGCCCGACGGGGACACGGGCACGGAGACGGTGTGCGTGCGCCCGTCGACGGGAACGGTCCCGGCACCGACCCGGTAGCCGATGCCGTAACGGTCCTCCAGCAGCACGCTGACCAGCGGAGCCGCACCGGCCGGCTTCTTCTCCTCGGGCGCCGCGGTGTCGGTGATCCGCAGATCGAACACCGCCCGGGTGCTGTTCTCCGGCAACGTGACCCCGGTACGCGCGGCCTTCGGCGGGGCGATCGCTTCGAACAGCTCCCGCGGCGCCGAGCCCGCGAGGTCCTCGCGCATCAGCATCCGCTCACCGGCATGCGCGGTGTCCAGCGCCAGCACCTCGGCCGTCCGCCCGCCGGACAGGTCGACCGTCGTACGGAAGGCCGGAGCCGCCTCGCGCACACCGGGCAGATCCGAGTACGGCGCCGCCTTCGCCGGGTCGTTGCCGAGCCCGGCCACCACCCGTACCGAGGCTCCGGACCTGAAGTCGGCCTGGTCGCTCTGCGAACGGTCCCAGGAAGCGGCCTGACCGATGGCCAGCATGCCCGTCGCCACGGCCAGCACGATCAGCAGCACCGGACCCGCACCGCGCAGCGGACGGCGGCTGAACTGCCAGCCGGCCAGGGCCGCGGACAGCCCCCGGCCGCCCGCCGCGCGGCGCTCCGCGAGCCGGGCCGCCGGAGGCAGCAGGCGCAGCGTCAGGACCGTGCCCGCGAGGAGGGCCAGCGCCGGTGCGGCGACCAGCAGCGGATCGATGCCGAGCTCGCCCTCCCGGTCACCGCTGAGCGCGCCGCCGCCCGAGGCCCCGGTCTGCCGCTCCAGCTGCCAGTACGCCACCCCGGCGATCAGCAGCAGCCCCAGGTCGGCACCCGCGCGCACCGGGGTGGGCAGCGCCGCGGCGCGGGAGCCCCGCCGTCCGCCCGCACTCGCGGCCAGGGCGGGCGCCACCACCGCGAGCGCACACGCCAGGGCGACGGCGACGGCCACCAGCCACACCGAGCCGTTCACCCCACCGCCGAGCTCCAGCCCGATCCGGGTGAGCCCGCTCAGGTCCGCGAGCAGCCGGGTCAACGGTCCGGCGAGCAACGGGGCGACGAGAGCGGCGGGCACCGCGAGGAGCAGCGCCTCGGTCGCGGCCAGCGAGGCGAGCCGGCCCCGCGAACCGCCCCGGGCCCGCAGGAGTTCCGTCTCACCCGTCCGCTCGCTGCTCAGCAGCCGGGCCACGAGCAGCAGGGCGTAACCCGCGAGCAGGACCAGCTGAACCGCGACGATCATGATCGTCGAGCGGGACACCAGCAGCGCCCGGTCGATCTGCTCGACGACGGTGGGCAGCGAGGTCCGCACCGTCACCTCGCCGTCGAACACCGCGGCCGCCGCCAACGCCTTCGGCCCGTCCGTCGACGCGCGGCGCAGAGCCCCGGTCCGGTCCGTGGTCACCGTACGGAAGTCGGCGCCGGCCACCCAGGACACCCCACCGGCACTCAGCCGGCCGGAAGCCAGCACCGCGGGGTCGGCGAGCAGCGGACCGTACGTGGTGAAGACGACCTCGCGGACCCCGCGCCCGCCGAGCGCGTCCAACTGCCAGTAGGGATCGGCCTGGTCGGACGCCTCGTACAGGCCGGTGATCTCGATCGTGAGCGGTGCTCCGCCCAGCCGGTCGGCGAGGGTGTGCCGCGTGCCCGTCCTCACCTTCAGGGCCTCGGCGGCGGCACGGGGGAGCGCGACCTGCACCGGCCCGGCCGGATCACCCGCCCCGGCGACGGGCATGCGCCCCTCGGTCAGACGGACGCGGCTGCGGTCCAGCGAGGCGAGGTGCGTGAGGTCGGGTTCGCCCCGGCGGTCGGCCGGAGCCTGGAGTCCACGGGGCAGCGCGTACGGTCCGGAGGTCTCCAGCTTCCGTACGGTCACCGGCAGTCCGTCGAAGGTGTCACCGGCGGCCCGGCGGACCGCGGCGTCGGCCTCCTCGCGCCGGTCGCGCTCCACCTCCGCGGACACGAAGAGGGCTGCGGAGCCGGCGGAACGGTGGGTCAGCGTGCGCCGCAGGGCGGCGTCCCCGACGGAACCGGAGAAGGCGGTGAGCGCAGCCAGTACGCAGGTGGTCAGCAGCACGGCCAGGAGGGCGGCCGCGAGAAGCAGCCGGTGCGCACGCACCCGCAGAAGGACGAACCCCGTCACCTGATCCCCCGAAACCCTCAGCAGCCGCACGCCCCCCGACGTTCCCAGGATGCTTTCAGAGTGCGTTGGCTGCTGGAAACCGCTCGCGGTCGCTATTGATGGGATCGTGACCGTTATCCGGCGACGGAGCACCGGATTCCGCACGTACGCGGAGGGGAGCGGGTCAGCCCTCGGTGTTGATCATGGAGGCGGCGGCGTACGTGAGGTAGTCCCACAGCTGCCGCTCGTGCGCGGCGGACAGACCGAGCTCGTCCAGGGCCACCCGCATGTGGGAGAGCCAGGCGTCGTGCGCCGCACGGTCCACCTGGAACGGGGCGTGCCGCATCCGCAGCCGGGGATGGCCCCGGTGATCGCTGTAGGTGCGCGGACCGCCCCAGTACTGCATGAGGAACAGCGCGAAGCGCTCCTCGGCCGGACCCAGATCGGCCTCCGGGTACATCGGCCTCAGCAGCGGGTCGTCGGCGACACCCTGGTAGAAGCGGTGGACCAGGCGCCGGAAGGTCTCCTCGCCGCCGACCTGCTCGTAGAAGGTCTGCTCCTGAAGCGTGTCGCGCGGAATCTCTGTCACCCGTCCATCGTCGCAGACGCACCGGCCGGGTACCGAGGGCCCAGGACCCCGGTACCCGGCGCGGGCGTGCGGGAGGATCAGTCGCGGCGGACGGTGATCGTCGTCCAGGCCCCGACATGCACCTGGTCGCCGTCCTGCAGCGGGACGGGGACATAGGGCTGGATCGGGTCCTCGGCACCGTTGAGCGTGGTGCCGTTGGTGGAGTTCTGGTCGACGACCGCCCAGGTGCCGTCCGGCTGCCGCACCAGCACGGCGTGCTGGTGCGAGACGCCCGGATCCTCCGGCGGTACGGCGAGGTCGATGTCGGGGGACTCGCCGGTGCTGTGCCGGCGGCGGCCGATGGTGATCTGGTTGCCCGTGAGCGGCAGGTGCTGCTCGGGGGAGTACGCGGGCAGGTTCAGCCCGGTCGCCTCGGGGCCGCTGCGCTGCATCATCGCCAGGAAGTACGCGCGGTCCGGGGCGATGACGGCCGACCAGCTGCCGGACGACCGGTCCTGGCCCTGGCCGGGACCCTGGCCGGGGAACTGCTGCTGCGGGGGCTGGGGGGCCTGCGGCGGCTGTGACGCCTGGGGCGTCTGCGGTCCCTGCTGGAAGGACTGCGGAGGCTGCTGCTGATGGGAGGGCGGCGGCAGCATCCAGTCGTCGTCCCCACCGGTCCCCGGAGCCTGCGGCTGCGGCGGCGCGGGCGGCGCGGACTGCTGCTGGAACGACGGCGGGGGCGGCGGTCCCTGCCGTCCCGGACCCTCCGGCTCGAACGGCGAGGGCTGACCGGGATGCCCCTGCTGCCCCGGACCCTGCGGCTCGAACGGCGAAGGCGGGCCCTGCTGCCCGGGACCCTGGGGATCGAAGGGCGAAGGCTGCCCGGGCGGACCTTGCCGGCCCGGACCCTGCGGCTCGAACGGCGAGGGCGGTCCGGGCGGCGGGCCCTGCTGTCCCTGGTGCTCGAAGGGGGACGGCGACTGCTGCTGGAAGGCCGGCGGGGGCGGCGGCCCCTGCTGGAACGGCGGCGGACCCGGCCGGCCCGCCGGCTCCGGCGAGAGCGGCTCCGCGGGCCGGTTCATCTGCGACGGCCGTGAGCCCTGGTAGTCGAAGGCGTCCCGCTGCTGCGGTGGCGACGGCGGTCCCTGCTGCGCCTGGAACCCGGGCGGTAGATTCAGGCCGGGCGCCGGGCCACCGACATTGCCCTGCGGTGCCAGCGGGGTGTACGAGGTCGCCGTGTTCGTGAGGAAGTTCCAGCGGCACTCCTCGCAGAAGGGCGTCATCGCCTCACGCGGGGTGCGGCACTGCGGGCAGAGCTCGGCCTGGGCGGTCGGCTCACCGGAGCCGGAGCCCTGCGGGTAGCCGTAACCGGGCGCGGGCGGCGGAGGAGGCGGCGGCGGGACCGCGCCCGCGGGCGCACCCGCCCCGGCCATGCGATGTCCGCAGACCTCGCACCAGTCCTCGGAACCCGACTGGTGTCCGTTCGGGCAGGTCGGCATGTCGGCGCTTCCCCCTCTCCTCGTCCGGCCCGCAGGCCGTCATGCTCGTAGGCGCGCCGCGCGGCGGACCGGATGGTCCCCCGTGCGGCTGTGTCGCTGTCGTGTACGCAGCTGTCGTTCTTGCCGCTATTTCTTGACGCGAACGGTCTTGGTCGAGCGCGTTTCGAGTGTCATCTCGTCCGCTTCCGCCACCCTCGCTTTCAGTCGCACAGTACCGGTCGCCGCGTCGACGACGTCGACCACCTTCGAAAGGAGTTTCGCGGTATCCGCGTTTCCGGAGGCCGAGGCGAGCTGCACCGCACGGCCCAGTTTCGCGGTCGCGCCGTCGAAGTCTCCTGATTTACGCGCATCCAGGCCTTGTTGGATGACTTGCGCCAATTCGGCCTGGCCCGTGTAGTGGGCGACCTGGGGGTTGATCGACGTGGACGCCACCATGTCGTCCGTCCACACCGCCCGTACGAGTCCCTGGGAAAGGGTCTGCGGGGTGGCGTCGGCCGACGTGGGGGGCAGGATCAGCGAGACACGCGCCGCCAGCATCTCCTGGCCGATCCCGGCCTGCGGAACCCGTACGCACACGTGGTAGTCCCGGGACTCGTCGCCCCAGGAGCCGGTCGGGTAGTCGCCGGCGCGGGGGCCCGCCTCGGTGCGGCGGCCGGTCAGGTCGGTGACCGTGGGCGCCACCTGCTTCACGAACACGATCTCCACACCGACCGGAGTCCAGAGCCGCAGGCCCACATCCGCGACCTCCTTGCCCATCGCGTGCTCCATCATCCGCGTGAAGTCCGCGGCGAGCCCCGCCGGATCGGCCACGATGTCGGCCGTGCCGAGCAGGGCGGAGGCGACGGCTGTGACCTCTTTCACCTCCCAGTCGGTGCCGACACCACGGGCGTCACAGGTGAACCGGCCCGCACAGGACTCCAGCGCGGCCCGCAGATCCTCCGGGGACTCGTGCTCGTTGCGCCCGTCGGTGAGGAGGATTCCGTGCCGGATCTCCACGTCGGCCGCGCCGAGCAGCCGGTCCGCGAGCCGCAGCCAGGTACCGACCGCCGTACCACCGCCCGCGCTCAGCCGGCGCAGCGCGTCCTTCGCCTGGGCCTTCGTCTGCGCGTCGGCGGTCGCGAGGCGTCCGTCGCCCGGATACACGTCCTTGGCCACGTGCGTGCCCGCCACCACCGCGAACCGCGTGCCGTCGCGCAGGGTGTCGATCGCCGCCGCCGTGGCGTCGCGTGCGTTGCGCATCTTCGTGGGCGGGTAGTCCATCGAGCCCGAGCAGTCGACCATGAGCACCACCGCCGCGTCGGGTGCGGTCCCCGACGCCCGCGCGGGCGTCGGGAAGGCTCCGGCCAACGGCACACCGCCGGTGGTCCCCCCACCCGTCGAGGTGACGGTGACGATCGCGTTGACCTCACGGCCGCCCTCGGGCAGGTAGGCGTTCTGGTACACCTCGACGGCGAACCGCGGCACGCCGGACTTGGAGAAGTTGGCCATCTGATCGGCTCCTCGTTGCTCCACGTGTGTCAGGTGAAGACAGGTAAGCGGACAGGTCCGAGCGGGAAGTCGGGCGGGGAGAGGCGAAGGAGGGGCGAGGGGGACGAACAGGCGGAACGGACGCGGCTCAGGTGGTGCCGCAGGCCGATCCTGCCCCTCGGGACGGCACGGCGAACGGCAGCAGCGCCACTGTTACGTTGTCGTGGCCACCGCCGTCGAGCGCGTGACCGACCAGCACCTGGGCGCCGTGCAGCGGACGTTCGTACGCGTCGGGCGGCACCGCGGCGGCCAGCTCCACCGCCCCCTCCGCGTAGTTCCACAGCCCGTCCGTGCACACCACGACCAGCCCCGCCCGGTCCGGTTTGAAGGACGCGGTATGCGGTTCGAGTTCGTACGCGTCGGCGCCGAGCCAGCCCGTGATGGCGTGGGCGCGCTCGTCCGCGTACGCCTCCGCCTCGTTCATCAGGCCCGTCGCCACCATCTGCGCGGCCCAGGAGTCGTCCTCCGTGAGCCGGGCGGGCGCACCGGTGCGGTCCTCGGGCACCCAGTAGACGCGGCTGTCGCCCACCCAGCCGATGACCAACAGCTCGCCCGCCATGATCGCGCCGACCAGGGTGCAGGCCGGGGCGTTCTGATGGCGGTGCGGATCGTGCTCCATCGCGTGGCCCGGCTCCTGCGCCAACGAGTTGACGGCCTCGGAGGCGGCGAGGATCGCCTCGTGCATCGCCTGCTGCGGATGCGTGCCACGCGGCAGGGAATCGAGCAGCGCCTCGTTGGCCGCGGTCGCCGCGGCTGCCGAGGCCTCGTCGGGACGGCTCGCCGACGAGACGCCGTCGCACACGATCGCGACGACGGCCGGTGAGCCGTCCGGCAGGGCCGTCGAGGACACCGCGAAGGCGTCCTCGTTGCGGTGGTGGCGCAAACCCCGGTCGCTGACCGCGGCCACGGAACCGAGTTCCTGCTCCATGTGGTCGCGCTCCCTGGGCTGCGCGTGGCCGCAGTTCTCGCAGTAACCGTCGGTGTCCACACGGCCGGAGCGGCAGGCCACACAGGTCTTGCCGCCCGAAGCCGTGGCGGCCGCGGTGTGCTCCGCGGTACGCGGATCGGGCGCGGCCAGCTCGAAGTCGCCCGAGGCGGATTCCGGGCCGTCCGGCTCGTCGGAACGGACCGCCGCAGGAGCCGCCGAGGGGGCAGCCGCCTGAGCGGCCACGGGGGCAGCCGACGGCAGGGGCCTACCGCCCGAATCCGTGCCGGGCAGATCGGTCGGGCGGTGCGTGGGGGCGGGGAGGTCGGAGCTGTCGACCTCGGAGGCGGGCGGCCACTCCACCGCACCGGCGGCCGGCGCCTGCCCCGCCGGACTCTGCGCCGGGACCGTGATGGCGACCGTGGGCCGGTCCCCGGGGGGCGCGGGAACGACCGAGAGGTCGTACCCGCACGCGCCGCAGAACAGGTCGCCCGACTCCAGGGGTTCCTCGCAGCCGGGGCATCCCGGCAAAGAGGCCTGCTCATGCATCTGTGACATCTTCACACCCAGGTCCGGGGGCGGAAACGGTTGGCCCGCTCCACCAGTTCGATCCTCTCGTCGCCCCGCTGCGCCAGCCGGGCGAGCATCCGGTACGAGCGTTCGAGACCGAACCTGAGGCCCCGCTCGTCCAGCTCACTGCCGAGCAGCGCCCTCGGCCCCGCGGCTGCGGGGGAGGCCGGACCCGGTGACCGGTCCGTGGGACTACCGGAGAGTACCCAGTCAAGTGCCGTACCCAGCACTTCGGTCGACAACCGCTCACGGCGCACCGCGTCCAGACCGTAGTCCCGCAGCGCCGTCACCTGGTCCGCCGAGGCGGCCAGATCGTCGATCAGCGGCTCGTGCGGGGCACGCTCACGCAACCGTGCCCGCACCGCGGCCACCCGCGCCGCCGTGTAGTGGATCGACGACTCCGGTACGGACTCCAGCGTCCGCACGGCCCCGGACCGGTCCCCGGCGGCTATCCGCACCCGCGCCAGGCCGAACGCGGCACTGACGAAGCTCGGATCGGTCGCCCACACCAGCCGGTAGTACTCGGCGGCGTTGTCCAGCTGGCCCAGCACCTCCGCGCAGATGCCCAGCGCCAGCTTCGGCGCCGGCTCCCCGGGGAACGCGTCGTACACCGCGTCGAAGGACAGCGCGGCGTTCTCGTTGTCCCCGGTCACCAGGGAGGTGATCCCGCGGTACCAGACGACCCGCCAGTCCTCCGGATGCCGCGTCTCCACCGTCGTCAGCGCCCCTACGGCGGCGTCGAGTTCGCCCATCTCCAGCCGGGCGCGCAGCTCGCGCAGCCAGGTCTCCGGCGAAGGGGCGGCCACGGTCCGGAGCGCGGAGAGCAGCTCGGCGGGTGCCGACGTCATCACCCCGGCGAGGAACCCGGCGTTCGGGTCGTCGGCGTCGACCCGGGGGACCGGCAGGGCCAGCGAGGTCGCCCGCGCGTCGAAGTCCGCCAGCCGGGGGGCGTGGCCGGTGTGCGCGGCGGGCAGCGGCGCCGGGGCGGGAGCCGGCGGACGCGGGGCCGGAACAGCCGCCCGGGCCGGCGCGTACCCCGGAACGCCACCGGGGCCGCCCGCCGTACCGCCGCCGGTGCCTCCCCGGACATGGGTGTCCGGGGCGTACAGCGTGCCCGCGCCCGGCGCGCCGTGAGCGGGGACGGGAGAGGAGGCGGGGGCGTGCGACGCGGGGGCCGACGGTGGCGGGGCTGCCGGCCCCTGTGCCACGGGCACCGCACCGTTCTTCCGGCGTCCGAAGCGCCCCGCCGGAGCCCCGCGGGCGCCCAGCCGGGACACCTCACCGGTCAGCTCCCCGAACAACACCGTGTCCGTCACCCGCAGTTCCGTGCCGAACAGGGTCGAGAGCGCCGGACGCGGGCGCCCCGTCTGCAGCGCCACCACCTCCCGCAGCACACCCGTCAGCTGCTCGGCCATCTCCGCGGCCGACGCGAACCGCCGTTCCGGATCCGGGTCCGTGGCCCGCACCAGCAGCCGGTAGTACGACTCGTACCTGCGGAAGACGTCGATGTTGTCCGGATCGGGCAGCGAGTCCACGAAGACGTTCGTGTACCCCTGGAAGTCGAAGGTGAGGACCGCGAGCGTCCGCGCGACCGTGTACAGGTCGGAGGCGACGGACGGACCGACCTCGGCCACCTCGGGCGCCTGGTAGCCGACCGTGCCGTAGATGGCCGACTCGGTGTCGTCCATCCTGCGCACCGCGCCCATGTCGATCAGCTTGAGCTGGTCCTCCGTCTGGATCGCGTTGTCGACCTTGAAGTCGCAGTACAGCAGATTCCGGCTGTGCAGGTGGCCGAGTGCCTCCAGTGCCTCGATCCCGTACGCGCACGCCTGCTCCACCGGCAGCGGATCCCGCTTCCCGGCCGGGGTACGGCGCTCGTTGGCGATCTCCTTGAGCGCCTTGCCGCCGACGTACTCCATCACGATGTAGCCGTCGAGCGACCCGGTGCGCTGGTCCAGGTGCTCCACGAAGTTGTAGATACGGACGATGTTGGAGTGCTCGATCTCCGCGAGGAAGCGCCGCTCGGAGATGGCGGCCGCCATGGCGTCCTGGTCCCCGGTGTCCAGCAGGCCCTTCAGGACCACCCAGCGGTCGGAGACCGCCCGGTCCACCGCGAGGTAGACCCAGCCCAGGCCGCCGTGCGCCAGGCAGCCCGCCACCTCGTACTGGCCGTGCACGATGTCACCGCCGCGCAGCTTGGGCACGAAGGAGTAGGGGTGGCCGCACTTGGTGCAGAACCCCTCGGTGCGGCCCGGCCGTTCGCCGCGCGCCCGGCCCACGGGGGCACCGCAGTCGGAACGCGAGCAGAAGCGCTTCCGCTCGGGGACCTCGGGGTTCTCCATCACCGCCGTCCGCGGATCCGGCCGCGGCACGTCGGGGACGAGCACCAGGCCCGCGCCCAGCCGGCCCCGCGCGGAGGAGGAGCCCGTCGAACTGCCCGCGGAGACCACCGACACCGAACGGGAGGTGGACGAACCCGACAGCGAACGGGAGAGCCGCCCCGAGACCGAACGCCTGGACGTCGACGAACGGGACGACGCCCTCGACGACGCCCGCGAACCCGTCCGCTGCGACGTGCTGGCGCTGCCCCGGCCGCCCCCCGCCCCACCGCCCGCGGCGATACCGGTGGGCGGCGAGCTCAGCATGCCCGTCGAGGACACGACCGGCGCGAGACCGCACGTGTCGCAGTACAGCTCACCGCCGCCCATGTCCTCGTAACGGCCCTCGCACACGGGGCGCTGGCACTGCGTACTCATGATGTCTCCCCCTGTTCGCCGTGCCCGCCCCGGTCGCGCGGAGTCAGCAGATCCGCGGCGGCCTGCTGGTAGCGCAGCACCGCCTGTCCGGCGACGCGCAGATCGCACGGCGCGCTCCACAGCACCCGGCGGGCCGCGTCGTACCGCTCGATCAGCAGCGGATCCTCCGCCAGACCGTGCCGGGACACCTTCGCCCGGTACGCGTCGAGCCTGCCGCGCAGCTCCGCACGGATCGCGAGCGGCGCCGTGACCGACGTCAGCGACTCCCGGGCGCGCAGCAGCTCCTCCTCGGCCTCCCGCTCCAGCGACTCCAGCAGTGGCGAGAGCCGGCTCCACTGGGCGTGCCTGCGGTACTCCGCCGCGACCGCCAGCCGCTCCTGCAACGCGGTCGGCGGTCCGCTGACCGCGGGCACCTCCGACGCGGCGATCTTCGCCAGCACCTCACCGCGCGCCGACCGGGCCTCGGTGAGCGTACGGTTCGCGCGCGACAGCAGGTCACGCACCTGGAGCAGGCGCTGCTCGGCGTCCTGCCGGACCGCGAGCACCGCCTCGATCTCCCGGCGCACGTCCTCCAGGGCACGGGCCGCCCGGTCGTAGCGCGTGGTGTCGGAACGCCCCCCGCCGGGCGCGGCACTGCCCGGGCCCGGCATCCAGAACGCCAGCGGATCGGAGATCACCTGCACCCGCAGCGTGGCCAGTTCCTCGGTGATCGACTCCAGGTCGTCACCGGCCGGATGCTCCCCGGGCCGCACCCCGACGGAGTACGCCAGCGAACGGGTGCGGTGCAGCTCGGCCGCCAGCAGGTCTATCCGGGCGGGCAGCGCCGACCACACGGAGTCCGACGCGACGACCATGTCCAGCGCGCGGGCGTACAGCTCGTTCATCCGGGAGACGAGCTCCTCCAGCGTGAACCGCTCGGACAGCCGGGCCGGGCCGGTGAGCGAGGCTCCCGGCCCCGCCGTGCCCTGGTTCGCCACGGTCACGCCGTCGCCCCGCAGCAGATCGGTCAGGGCCACCATGTCGCCCCGGCCGGGGTAGCGGCGCCTGGCCCGGATCTCCCGGGCCGAGGCCAACGCCCCGGCGTAGGCGTCGAAATACCTCCAGAGCAGCGTGATCGTCTGCTCGGTGTCGGCCCAGCGTTCCTTCGTGACACCGGTCAGATCGGCGCCCTCCAGCAGCCGGCGGCCGGCATGGTCCTGCAGGGCGAGCAGCGAGGTCTCGATGGCCTCGTGCTCCGCGCCGAGCCGGGCCAGCGTACGGTCCGCCTCGTCCCGGCCCATGACCGGGCCGGGGGGCCTCCCCGCGAAGCCGGGGAAGGATCCCGCCACGCTCATCGATCACCTTTCCGCTCGTTCCGCCGGACCGGGGGTCCGGGCAGGTGGTTCAGTTGCTCCGGTACTTCGGGGCCGGGGGCCCCTTGATCCCGGGCAGGCCCTCCGACAGCCACGCCTCGTACGACTTCATCCAGAGGCTCCCGGCACCGCCACGGCGGTAGTCGACCAGCACCTGGTTGACCCGGGCCACCAGATCGTCGGCGCCGAGCTTCGCCGCGACCCCGTAGTACTCCGTGGTGAACGGCTTGTCGCCCTTGAGCTCCACCGCCGGATCCTGCGCGGCCTGGCCCGCGGCCAGCGCGTTGTCCGTGACCACCGCGTCGACCTCGCCGAGCTGCAGCCGCACCAGGCAGTCCAGCTGGTTGGGGACCGTCAGCTGGTCCCGGTCCCGCTCGGTGCCGTCGTGCTCGTCCTCGAATATCGCGCCGTACGACTGCTTCTCCAGCGCCTCGAACGCCGTGGAGCCCTCCGCCGTGCAGACCCGCTTGCCGGCCAGGGAACTGTCGTACCCCGTGATCCTCGATTCCTTCGGCGCCAGGACCTGCTGCCCGGCCTGGAAGTAGGCCGTGGAGAACGAGACCTGCTCCAGACGCTTGCAGTTGATCGTCATCGTCCGCACGACGACGTCGACCTTGTCGTGCTCCAGCGCGGCGATGCGCTGGTTCGTGGGAATGGCCCGGAAGATCACCGCGTCCGGATCGCCCAGGATGTCCTCCGCGATGGCCCGCACCAGGTCGATGTCGAAGCCCTCCAGGGTGTCGCTCTCCGGATCGCGGTAGCCCCACCGGAAGCTGTTCTGGTCGACACCGGCGATCAGCTTCCCGCGCGCCCGGATCCTGTCGATCGCCGGGCCGTTGTCCGTGGACGGCAGCAGGCTCGCCTCCGGATCCGTGCACGCGTCGGCCTTGGCGGGCACCGTGGAGGTCACCCCCTGGCCGGCCCCCTGCCCGCCGAAGGTGCCGTCACCGTGCGCCAACGGCAGCAGGGTGAGCGAGGCCGTGACGGCACAGGCCACCGCCATGCCCGTCACACCGCCCCACCCGCGCAGCCTGCGGCGCGCGGCCCAGACCTTCGCCCTGGTCATCGCTCCCCCTCTCACCGGTACTCCGAGAGCCTGCGGTTGACCCCGACGATCGTGGCGACCGCACCCAGTACGGCGAGGACGGCCGCCCCGACCGGCAGCCCGCCCAGCGCCCCGCGCCCGTTCTCCGCCGCCGCGGTGAACTCGCCCTGTTCATGGGCGAGAGCCTGCCGCAGCGCGCCGTCCACCCGCTCGAAGGACTCACCCGTGGAGCCCTCCGGGCCGATGATCTGCTCCAGCGCGCCCTCGTAGTCGCCCTGGTCGTCCGTCGTCCGGGCCTTCGCGTGACGGTCCTGCCACTCGGACACACTGCTGACCGCCTTCGCCACCGGCTCGCTCCCCGGGGTGCCCTCGGCGAGCTTTCCGGCGCTCTCGAGCTCCGCGCCGAGGGACTTCATGCCCGTGCTGTAGTCCGTCTCGTACTTGTCGCGCGTGCCGTCCGCCGTCAGTACCGCGCCACGGGCGACCAGGGTGAGGTTCTCGTTGGCGCGTGCCTTCAGCGAGTTGATCCGTGCCTTGTTGAGGACGTCGAGGGACTCCTGCCCCTGCGTCATCGCCGCGCGCAGCTCGGCCCTGGCCACCGTGTGCCCCACGGCCAGCCACAGCAGCACCACCGTGGCCGCGGCGGTCGCCGCGAGCAGCCCGTGGTTGAAGACGCGGTTCGTCCGGCGGTAGTTGCGCCGCTGCGTCCACACCAGCGCGGCCAGCGCCGCGAGGCCGGCGGCCAGCGACAGGAACGGCCACTGCCGCGCGTCGGCCGAGTCGGTGCCGAGCCTGCTGGTCTCCGCCGCGTACAACCGCTCCGCGGCGGGGAGGAGTTCGTCCGTCATCTTCTGGTTCGCGTACCGGAGGTAGGCACCGCCGAGGGGCAGACCCTGCCGGTTGTTGGCGCGGGCCCGCTCGACCAGGCCCGTGTACTCGGGGAGCAACTGGTTCAGCGTGGTGATCTCGTCCCACGAGGAGGACGAGGCGTCGGTGTTCGCCGCCGCCTTCACCAGGAGCCTGGAAGCCTCCCCGATGTCCTTCTCGTACTGCTCGTGCACCTCCTCGGGCTCCTGCGCGCCCGCCAGGAAGCCGCTCGCCGCCATCGTGTCCGCGTCGGCCAGGGAACGGTAGATGTCCGCCGCGTCCGCGCTCAGCGGCTGGCTGTGGGACAGCACGTCGTCCGCGGCCGAGGCCCGCCCGGAGATCTCCAGGGCCGTGACCGCGCCGAACGCCACGACCAGCAGCGCCAGTACGGCCCCGATGATCTGCAGCCTGCCCGGCTCGGTCGTCGCCGCCGTACGCAGCCGATCGGCGACCATCGACCGGACGTCGCGACGCTGCGCGGGTACGGTCACGGGCACGGCCTGCCCACCCGGCGCGCGCTCCCGCGGCGGGGCCCCGTTCGGCTGGTATGTCACCCGACCTCCCCCTCGGTCACTGACGGCGGCTCGGACCCCCGGCCGATCGGGGGACTCGTGCCCGGCCAGAAGTATGGCCGCAGAGACCGGCATTCACCAGGAATGCCTCGATCCCGCATCGATCCCCGTATTCGATCAGGGCTTGCCCGGGCGATCAAGACGATCACCCGGGCAAGCCCTGAGACATCCCCCGAAGCGGATCGATCTCCCCACCATGAACACGTACGGGACATCTGATCGGTTCCCGTGCGGAAGGGGCGTTCCGCGGCGCCGGAGCCGCCGGACACCCCGCCTCCGCCCCCAGTGTGTCAGGTGTACTGAGCACGCAGCCTGTTGTGCACCTCGGGCGCCGCCCCCGTACGGTCCAGGCCCAGCAGCGCGGCCCCCAGCACGGGGGGCTGCGCGACGACCCGGACCGCCGCCTTCGGAGCGCGCTCCGCCAGGAGACGCGCGATCCGGTCGTCCAGCCGCGGGTGCCGCGCGGCCAGCACGCTGCCGCCCAGCACCACGGGCACCTGCTCGTCCAGCAGCCCGAGCCGGCCGAGCGCGACCGACGCGAGGGCGACCACCTCGTCCGCCAGCCGGTCGACGAGAGCCGTCGCCACCGGGTCCCCGGCCGCGCTCGTCGCGAACAGCACCGGAGTCAGCCCGTGCCGGGCCCCGTGCGTGATCCGGCCCCGGTGCAGCGCCTCGATGAGTTCGTACATCGAGCCGAGACCGAAGTGGCCCGGCAGCGTACGCATCAGCTCCGTCGGCTCACCGCGGCCGTCCTCGGCCCGCGCCGCGAACCACAGGGCCTCCTCGGCGAGACCCGAACCCCCGCCCCAGTCACCGGAGATCCGGCCGATCGCGGGGAAGCGGGCGGTACGGCCGTCCGGGACCATGCCCACACAGTTGATCCCGGCTCCGCAGACGACGGCCACGCCGCGCGGCTCGTCCACCCCGGCCCGCAGGATCGCGAAGGTGTCGTTGCGCACCTCCACCGAGCCGCCCCACCCCCGGCGGAGCAGGGCCTCGGTCAACTCGGCCTCCTCCACCGGCAGGTCGGCGTTCGCCAGACACGCCGACACATGGCCGACGTCCCCCATGCGCACGCCGGACGACGCCAGTGCCCGGCCGAGCGCGTCGGCCAGCACGTCGACGGCCGCCTCCACCCCGACCACCGGCGGCTGGAAGCCACCCCCGCGCGCCGTGGCCAGCACCGAGCCGTCCTCGCCGATCAGCGCCACGTCGGTCTTGCTGTTGCCCGCGTCGACGGCGAGGACCGAAGCGTTCACGCCCACGGCAGGTGCTCCCGGTTGTGCGCGATCAGCCGGTCGGTGAGCGCCTCGGCGTACTCG
Source organism: Streptomyces sp. NPDC058637 (assembly GCF_042717325.1). Lineage (NCBI taxonomy): Bacteria > Bacillati > Actinomycetota > Actinomycetes > Kitasatosporales > Streptomycetaceae > Streptomyces > Streptomyces sp. NPDC058637. The sequence goes on along the minus strand of NZ_JBHXRD010000043.1, from coordinate 3,152 downwards.
TACTGGCCGATCAGCGGATGCGACAGCAGCGCCCTGAACACCCGGTCCCGGCCGCCCCGGAGCGCGGCCTCCAGCGCCAGGTCCTCGTACGCCGTCACGTTGGCGATCAGGCCCGCGTAGAGCGGGTCGAGCGCCGGGACCGTGAGCGGGGCGGCACCCGTGCCGTCCACCCGGGCCTGCACCTCGATCACCGCGTCGTCCGGGAGGAACGGCAGCGTGCCGTTGTTGTACGTGTTGACCACCTGCACCGACGGCCCGCCCCCGCCCAGCAGCGCGGCCGCCAGGTCCACGGCCGCCTCCGAGTAGAAGGCGCCGCCGCGCTTGCCGAGCAGCGCCGGCTTCTCGTCCAGCGCCGGATCGCCGTACATGGCCAGGAGTTCCTTCTCCATCGCGGCGACCTCGGCGGCCCGCGACGGCTTCGTTCCGAGCTCCCGGACGACCTCGTCGTGCGCGTAGAAGTACCGCAGGTAGTACGACGGGACGACGCCGAGCCGGTCGACGATCTGCCGGGGCATGCGCAGGTCGCCGGCGATCGCGTCGCCGTGCTCCGCGAGGAGCCCGGGCAGGACGTTCTCGCCGTCCGGACCGCCGAGCCGGACCCCGAGCTCCCACGACAGGTGGTTGAGCCCGACATGGTCGAGGTGCACCTCGGAGGGGGTGACGTCGAGCAGCGCGGCGAACTTCCGCTGGAAGCCGATCGCCACGTTGCACAGGCCGACGGCCTTGTGCCCGGCCCGCAGGAGCGCCCTGGTCACGATGCCGACGGGGTTGGTGAAGTCGATGATCCAGGCGTCCGGATTGGTCCGGCGGACCCGTTCGGCTATGTCCAGGACGACCGGCACCGTGCGCAGGGCCTTGGCGAGGCCGCCGGCCCCGGTGGTCTCCTGGCCGACGCAGCCGCACTCCAGCGGCCAGGTCTCGTCCTGGTCGCGGGCGGCCTGCCCGCCGACGCGCAGTTGGAGCAGGACCGCGTCGGCGCCCTCCACCCCCGCGTCCAGGTCGGCGGTCGTGGTGACGCGCCCCGGGTGGCCCTGCTTGGCGAAGATCCGCCTGGCCAGGCCGCCGACGAGCTCCAGCCGGTCGGCCGCCGGGTCGACGAGCACCAGCTCCTCGACCGGCAGGGTGTCCCGCAACCGCGCGAATCCGTCGATCAGTTCAGGTGTGTAGGTGGACCCGCCACCCACTACTGCGAGCTTCATGATCAGCCCTTTGCTCCGGTCGGTGTGACGCCCTCGACGAACGCCTTCCGGGCGAAGAAGAAGACGGCGATCACAGGGGCCATGACCAGAACGGTCGCGGCCATGGTCAGGTTCCAGTCGGTGTGGTGCGCGCCCTTGAAGGATTCCAGGCCGTAACCGGGTGTCCAGGCGGCCGGGTTCTCCGAGGTGTGGATCTGCGGTCCGAAGTAGTCGTTCCAGGCGGCGAAGAACTGGAACAGGGCGATCGCCGCGATACCGGGCGTCGCCATCGGCAGGACGATCCTGGTCAGGGTGCGGAACTCACCGCGGCCGTCGGCCTTCGCCGCGTCCGGGTACTCGTCGGGGTGGGTCTTCTCGAAGCGGTCGACGTCGTCCTGGACGGCCTTCACCTCGGACGGCGCGCTCCAGTCGTGCCAGAAGCTGATCGTGGTCCTGGCGTTCGGGTCGTCGTTCGCGCCGGACCCGGCCCGGCCCGTACAGACGGGGGCGAGGACCGGGATCGCGGCGACAGCGGCGGTGGTGGTCGGTCGGCTTCTGCGCATGGAAGAGCTCCCAGGGGCGGGGTCAGCGGGAGGTGTCGAACACCTCGTCGCGGGTGTCGGCGAGGGCCCGTTCCAGGGCACCCCGCAGGACCGGATGCCGGCCGATCTCGCCGAGCACGAGACGGGGCCGGGACGCCGCGAGCTCGGCGAGCTCCGACCGGATCAGGGACCGCAGCAGCTCACCGCCCGAGGCGACGAGCCCGCCGGAGAGCACGATCAGGCCGGGGTCGAGCACGGCGGTGACGGACGCGAGACCGGTGGCGAGCCGCTGGGCGTACTGGCGTAGCAGCTCGGTGAGCGCGGGGTCCTGCTCGTACGCGGCGGCGGCCCTGGCCAGCAGCCCGGCCGCTACCTCCACTGACGGCTGGTGCGGGGTCTCGATGCCGAGCGAGGTGGCGAGCCGGGGGACCGCCTGGGCGCCGGCCAGCTCCTGGAAGCCGCCGGCGTTGGCCTTGACGACCTGGCGTACGAGGGGGGTGCCCGGCACCGGCAGGAACCCGACCTCGCCCGCACCGCCGGTGAAGCCGCGGTGCAGCCGGCCGTTGATGACCAGGGCGGCGCCGAGGCCCTCCTCGTTCCACAGCAGGACGAAGTCCTCGTGCCCCCGGGCAGCGCCGAGCCGCTGTTCGGCCACCGCGACCAGGTTCACGTCGTTCTCGTACTCCACCGGCATCGGCAGGGCCGCGGCCAGCTCGCCCAGCAGGGTGGGGGAGTGCCAGCCGGGCAGGTGCGAGGCGTAGCGCAGCCGTCCGGTGCCGGGGTCGAAGGCTCCGGGAGTGCCGATGACGACGCGGTGCACGTCCGCGCGGGCGAGCCCGGCCTCCTTGACCGCGCCGTCCAGGGCGTCCGTCACCTGCCGCACCACGCTGTCGGCGCGCCGTCCGGGGGTGCGCAGCTCGTACTCGCCGACCGTCCGGCCGGTCACGTCGGCGACCGCCGCGACGATCCGCCGCGCGGTAACGTCGAGGCCGGCCACATGGGCCGCGCCCGCGTTCACCGTGTACAGCTGCGCGTTGGGTCCGGGGCGCCCTTCGCTCGTACCGGTGGCCACGACGAGCCCCGCGGCCTCCAGCCGGGCCAGGAGCTGGGAGGCGGTGGGCTTGGACAGGCCCGTCAGCTTCCCGATCCTCGTGCGGGAGAGGGGGCCGTGCTCCAGGAGGAGGTCCAGCGCAGCCCGGTCGTTCATGGCGCGCAGGACGCGTGGTGTACCCGGCGTGCCCGGAGTGGTTCCCGCCATGACCGATGCGCCCGCCCTCTGTTAGGAAAGTTTCCTGTTCGGTGGGGAGAACGTATGGCGCACATCACCGGAACGTCAATGGGCTCCACCCCCGTGGCTGCCGAAGCGTTATCCGGCGCCCCGCCCGGTCACCGGCGAAGGGGCGCCCCGCTCAATCGCGGGACGCCCCTTCGC
>NZ_JBHXRD010000042.1:0-61522 GCF_042717325.1 Streptomyces sp. NPDC058637 | reverse complement strand
CGACTCTATCAGACTCTTTCGTGTCCGATTCCCGGTCGAAGCGGGGCCGCCTTCCAGATCTTCGCTTTCGCGTTTCCCTTTCCGGCGAGTCCGACATTACCAGACTCATTTTCGTTCCGTTTCCGGTCCGAATTCGAATCCAGTGGCCTGCGGAGCGGCCTTTGCCTTTCGGCGTATTCACTACGTTAACCGATTCCCTCGGTGACTCATAATCGAGTCGTCAAGCCGATTTCGGCATGCCGAAATCGCACCCGCCAGGGTAAATCGTAGGTAGTGGTTGGCCCTCTCACGATGCTCTGGTCCGGCCCGGTGGGCCTTACCGAACAACAACTGCATCCGTTCAAGCGGCTCGGACTACATTAGGGAAACGGCAGGGGCGAGTCAAGTTGAGCGGCGGCGTGGCGCATGGGCGCGGTACGGGCTGACCGTGGGGTCGCCGTCGATCCAGAAGCGCCACGGCTGGTGGGAACCGTCGCCCCCGACGCCGGTGCGGGGTCCGCTCCGTACCTGGTCGCGGGGCGGTGGGGTGCCTCGCAGTACGGACAGGGGCGCAGACGGGCCGGCGATCACATCGCTCCCGTTCAGTGCGCGGTCCACGTCCAGGGCGGTGGCCAGGCGGGCCGGCCCTTTGGCCAGTTCTCTGTCATGGCGGGCCGAAACCCGACGTTTGCGGGCCATCTCCGCCCCGATGCTGATCTCCCCGGCCCGCAGCAGGACACCGCTCGCCATGCCCTCGGGCCCGCACACCAGGTTGAGGCAGTGCCACATCCCGTACGTGAAGTAGACGTACGAGTGGCCCGGCGGGCCGAACATCACACTGTTGCGGGGGGTCCGGCCACGGAACGCGTGGGAGCCCGGGTCGATCTCACCCGCGTAGGCCTCCACCTCCGTCAGCCGCAGCTCGATGGGTCCGTCGTCGGTGGATCGGACAAGGACGCGGCCCAGCAGGTCGGGCGCCACGTCCAGGACGGTTCGGTCGAAGAAGTCCCGCGTGAGCGGCGTACGGTTCGTGCCCTTGTCCATGGCCACCGAGGGTACTGGGATAGACGGAACGGGAACCGGCTACGGTCATGGCGCGTATGTAGGGGTCAGGACCAAGGAGGAAAATCATGGGCTTCAAGCGACTGCTCGCGAGCATGGGTGCCGGCGGGGCTTCGGTCGAGACCGAGCTGACCGAACTCAACGTCGTCCCCGGCGGGGTCGTCCAGGGCGAGGTGCGGATCCAGGGCGGTTCCGTCGACCAGCAGATCGAGGGACTCTCGGTCGGACTGCAGGCGCGGGTCGAGGTCGAAGGTGCGGACCAGGAGACCAAGCAGGACATCGAGTTCGCCAAGCTGCGCCTGGGCGGTGCCTTCGAGGTGAAGACCGGCGCCGTGCACGTGGTGCCGTTCGGGCTCGAGATTCCGTGGGAGACCCCGGTCACGATGTTCGCCGGGCAGCAGCTGCGCGGCATGAACATCGGCGTCACCACCGAGCTGGAGATCGCCCGCGCCCTGGACTCGGGCGACCTGGACCCGATCAACGTGCACCCACTGCCCGCCCAGCAGGCCATCCTGGACGCGTTCGGGCAGCTGGGCTTCGGCTTCCGCGCGGCGGACATGGAGCGCGGCCACATCCGCGGCACGCGCCAGAGCCTGCCGTTCTACCAGGAGATCGAGTTCTTCCCGCCGCAGCAGTACCGCGGGCTGAACCAGGTCGAGCTGACGTTCGTCGCGGACGACCGCGAGATGGACGTCGTGCTGGAGATGGACAAGAAGCCGGGCCTCTTCAGTGAGGGCAGCGACTCCTACCGTGCTTTCAAAGTCGGCCACAACGACTTCCAGGGCACGGACTGGGCCGCCTACCTCAACCAGTGGCTCTCCCAGGTCGGCGGACAGCGCAACTGGCTCTGACACGGCCTAGGGTCGGTGGGAAGGACGCTTCACAGCCGATCAGGAGAGGTGCTGACGTGACCGAGCCGAAGAGGGCGCCGCTGCCGCACGACTTCCATCCCGAGGTCCCCTCGTTCACCGTGGTGAGCGAGGATCTCCCGCCGGGAGGCGTACTCGCTGACACGCAGGTGTTCTCCGCGGGGAACACCTCGCCGCAGCTGCGGTGGGAGGGCTTCCCCGACAAGACGAAGAGCTTCGCCGTGACGTGCTTCGACCCGGACGCCCCTACGGGCAGCGGGTTCTGGCACTGGGTGGTGTTCGACATCCCGGCGTCGGTCACGGAACTCCCGGCCGGTGCGGGGAGCGGCACCTACGAGAAGCTGCCCCGGGGCGCTGTCCAGGCCCGGAACGACTACGGGTCGAAGGAATTCGGCGGTGCCGCGCCGCCGGCCGGTGAGAACCACCGCTATGTGTTCACCGTGTACGCGGTGGACACCGAGAAGCTCGGGCCCGACAGTGACACGTCGCCCGCGGCGGTCGGTTTCAACCTCCGGTTCCACACACTCGGCCGCGCCCGGCTGATCGGTGAGTACACGGCTCCCGATAGCTGATAGTTCGCCTGCTGTTTGCCCTGCCCTGGTCTTGGAGAGATCAGGGCAGGGCATTTTTTTATTGCGTTGTCCATCACGGCTCGCCCGGCCAGAGTTGATCCGGGCCCGCCACCGGGCGGGCGGCACACGGGAGGCGGGCAGGATGCGGGACACACTGGTACTCAACGCGAGCTTCGAGCCGCTGTCGACGGTGACGCTGAACCGTGCGGTGGTGCTGATCCTGCAGGACAAGGCGGTCGTCGAGCAGTCGCACCCCGGCCTCCGTATGCGTGGTGCCGCCGTCGACATCCCGGTGCCCCGGGTCATCAGGCTCTGCCGTTACGTACGGGTGCCGTTCCGAAGACACGCCCCGTGGTCCAGGAAGGGCGTCCTCATACGGGACCAGCACCGGTGCGCGTACTGCGGGCGGCGGGCGAGCACCGTCGACCACGTGGTGCCGCGCGCCCAGGGCGGGCAGGACACCTGGCTGAACACCGTGGCCTCCTGCGCCGAGGACAACCACCGCAAGGCGGCCCGGACTCCGGAGCAGGCGGACATGCCGCTGCTGCGCCAGCCGTTCGTGCCGACGCCCGCGGACGCGATGCTGCTCGCGCTGGGAGCCGGGGACCGGTCCGCGCTGCCGGAGTGGCTGGCTCGGTCCGCCGCGTAACCTCCGTGCGGCACGGCGGGCCCGCCCACCTGCGGGGCGGGCCTGCCGTGCTCAGCGCAGCACCAGCTGCACGATGGCCGCCGTGCCGACGACGACGATGAGGGCACGCAGGAGGCTGGGGCTGAGGCGCCGTCCCACCTTCGCGCCTATCTGTCCGCCGATCGCGGAACCCACGGCGATGAGCAGTACGGCCGTCCAGTCGAAGTCCGCGACGAAGAGGAAGAAGAGCGCGGCGACACTGTTGACGACGGCGGCGAGGACGTTCTTGACGGCGTTGAGGCGCTGCATCGTGTCGTCGAGCAGCATGCCCATCAGGGAGAGGTAGATGATGCCCTGGGCCGCCGTGAAGTAGCCCCCGTAGACGCTGGCGAGCATCAGTCCGGTGAACAGGAGCGGCCCGCCGTCGGGGCGGGCGGGGACTCCGGTGCGGTCGCGGCGGCGCTGGACGGCCTTGCTGATGCGGGGTTGCAGGATGACCAGGACCAGGGCGAGCGCCACCAGGACGGGGACGATCGTCTCGAACGCCGTGGAGGGCAGGGCCAGCAGGAGTGTGGCGCCGGTGAGACCGCCGATGAGCGCGCCGACGCTCAGCCCGAGGATACGGCGGCGCTGGCCGGCCAGCTCCTTGCGGTATCCGATGGCTCCGCTGATCGAACCCGGGATCAGCCCCAGGGCGTTGGAGACGGTGGCGGTGACCGGTGGCAGGCCGGTGGCGAGCAGGACGGGGAAGGTGATCAACGTTCCGGAGCCGACGATGGTGTTGATCGTCCCTGCGCCGACTCCGGCCGCGAAAACCGCGAGAATTTCCCAGATGGACAAGGCCATCTCCTTCGGTGGTCAGTGATGCCTCCCCGCCATGAAGGTCGAGGGGCCTCACTGATCATGCACGAAGGGGTGTCCCGGTCAGCCGACCGGGGGCTGCTCCCGGCGTTCCTTGTTGCCGGTGTCGAAGCCCGGGGCCCCGCCGCCGAGGTTGCCGAAGGCGCCGCTGAGGCCCTTGAGCGCGTCGCCGATCTCGCTGGGCACGATCCAGAGCTTGTTGGCGTCGCCCTCGGCGATCTTCGGGAGCATCTGGAGGTACTGGTACGAGAGGAGCTTCTGGTCCGGGTCTCCGGCGTGGATGGCCTCGAAGACCGTACGGATGGCCTGGGACTCGCCCTCCGCGCGCAGGGCGGATGCCTTGGCCTCGCCCTCGGCGCGCAGGATCGCGGACTGCTTCTCGCCCTCCGCGGTGAGGATCGCGGACTGCCTGATGCCTTCGGCGGTGAGGATCGCGGCGCGCTTGTCACGGTCGGCGCGCATCTGCTTCTCCATCGAGTCCTGGATGGAGGTGGGCGGTTCGATGGCCTTGAGCTCGACGCGGTTGACGCGGATGCCCCACTTGCCGGTGGCCTCGTCGAGGACACCGCGGAGCGCAGCGTTGATCTCCTCGCGGGAGGTCAGCGTCCGTTCGAGGTCCATGCCGCCGATGATGTTGCGGAGGGTGGTGACGGTGAGCTGCTCGATCGCCTGGATGTAGCTGGCGACTTCGTAGGTCGCGGCCCGCGCGTCGGTCACCTGGTAGTAGATGACGGTGTCGATGTTGACGACGAGGTTGTCCTGGGTGATCACCGGCTGGGGCGGGAAGGGGACGACCTGTTCGCGGAGGTCGATCCGGTTGCGGATCGAGTCGATGAACGGGACGACGATGTTCAGCCCGGCGTTCAGGGTGCGGGTGTAGCGGCCGAAGCGCTCCACGATGGCGGCACTGGCCTGCGGGATGACCTGGATCGTCTTGATCAGGGCGATGAAGACGAGCACCACCAGAATGATCAGGACGATGATGATCGGTTGCATCGTGTGCCTCGTGCCCTTCGGTTGCCGACGGATCGCGATGATCGAGGTCGAACGGTCATGAGAGGTGCATCTTTTATGACGGTTCCGGTCTCATGATGATCGACTTCGAGTTTGGCAGACTCCGGACTGCCGTGTGACCGCTTCTCACATGACGACGGCCGTCGCCCCGTCGATGTCCACGACATCGACCTGCTGGCCGGGTTCGAAACTCTGGTCGCTGTCGAGCGTGCGCGCGGACCAGACCTCGCCCGCGAGCTTGATGCGCCCGCCGCTGCCGTCCACCCGTTCCAGGACGACGGCCTGACGGCCTTTCAGCGCGTCGATCCCGCTGGCGTGCCCGGTCCGGCCGGCGCGGTGTCTGGCGGCGATGGGGCGTACGACCGCGATGAGCGCCACCGACACCAGCGCGAAGACCAGCACCTGGGCGACGATTCCGCCGCCGAGGGCCGCGACGACCGCCGCGGCCACCCCACCGACGGCGAACATACCGAATTCGGGCATCGCGGTCAGGACGAGGGGAATGCCCAGCCCCACCGCGACGATCAGCCACCACACCCACGCTTCGATGTCCACGGGTTCATCGTAGGACCGTGGGCACCCTCACCGACAGGGCGCCGTGGAGGGACTGTGGCGTCAACTACCGGGAGAGCGGCAGTCCGTGGGCCGTGTAGCGGTCGCCGGTGTGCTCGACGACGAGCGGGAGGCCGAAGCAGAGCGAGAGGTTGCGGGAGCTGAGTTCGGTCTCCATGGGACCTGCGGCGAGCACCTTGCCCTGGCGGATCATCAGGACGTGGGTGAAGCCGGGCGCGATCTCCTCGACATGGTGGGTGACCATGATCATGGAGGGGGCGTACGGGTCGCGGGCCAGGCGGCCCAGCCGGCGCACCAGGTCCTCGCGGCCGCCGAGGTCGAGGCCGGCGGCGGGCTCGTCGAGGAGGAGGAGCTCGGGGTCGGTCATCATGGCGCGGGCGATCAGGGTGCGCTTGCGCTCGCCCTCGGAGAGGGTGCCGAACTCGCGGTCGAGGAACTCGGTCATGCCGAGCCGGTCGAGGAAGGCGCGGGCGCGCTCCTCGTCGACGGCCTCGTAGTTCTCGTGCCAGGTGGCGGTCATGCCGTACGCGGCGGTGAGCACCGTCTGGAGCACGGTCTGGCGCTTGGGCAGCTTGTCGGCCATCGCCACACCGGCGATGCCGATCCGGGGGCGGAGCTCGAAGACGTCGGTGCCGACCCCGCCGAGCCGCTCGCCGAGGACCGTGGCCGTGCCGGCGCTCGGGAAGAGGTAGCTCGACGCGATGTTGAGCAGGGTGGTCTTACCGGCGCCGTTGGGGCCGAGGATGACCCAGCGCTCCCCCTCCTTGACCGACCAGGAGACGTCGTCCACCAGAGCGCGTCCGTCGCGGACCACGGATACGTCCACCAGCTCCAGTACATCGCTCATGGCGCGTTGTCTCCCCATGCAGTGTCGAGATCGTCGCGTGCCTGTGGGCACAGCTCCCAGGGAAAACCTACGCCACCCCGGGAGTGCTCCGACTCCGAGGTCCGTTCCCTAGGCTGTTCCCATGCTTTCGGAACCACGCTCAGGGCGGCTCGCCGCATGGGGAAACGCGCTTTTGGCCGGACTTGTGTCACCGGACGACGCAGCGCTCGCGATTGTCGGTGAGGACGCGGCGCACCGCGTCGAGGGGCTGCCGGGTGAGGCGGGGCCGGTCGGGCTCACGCTCGCGCTCGGCAGACTGAGGGGACTCGGGGCGACCGGCTTCCGGGTGGCGCTGCCGGTGCCCGGGCATCCGCTGGGGCTCAGCGGACCGCCCGACTTCAACGCGCGGGCGCTGGAGGCGGAGGAGGCGGTGGTCACGTCCGGGGCGCCGTTCGGGCTCGTGCCGGAGGTGAGCGAGGTGGGGCCCGCCGGGGACGTGCACGCCGAGGTGGTGTGGCACTGCCTGGCGGTACGGGAGGCGCCGCCGGCCGATGTCCCCTCGCTGGGCGAGGCGGAGCGGGAGCTCGCGGAGGCGCTGCGGGACGCGACGGCGGTACTGGCCCGGCTGGACGTCGCCGGTTCCGGTCCGGTGGCCGAGGCGGCGGTGGAGGCGTACCGGGCGCGGACGGAGCGGGGGCGCGAGGTGCTGGCCCCGGGCTATCCGCCGAGGGCGGTACGGGTGCTCGAGCTCGCCCAGCGGGTGGGGCTGTTGATCTCGGTGGCCCGTCAGAACGGGCACGGCGGTGCGGTGAGCGCCTCGGAGATCGCGGCGCGGGGCGAGGCGCTGCGGCCGGTGGAGCGGGTGGCCCGGCGGGCGCAGGTCGCCGCGTACAACGCGTACGTGGAGGAGCGGGACCGGCGCTGACCGGGTGGGGGGATCGTCCCCGGGGCGGCCGGGGTCTGCACGGGCCGGCCCCCGGGGAGCTGACCCGGTGCTTACGCGCCACGGCCAGAGGGCTGCGTACGTACGCCCCACGGTTCAGGGGGCTGCCTGCACGCCGAGCCCGGGCAGGCCGGCCCGCGTTGCCCACGGAGTCGCGGCGCCGGCCGCCGGTCGGGCCGGGCGCCCGTCCGGCGGTGCGGGGCCGGGTCGGCGGTTCAGGCCGAAGTTGCCGAAGGGGGGTTGAGCGGGCCCACCACGTCGACGGTGTTGCCGACCACGTTCACCGGGAATGGAGTGGAACCGTCCGTTTCCTGGGGGCCCGTTCCTCAGTCCGCCGCCCCGTTCCTGACCGCCCAGAGCGCGGCCTGGGTGCGGTCCGACAGGTCGAGTTTCATCAGGATGTTCGACACGTGTGTCTTGACCGTCTTCTCCGAGAGGACCAGGGCCCGGGCGATCTCCCGGTTGGAGCGGCCGTCGGCGATCAGGCCGAGCACCTCCCGTTCCCGTTCGGTCAGGGTGTTCCCCCGGCCCGCGCCGCTGCCGGTGCCCTCCTGGGCGAGCAGTGCGCCTGCGACCTCCGGCTGGAGCAGGACGTGGCCCGCGTGGACCGAGCGGATCGCTCCGGCCAGTGCGTCCGGGTCGACGTCCTTGTACACGTAGCCGGACGCTCCCGCGCGGAGGGCGGGCACGACCGTGCGCTGCTCGGTGAAGCTGGTCACGATCAGCACCTTCGCCGGGTTCTCCAGCTCCCTGAGCCTGCGCAGGGCCTCGATCCCGTCGGTGCCCGGCATCTTGATGTCCATCAGGACGACGTCGGGCCTGAGCTCCTCCGTCCTGGCGACGCCCTCGGCCCCGTCGGAGGCCTCCCCGACGACCTCTATGTCGTCCTGGACCTCCAGGAACGTACGCAGTCCGCGCCGGACCACCTGGTGGTCGTCGACCAGCAGCACCTTGATGATCTTGTCAGCCACAGGGGACCTCCATCTGGATCGTGGTGCCCTTGCCGGGCTCCGATGCAACGGTGAGCCTGCCTCCGACGCTGCCGGCCCGGTGGCGCATCGAGACGAGGCCCAGATGACGGCCGGCGTGCCGGACCGCGTGGGGGTCGAAGCCGCGGCCGTCGTCGGTGATCCGGAGCACCGCGGCGGAGGTGTTCCGGCCGAGGGTGACGGTGACCCGTCCGGCGCCCGAGTGACGCAGTGCGTTGTGCAGGGCTTCCTGCGCCACCCTGAGCAGCGCCTCCTCCTGGGCGGAGGGCAGGGCGCGCACTCCGGCGCTCTCGAAGGTGACGCGGGCACTGTGTGCCCGGTCCAGGACCTGGATCTGGGTACGGAGCGTGGCGACCAGGCCGTCCTCGTCCAGTGCGGCGGGGCGCAGTTCGACGACGGCGGCGCGCAGCTCGTCCACGGCCTCCGCGGCCAGGACGGCGACCTGCTGGAGCTCGCCCTTGGCGCGGGCGGGGTCGCGGTCGACCAGGGCGGCTGCGGCCTGCGCGGTCAGCCGGAGCGAGAAGAGCTTCTGGCTGACCGCGTCGTGCAGCTCGTGGGCGAGCCGGGAGCGCTCCTCGGCGATCGTGAGCTCGCGGCTGCGTTCGTACAGCCGGGCGTTGGTGAGGGCGATCGCGGCGTGCTGGGCGAGCATGCCCAGGAGTTCCTCGTCCTCCTCGGTGAAGCCGCAGCCGCCCTCGGGCTTGGGGCACCGCTTGTTGGCGAGGAAGAGCGCGCCGATGATCTCGTCGCCGTCCTGGATGGGCAGGCCGAGGAAGTCGGACATGTCCGGGTGCGCGTCGGGCCAGCCCTCGAATCGGGGGTCCTGGCGGACGTCGGCGAGCCGCTCGGGCTTCGCCTCGTGGAGCATCGCGGCGAGGATGCCGTGCTGCCGGGGCAGCGGGCCGATGGCCTTCCACTGCTCGTCGCTGATTCCGTCGACGACGAACTGGGCGAAGCCGCCGTGGTCGTCGGGGACGCCCAGGGCCGCGTATTCGGCGTCCAGCAGTTCGCGTGCGGAGGCGACGATCGTCTTGAGGACGTCCCGCACGTCGAGGTGCCGGCTCATGGCGAGCAGCGCGGCACTGACCGAGGCGAGGCCCGACGGTGGGCGATGGCTCATGACCTCACCGTACCGGCGGGGGCGCAGGGGCCGTATCGGGCTGTGGACGGCTGCCGGATGGTCCCGGAGGCCTAGGGCCCCGGCCGGGGTCGGCCGGAGCCCGGCGCGGGGCCGGGGGCGTGCCGGGCTCCCCCTGCGTAGGGAGGTCCTTTCCGCAGCGGCGGCGCTTCGCCCTTCCTCACCAGAGAAGGAACCTAACGCTCCGCATTACAGGAGCAACTATTCGTAAACACGGAGGGCACCCCATGTGAGCCCAGGCATAGGACCCACGTCACTTACGAAGTCGGATAGTTGGCGTAAAACGGGCAAGACGCCTACCGGCAAACCGGACAAGGAGGTACGAACGCCTCCCTGATCCACTATCCAGCTTCGTACGTCACACCTTTGCCAGCGCATTTTGCTGGCGCTAAGAATTGCATCTGTCCACGACGGAGATGCGAACCGCGTCCCGTCCGCGTCCTCCGTGAGGACTCCTGCTATTCGAAGAGGTACGACTGCATGTCCGTGTCCCGCATCTCCAGCCGTAGCCGTCGCCTGAACAAGGCGCAGAAGCTCTCCGTCGCCGGTGTCTCCACCCTGGCCGCAGCCGCACTCGCGTTCTCGCTCGTCCCGGACAGCGCCTCGGCCACGACCGAGCCGCAGGCCGTCTCCGGTGCGCCGGTGGCCTTCGCCGGTGCGTCGCAGACGAAGTCCGTCCAGTCCGGTGTCATCGAGCAGCACTCCACCGCCGCACAGCTGGTGAAGGCCGCCGACTCCGCCAAGGCCGCCGAGAAGAAGGCCGCCGCCAGGAGCGAGGCGAAGGCCGAGGCCGTCGCCGAGGCCAAGAAGGAAGCCGCGGCCAAGAAGAAGGCTGCCGCCAAGGCCAAGGCCGACGCGAAGAAACGTTCCGCCAAGAAGGCGAGCCGTGCGGCCGACCGCAAGCCGGTCTACGCCGACAACCTGGACGGCTGGATCCGCGAGGCCCTCTCGATCATGGACAAGAAGAACATCCCCGGCACGTACGAGGGGCTGCACCGCAACATCATCCGTGAGTCCAGCGGCAACCCGCGCGCGATCAACAACTGGGACATCAACGCGATCAACGGTGTCCCGTCGAAGGGCCTGCTGCAGGTCATCAAGCCGACCTTCGACTTCTACCACGTCAAGGGCACCAAGCACGACCAGTACGACCCGGTCGCCAACATCACCGCCGCGGCCAACTACGCCGCGGACAAGTACGGCTCGATCGACAACGTCGACAGCGCGTACTGAGCCACGCACCGAGCAAGGCCCGGCATAGCCGACCTGCCGGTCCGCAGCGTCGCGTGACCGGCCGGTACATGCCGAAGGGCGGCACCCCACGGGGTGCCGCCCTCGGGCGTTTCCGGGTCCGGTAGGGCCCGGGGCGCGTTACTTGCGCATCACCTCGGGCTCGTGGCGGCGCAGCATCCGCGAGACCGCGAAGAACAGCACGGCGCTCATCACGAGCATCACCGTGATGTTGATCCCCCACTGCCCGGCCGAGTGCTCCCAGAGCGGATCCAGGTCGGTCGGGTTCTCCGGATCCCACGGCGGCATGAGGTGGGCGAGGTCCAGCGTGGTGCCGGCCGCGGCCACCGCCCAGCGCGACGGCATCAGCCAGGCGAACTGCTCCAGGCCCGGGGATCCGTAGACCTGGAAGAGCACGCCCGTGAAGACGACCTGGACGATGGCGAACATGACGAGCAGCGGCATGGTCTTCTCGGCGGTCTTCACCAGCGCGGAGATCAGCAGGCCGACCATCATCGAGGTGAAGCCGAGCACGGTGATCGACAGGCACATCTCCACCGCGGGGGGCATCAACAGGCCCTCCTCCGGCAGCCGGCGGGTGGAGAAGCCGATCCCGCAGAGGATCACGCCCTGGAAGGCCGTGATCACACCGAGGACGATCACCTTGGAGAGCAGGTAGGCCGAACGGGAGAGACCGGTGGCCCGTTCCCGCTCGTAGATCACCCGCTCCTTGATCAGTTCTCGTACCGAGTTCGCCGCGGCGGCGAAGCACATGCCGACCGCGAGGATCAGCATGATGGTCCCGGCCTTGGCGTTGAACTGCTTGTTGGGCACGTCGGGCTCTGCCAGGCCGAACTCCGCGGGAATGACCACGCTGACGATGCCGAGCACCGCCGGAAGGATCACCATGAGAGCGAGGAAGCCCTTGTCGGACACGATCACCGAGACGTAGCGGCGCATCAGCGTCCACAGCTGGGCCGCCCAGCCCGAGGGCTTCGGGGGGCGGATCTGCTGCGGCGGGTGCATGTGCACGGGCTGCGCGGCGACGGCGTCGATGTCCGCCGCGTACATCTGGTAGTGCTGCGAGCCGCGCCAGCGTCCCGCCCAGTCGTAGTCGCGGTAGTTCTCGAACGCGGAGAAGACGTCGGCCCAGCTGGTGTAGCCGAAGAAGTTCAGCGCCTCCTCGGGAGGCCCGAAGTAGGCGACGGAGCCGCCGGGCGCCATCACCAGGAGCTTGTCGCAGATGGCCAGCTCGGCCACGGAGTGCGTGACCACGAGGACCGTACGGCCGTCGTCGGCGAGGCCGCGCAGCAGCTGCATGACATCGCGGTCCATGCCCGGGTCGAGGCCGGAGGTCGGCTCGTCCAGGAAGATCAGCGACGGCTTGGTCAGCAGCTCCAGGGCGACCGACACGCGCTTGCGCTGGCCGCCGGAGAGCGAGGTGATCCTCTTGTCCTTGTGGATGTCGAGTTTCAGCTCGGCGAGGACCTCGTGGATCCGGGCGGTGCGCTCGGCCTCGGTGGTGTCCGCGGGGAAGCGGAGCTTGGCCGCGTACCGCAGGGCCCTGGTGACCGTGAGTTCCTTGTGCAGGATGTCGTCCTGCGGGACCAGGCCGATGCGCTGCCGGAGCTCGGCGAACTGCTTGTACAGGTTCCGGTTGTCGTAGAGGACGTCACCCTGGTTGGCGGGCCGGTAGCCGGTGAGCGCCTTGAGCAGGGTGGACTTTCCGGAGCCCGACGGGCCGATGACGGCGATCAGGGACTTCTCCGGGACGCCGAACGAGACGTCCTTGAGGATGTCCTTGCCCCCGTCGACCGTCACCGTGAGGTGGCGGGCGGAGAAGGAGACCTCACCCGTGTCGACGAACTCCTCGAGCCGGTCCCCGACCAGGCGGAAGGCCGAGTGACCGACACCGACGATGTCGTTCGGGCCGATGAGCGCGGAGCCGGACTTGTTGAGCGGCTGGCCGTTGACGTACGTGCCGTTGTGGGATCCGAGGTCGCGGATCTCGAAGCGGCCGTCCGGCGTCGCCCGGAATTCGGCGTGCAGCCGGGAGACCTGCAGGTCGGAGACGACCAGCTCGTTCTCCAGCGCACGGCCGATGCGCATGACCCGGCCGAGGTCGAGCTGGTGGAAGGTGGTCGGACTCCGGTCCCCGTAGACCGGCGGCGCCCCCGCGGCACCGCCCGCTCCCGGCACCCGGCCCGGGCCCTGCTGGTGCGGGACCGGGGCCTGCTGCTGCGGGGCCGGGCCCTGCTGGTGCGGGGCCGGGGCCTGCTGCTGCGGGGCCGGGCCCTGCTGGTGCGGGGCCGGGGCCTGCTGCTGCCAGGCATGCTGCTGTCGCTGTGCCGGATCGGGCCGGCCAGCGGCACCCGGTGCGGGCTGCTGCGGCTGTACGGGCGCCTGCTGCTGCGCCGCCACCGCCTGCCCGCCGGGCATGGCGGCGCCGGTGAGGCTCAGCCTCGGTCCGTCGGTGGCGTTGCCCAGGTTCAGGGCCGCACCGGGACCGATCTCCATCTGCTGGATCCGTCGGCCCTGCGCATAGGTCCCGTTGGTGCTGCCGTGGTCCTCTATGAACCAACTGCGGCCGTTCCAGCTGATCGTGGCATGCCGCCACGACACCCTGGCGTCGTCGATCATCAGGTCACCCTGCGGATCACGCCCGAGGGTGTACGACCTGGACGGATCGAGCGTCCAGGTCCTTCCATTCAATTCCAGTACGAGTTCCGGCACTCCGCGCCCCACTAGTCGTCCCCCGAGTTACCCCCGTTGCGGGGAGTCCAGGGATGCTGAACATCGTGGGGAACTATTCCAGGAGCAGTCCCGTAACGGAAAGCCGGGCGCGTGAAGACGCTGGGGAGGCCTGCGCGGCCCTCCTGCGGGGCCGGGGAGTAACCGGCCCGGACCGCGGCATCCGGGGCGACCGTCCCGTGGCGCGCCGTCCGCCCGCCGCCCTGGCCACGGGCTGTCCGCTACTCGGGACGGGCTGGGGGGCCGCGCGCGGGACCTATACGGTGGGAGCACCATGAGCGCACCTCAGCCCCCCCGGTCCCCTGAGCCCCCTGAGCCCTCTCAGGTCGCGGACGAACCCACCCTTCTCGTCAAGATCTTCGGGAAGGACCGCCCTGGTATCACCGCAGGCCTCTTCGACACCCTGGCCGCCTACTCCGTCGACGTCGTGGACATCGAGCAGGTCGTGACCCGCGGCCGCATAGTCCTCTGCGCCCTGGTGACCTCCCCGGCATCGGACGGTACGACCGAGGGCGACCTCCGGGCCACCGTGCACAGCTGGGCGGAGTCGCTGAAGCTGCAGGCCGAGATCATCTCCGGCACGGGTGACAACCGGCCCCGCGGCGTCGGCCGTTCCCATGTGACCGTGCTGGGGCACCCGCTGACCGCGGAGTCCACGGCGGCCATAGCGGCCAGGATCACCTCCACCGGCGGCAACATCGACCGGATCTTCCGGCTGGCGAAGTACCCCGTCACCGCGGTCGAGTTCGCGGTGTCCGGCACCCGGACCGAGGAGCTTCGGACCGCGCTGGCGACGGAGGCCGCCGGGATCGGTGTCGACATCGCCGTCGTCTCGGCCGGTCTGAGCCGGCGGGCGCAGCGGCTGGTCGTGATGGACGTGGACTCCACGCTCATCCAGGACGAGGTCATCGAGCTCTTCGCCGCGCACGCCGGCTGTGAGGACAAGGTCGCCGAGGTGACCGAGCAGGCGATGCGCGGAGAGCTCGACTTCGAGCAGTCGCTGCACGCCCGGGTGGCGCTGCTGGCGGGACTCGACGTGTCGGTCGTGGAGAAGGTGCGGGCCGAGGTCAGGCTGACCCCCGGTGCCCGCACGCTGATCCGCACCCTGAAGCGGCTCGGTTACCAGGTGGGCGTGGTCTCGGGCGGCTTCACCCAGGTCACGGACGACCTCAAGGAGCGTCTCGGGCTCGACTTCGCCTCCGCCAACACGCTGGAGGTCGTCGACGGCAAGCTCACCGGCCGGGTCGTCGGTGACATCGTGGACCGGGCGGGCAAGGCCCGGCTGCTGCGCAGCTTCGCCGCGCAGGCTGGGGTCCCGCTGGCGCAGACGGTGGCCATCGGGGACGGTGCGAACGATCTGGACATGCTGAACACGGCCGGTCTGGGCGTCGCCTTCAATGCCAAGCCCGTGGTCCGCGAGGCCGCCCACACGGCGGTTAACGTCCCGTTCCTGGACACCGTGCTGTATCTGCTCGGGATCACGCGCGAGGAGGTCGAGGCCGCCGACGGCCTCGTCGACTGACCGCTCCGGGCGGCGGACGTACGTACGAAGGGCCCCCAGGCGCAGCTGCCGCGCAGGGGGCCCTTCGTACGTCCCGCTCAGTCGTTGGGCGTCCAGTACTCGACGAGCTTGCCCGCCCCGTGCTCCAGGCCCTTCCAGGAGCCGGAGAACTCGACGACGGCGTAGGCGGCGGTCGGGAAGCCGTCCCTGGTCATCCGGGCGAGCGCCTGCCCCTCGGCCTGGCCGGAAAGGGCGTCGGCGGCGGCGTGCATGCCCGGGTTGTGGCCGATGACCAGCAGGTTGCGTACGTCGTCGGGGGTCTCGTTGAACAGCGCGATCAGTTCGCCGAGGGAGGCCTCGTACAGCCGCTCCTCGTAGACGGTCTTGGGGCGCTGGGGGAATTCGTGGACCGCGAGCTTCCAGGTCTCGCGGGTCCTGGTGGCGGTCGAGCACAGAGCCAGATCGAATTCGGTACCCGAATCGGCGAGCCTGCGGCCGGCGACGGGGGCGTCCTTCCTGCCCCGTTCGGCCAGGGGCCGCTCATGGTCGGACTGCTGCGACCATTCCGCCTTTGCGTGCCTGAGAAGGGCGATCCTGCGAGGTGTATCGGCGCTCATACACCTCAGCTTCGCACGAATTGCGCGTCCGGGCGCAGGGTGTTGACGTGCTCCCCCGCTGAGGGTGAACGGCGCCCGGCGGCCCGCACGCACCCTGTCCGGGGCATGTCAGGGGGTGAGCAGCTCCAGTATCAGCCCGAGCAGTCGGCCGAGTGCCGGGTCGCCGGTCGCGGCCTGTGCCTGGCCGGGGCCCGCGATCAGCAGGAGGAGCGCGGCGAAGGCGAGGGCGGGCAGTGCCACCGCCCACCAGGGCAGCCGGACCTCGACGGTCTCCGGGGCAGGGCGGTGGGTCCGGGTGTGTGTACGGGCCGACATGTCCGCCTCCGTGGGTCCTCGGCTCTGGTACCCAGAACCTACGGGCCGGCGGGCGGCGGTCCCATCCGGTGGCCCACCCACTCGACCCTGAACCTGGCCCCCTAGGGGATGGTGGGGCTGGCCCTACCATCCCCGCGCGGGAGGGCGGTCACGGAGCGGCGGTGCCTCTGTCAGGGCGAGGCGATCGTGGCGATGACACTGATGACGGCACCGATGAGCAGCATCGCCCCGAAGACGAGGAGGAGCTTCTTCTGGCCGTTCGGAGGATTCGGATCGAGTACGGGCATGGGCCCAGTCTCGCATCTCAGCATTCGTCCTCGATCGTCCGGTCCCGTCCGGCGAGTACGCCCGCGATCATCTGCGGCACCATGAGGCCCGCCATGAGGGCGAGCGGCAGACCCCAGCCGCCGCTGTGCTGGTAGAGCACCCCGACGAGCAGCGGGCCGGGGATCGAGAGCAGGTAGCCGGTGGACTGCGCGAAGGCGGAGAGCCTGACGACTCCGGCGCCGGTGCGGGACCGCATGCCGATCATGGTGAGGGCGAGCGGGAAGGCGCAGTTGGCGACGCCCAGCAGCAGGGCCCAGAGCCAGGCGCCGCCCGCGGGGGCGAGGTAGAGGCCCGTGTAGCCGAGGAGGCCGCAGCCGCCGAGGACCAGGACGATCGGTCCCTGGTTCCGCAGCCGGGCGGCGGCGCGGGGGATGACGAAGGCGAGGGGTACCCCCATGGCCATGGTCACGGCGAGCAGCACACCGGCGGTGCCCGCGGAGATCCCCGCGTCGCGGAAGATCTGCGGCATCCAGCCCATGGTGATGTACGCGGCCGTGGCCTGGAGGCCGAAGAAGCAGGCGAGCGCCCAGGACGTCCGGCTGCGGGTGATCCGGAGGGCGGGGGCCTGCTGCCGACGGCCCGCACCCTGCCCCTGGGCGCCGCCGCGGTCCCGTACGAGCGGGACCCACGGCACGATCGCGACGGCGGCGAGCGCGGCCCAGACGGCGAGCCCGGTCTGCCAACTGCCACCGAGGAGGTCGGTCATGGGCACGGTGACGGCCGCCGCCAGGGCGGTGCCCAGGGCGAGGGCCATCGAGTAGAGGCCGGTCACGCTGCCCACGCGGTCCGGGAACCAGCGCTTCACGATGACGGGCATCAGGACGTTGCTGACGGCGATGCCCATCAGGGCGAGTGCGCTGGCGGCGACGAAGCCTGCGGTGCTGCCCGCGAAGGGGCGGATCAGCAGCCCGGCCGTGATGGCGACCATGCCCGCGCAGACGACGGCGCCCGGTCCGAAGCGGCGGGCCAGTCGCGGTGCCATGAACCCGAAGAGGGCGAAGCACAGCGGGGGTACGGAGGTGAGGACACCCGCGACGCTGCCGCTCATGTGCAGCCCGTCCCGCACCTCTTCGAGGAGGGGGCCCAGGCTCGTGATGGCGGGCCGCAGGTTGAGCGCGGCGAGGACGAGACCGATGGTGACCAGGCGCAGCAGCCAGGGGGCGGGGCCGGGGGCGGGTGCCGTCCGGGGCCCGGGGGCGCCCGGGGAGGCGTGCAGGGGGGCGGCGGCGGCGCTCAGGGTCCTGGTCTCGTCATCGGGCATGAGACCCATCATAGAATCATGGGATGATTGGTTGTCCACTCCTGGTCTCCCGCCCCTGAGAGAATCCGGAGCACCCGTACACACCCCGCTTCTCCGACCGCCCCCTCCCGGACCACGAGCAAGGAGCACCATGGCGCTGACGTCTCCGCGGCGTTCGGCTCTCGCCGACCAGGTGATTGCCCAGCTGAGGAACCAGATCACTTCGGGCGAGTGGCCCGTGGGTGCGCGGATTCCCACCGAACCCGAGCTGGTCGAGCAGCTGGGGGTCGCCCGCAACACCGTGCGCGAGGCCGTGCGGGCGCTCGCGCACAACGGGCTGCTGGACATCCGGCAGGGTTCCGGTACGTATGTCGTCGCCACGAGCGAGCTGGCCGGCGTGATGCAGCGGCGTTTCGCGGACGCCGACCCCCGGCACGTCGCGGAGCTGCGTTCCACGCTGGAGTCCTCGGCGGCCAGGCTCGCCGCCCTCCGCCGCACGGACCGGGATCTGCGGCAGCTGGACACACTGATGGCGCGGCGCGAGGAGACCTGGGCCGCGGGGGACGCGGAGGCGTTCGTCGCGGCCGACGCGACGCTGCACCTCGCGGTGGTCGCCGCCTCGCACAACGACGTACTCACCGAGCTGTACGCCGACCTGAACGATCTGCTGCGGGACTATCTGCGCGACGACGTGGGTTCCGAGCTGCGTCCCGAGGAGCACATGGACCACGCGCGGCTGGTCGAGGCGATCCGGGCGGGCGACGCCGAGACCGCCGCGGCGGAGGCCGCGAGCCATGCCCTGAACTGCCTGCGGGAGCGGGTCTGAGCCCGGCGGATCCCGAGGACCCCCGGCGGAAGGACCCTAGACGGAGTGGTGGCTGACCCAGGCCGAGCCGACCTCTTTCCAGCACCGGTCCTCGAGCCGTACGGTCCGGCCCGGCTGTACGGCGACCGCCTCGCCGTCCGCGTCGACGTCCCACCAGCGGCTGCACTCGGTGTGGAGCCGGACGAGGTCGGTGGTGGAGTGCGGGTTGTGGCAGTGGGCGACGACCCGGGAGCCCTCGACCGAGGTCCGGCACTCGGCGCCCGAAGGCTGCGGGACCGGTGCGAGGGGGGCGGCCGCCCCGTTCCCCGCCCGGTTCGCCGCGTTCACGGCGACCGGGGCGAGGAGACCGGCGACGACCGCCGCCGCGGCCATGAAGGCCCAGGTTCGGCGACGTGTGGAGCGCAGCACGGCGATCTCCTCCCCACAGCCTGACCAAAGTCCGCTTCCTCCACATTCTGCGGTGCAACGACCATCTTTTCGAGTCGAGACGCGCGACGGCCGCGCACCGCCTCCCTCGCGGGAGGGGCGGTACGCGGCCGTGGAGGGGTCTCCGGGGTTCAGGCGCCCATCATGTGCACGCCACCGTCGACGTGGATGATCTCGCCCGTGGTCTTCGGGAAGAAGTCCGAGAGGAGCGCGACGACACCGCGGCCGGCCGGCTCGGGGTCACCCATGTTCCACTCCAGCGGGGAGCGGTGGTTCCAGACGTCCGCGAGCTCGGTGAAGCCCGGGATGGACTTGGCGGCCATGGACGCGAGCGGCCCGGCCGAGATCAGGTTGCAGCGGATGCTGTCCTTGCCCAGGTCACGGGCGAGGTAGCGGGAGGTGGCCTCCAGCGCGGCCTTGGCCGGGCCCATCCAGTCGTACTGGGGCCAGGCGAACTGCGCGTCGAAGGTGAGGCCGACGATCGAGCCGCCGTCGTTCATCAGCGGCTTGCAGGCCATGGCGAGCGACTTCAGTGAGAAGGCCGAGACGTGCATGGCCGTGGCGACCGATTCGAACGGCGTGTTCAGGAAGTTGCCGCCGAGCGCGTCCTGCGGGGCGAAGCCGATCGAGTGCACGACGCCGTCCAGCGAGCCGAGCTCGTCCTTGACCAGGCCCGCGAGCCGGTCGAGGTGCTCGACGTTGGTCACGTCGAGCTCGATGACCTTGGCCGGCTTGGGCAGCTTCCGGGCGATGCGCTCGGTCAGGGTCGGCCGGGGAAAGGCCGTCAGGATGACCTCGGCGCCCTGCTCCTGGGCCACCTTCGCGGTGTGGAACGCGATGGACGACTCCATCAGCACCCCTGTGACGAGGATGCGCTTGCCGTCGAGAATTCCGCTCATGGTGATCAGTGACCCATGCCCAATCCGCCGTCAACGGGGATGACGGCTCCAGTGATGTACGACGCGTCGTCGGACGCGAGGAAGCGCACCGCGGCGGCGATCTCAGCGGGCTGCGCGTAGCGGCCGAGCGGCACCTGGGCCACGATGCCCTTGCGCTGCTCGTCGGTGAGTGCCTGGGTCATGTCGGTGTCGACGAACCCGGGTGCGACGACGTTGAACGTGATGTTCCGCGAGCCGAGCTCACGGGCCAGCGACCGGGCGAAGCCGACGAGGCCCGCCTTGGACGCCGCGTAGTTGGCCTGTCCGGCCGAGCCGAGGAGGCCGACGACCGAGGAGATCAGGACGACGCGGCCCTTCTTGGCGCGCAGCATCGCACGGTTGGCGCGCTTGACGACGCGGAAGGTGCCGGTGAGGTTGGTGTCGAGCACGGAGGTGAAGTCGTCCTCCGACATCCGCATCAGCAACTGGTCCTTGGTGATACCGGCGTTGGCGACCAGTACCTCGACGGGACCGTGCTTCTCCTCGATCTCCTTGTAGGCCTGCTCCACCTGCTCGGTGTCGGTGATGTCGCATCTGACCGCCAGGCAGCCCGCGTCGACGAGGGCCTGGGGCGGCTCGCCGGAGCGGTATGTGATCGCGACCTTGTCGCCGTTGTCGGCGAAGGCGCGGGCGATGGCGAGGCCGATGCCCCGGTTTCCTCCGGTGACGAGAACCGAGCGGCTCAACGGATCACCCTTTCCTTGGCGGTCTGGTACATCGAAAACCTATCGGTACCGCACCGCCTACGGAGAATCGTCCTTTGACAGCGCCGCCGGGCCACGACTGTCGGATCCCTACAGAACGGACCGGTCCGGGCCCGTACCACGTAAAACGAGCGCACCGGAGGGCCCCGACCCCTCATGATTCACTGCGGAGACAGTTCCAGAGGTGGAGAAGGGGAGGCCCTCGTGGCCCACGAGGTAGATGAGTCGTTCCTGGCCCTGCCGCTGCGTGCCCTCGCCGACGCGGCGCTCGCACGCGCGCGTGCGCTCGGCGCGGCGCACGCGGACTTCCGGCTCGAGCGGGTGCGCGGCGCCTCCTGGCGGCTGCGGGACGCCCGGCCGTCCGGGACCTCCGACACCACCGACCTCGGGTACGCGGTCCGGGTGGTGCACGGCGGGGCCTGGGGGTTCGCCTCCGGGGTGGACCTGACGATGGACGCGGCGGCGAAGGTGGCCTCGCAGGCCGTCGCCATGGCCAAGCTGTCCGCGAAGGTGATCGCCGCGGCCGGGTCGGACGAGAGGGTCGAGCTGGCGGACGAGCCGGTGCACGGCGAGCGGACCTGGGTCTCCTCGTACAAGACCGACCCGTTCTCCGTACCGGACGAGGAGAAGGCCGGGCTGCTCGCCGAGTGGAGCGCGCGGCTGCTGGCGGCCGACGGCGTCGCGCACGTGGACGCCTCCCTGATGACCGTCCACGAGAACAAGTTCTACGCGGACACGGCCGGTACCGTCACCACGCAGCAGCGGGTGCGGGTGCATCCGCAGTTCACCGCGGTGGCCGTGGACGGCACCACCGGGGAGTTCGACTCCATGCGGACCGTCGCGCCGCCGGTGGGCCGGGGCTGGGAGTACCTGACCGGGACCGGCTGGGACTGGGCCGCGGAGCTGGAGCGGATCCCCGGTCTGCTCGCCGAGAAGATGCGGGCCCCGAGCGTCGAGGCGGGGACGTACGACCTGGTCGTCGACCCGTCCAACCTGTGGCTGACCATCCACGAGTCGATCGGCCACGCGACCGAGCTGGACCGGGCGCTGGGTTACGAGGCGGCGTACGCCGGGACCTCGTTCGCCACGTTCGACCAGTTGGGCAGGCTCGCGTACGGCTCCCCCGCGATGCACGTGACGGGCGACCGCACCGCCGAGCACGGGCTCGCGACGATCGGGTACGACGACGAGGGCGTCGAGGCGCAGTCCTGGGACCTGGTCAAGGACGGGACGCTGGTGGGCTACCAGACGGACCGGCGGATCGCGAAGCTGACGGGCCTGGGCCGGTCCAACGGGTGCGCGTACGCGGACTCGCCGGGCCATGTCCCCGTCCAGCGCATGGCGAACGTGTCGCTGAAGCCGGATCCGGGCGGGCTGTCCACGGAGGACCTGATCGGCGGGGTGGAGCGCGGGATCTACGTGGTCGGCGACCGGTCCTGGTCGATCGACATGCAGCGCTACAACTTCCAGTTCACCGGCCAGCGGTTCTTCCGGATCGAGAACGGCAGGCTCGCGGGCCAGCTGCGGGACGTGGCGTACCAGGCGACCACCACGGACTTCTGGGGCTCGATGGAGAAGGTCGGCGGCCCCCAGACCTACGTCCTGGGCGGCGCGTTCAACTGCGGCAAGGCCCAGCCGAGCCAGGTCGCAGCCGTCTCGCACGGCTGCCCCTCCGCCCTCTTCCGAGGCGTGAACATCCTCAACACGACGCAGGAGGCCGGACGATGAGCCGCGTCAGCAAGCCCTACGAGATCGTCGAGCGGGCGCTCGAACTGTCCACCACGGACGGCTGTGTCGTCATCGCGGACGAGGACTCGTCCGCGAACCTGCGCTGGGCCGGCAACGCGCTCACCACGAACGGGGTCACGCGGGGCCGCACCCTGACCGTGATCGCCACCGTGGACGGCGCGCAGGGGACGGCGTCCGGTGTGGTCTCGCGTTCGGCCGTCACCACCGACGACCTGGAACCGCTCGTGCGGGCCGCCGAGGCCGCCGCGCGCGGAGCCGGTCCCGCCGAGGACGCGCAGCCGCTGGTGTCCGGGGTGCCGGTCTCCGCCGCCTTCACGGACGCACCGGCCGAGACGGGCTCCGACGTCTTCGCCGATTTCGCCCCGGCGCTCGGCGACGCCTTCGCCCGCGCCCGTTCCGGCGGCCGTGAGCTGTACGGCTTCGCCCACCACGAGATGACCTCGACCTACCTGGGTACGTCGACGGGGCTGCGGCTGCGCCACGACCAGCCGAACGGGACGCTGGAGCTGAACGCCAAGTCCCCCGACCGGACCCGGTCCGCCTGGGCCGGCCGGTCCACCCGTGACTTCAGGGACGTCGACCCGGGGGCCATGGACGCGGAGCTCGCGCAGCGGCTCGGCTGGGCGGAGCGCCGGATCGAGCTGCCGGCCGGACGGTACGAGACGCTGCTCCCGCCGACCGCGGTGGCCGACCTGCTGATCTACCAGTACTGGTCGGCCGGGGCCCGGGACGCCGCGGAGGGCCGGACGGTCTTCTCCCGGCCGGGCGGCGGTACACGGCTCGGCGAGTCGCTCTCCGCACTGCCGCTGACCCTGCGCAGCGACCCGTACACGCCGGGGCTGGAGGCCGCGCCGTTCGTGATCGCCCACGCGTCCGGCGACGGCGGCTCCGTCTTCGACAACGGGCTGCCGCTCGCGCCGACGACCTG
The DNA here is from genome assembly GCF_042717325.1 of Streptomyces sp. NPDC058637. NCBI lineage: Bacteria > Bacillati > Actinomycetota > Actinomycetes > Kitasatosporales > Streptomycetaceae > Streptomyces > Streptomyces sp. NPDC058637. Next base: position 38,516 of record NZ_JBHXRD010000042.1, on the reverse strand, counting down.
GATCGGGAACGGCAAGCTGGAGCGGCTGACGACGACGCGGCACTCCGCCGGGCTGACGGGCCTGCCGGTCGCCCCGTCCATGGACAACCTCGTGCTGGACGGCGGCGGTGAGCGGTCGCTGGAGGAGATGGTGGCGGCGACGACCGGCCGGGCCCTGCTGCTGACCTGCCTCTGGTACATCAGGGAGGTCGATCCCGCGACGCTCCTGCTGACCGGGCTGACCCGGGACGGCGTCTATCTGGTGGAGGACGGCGAGGTCCTCGGCGAGGTGAACAACTTCCGGTTCAACGAGTCGCCGGTGGGGCTCCTGTCCCGGGCCTCGGAGGCGGGCCGCACGGAGAAGACGCTGCCGCGTGAGTGGGGCGACTACTTCACCCGTGCCGCGATGCCTCCGCTGCGGATCCCGGACTTCCACATGAGCTCGGTCAGCCGGGGTGTATGACCGCCATAGACTGACCGGACGACCGATCGAACCCTTCCAAGGAGAGAAAAGACCGTGACGGACATCGTCGACGAGCTGAAGTGGCGCGGGCTGTTCGCCCAGTCCACTGACGAGGACGCACTGCGCAAGGCTCTCGCGGACGGCCCGGTCACGTTCTATTGCGGGTTCGACCCGACCGCGGCGAGTCTGCACGTCGGTCACCTGGTGCAGGTGCTCACCATGCGCCGGCTCCAGCTCGCCGGACTGCGTCCGCTCGCCCTGGTCGGCGGGGCCACCGGTCAGATCGGTGACCCCCGGCCGACCGCGGAGCGCACGCTGAACGACCCGGAGACCATCGCCGCGTGGGTGGGGCGGCTGCGCGGTCAGATCGAGCCCTTCCTCACCTTCGAGGGCCCGAACGCCGCGACGATGGTGAACAACCTGGACTGGACCGCGGGCCTGTCCGCGATCGAGTTCCTGCGGGACATCGGCAAGCACTTCCGGGTCAACAAGATGCTCACCAAGGACTCGGTCGCCCGCCGGCTGGAGTCCCAGGAGGGCATCAGCTACACGGAGTTCAGCTACCAGCTGCTGCAGGGCATGGACTTCCTGGAGCTGTACCGGCGCCACGGCTGCACCCTCCAGCAGGGCGGCAGCGACCAGTGGGGCAACCTCACGGCGGGGATCGACCTGATCCACCGCGTGGAGCCGGATGCCGTGGTGCACGCCCTGGCGACACCGCTGATGGTCAAGGCCGACGGCACCAAGTTCGGGAAGTCCGAGAGCGGCGCGGTCTGGCTCGACCCGGAGATGACGACGCCGTACGCGTTCTACCAGTTCTGGCTGAACGTCGACGACCGGGACATCTCGACGTACATGCGCATCCTCAGCTTCAGGAGCCGCGAGGAGCTCGAGGAGCTGGAGCAGCTCACCGCGGAGCGCCCGCAGGCCCGCTCGGCGCAGCGCGCGCTGGCCGAGGAGCTGACGACGCTGGTGCACGGCGGCGCCCAGTGCGCGGCGGTCATCGCGGCGTCGAAGGCGCTGTTCGGCCAGGGTGATCTCGGCGAGCTGGACAGGGCGACGCTCGGCGCCGCCCTGTCCGAGGTGCCGCACGCCCGGGTCACCGAGCTGGGCCCGCTGGTGGACCTCCTGGTCGAGGTCGGCCTGGCCGCCAGCAAGTCGGCCGCCCGCCGCACGGTCAAAGAGGGCGGGGCGTACGTGAACAACACGAAGGTCGTGGACGGCGAGGCCGCCCCGGCCCGCGAGGAGCTGCTGCACGGGCGCTGGCTGGTGCTGCGCCGGGGTAAGAAGAACCTCGCCGCCGTCGAGGTCACGGCCGGCTGACTTCCGGTACGCCCACCGCACGGCACCGCGGCCGGTCGCGCGCACGACGCGTGACCGGCCGCGGTGCTGTGCGGTACGGGTCAGGTTCTCCGGCCGCTGTTCCGGTTGCCCCTGATCGACTGCCAGACCATGTCGCCGACTCCGACGACGGCCACGGCGCCGATCAGCTGCAGGAGGTGGCGGATCCAGTCGATGCCCTTGGTGTCCTCGACGCCGATCCAGGACGCGACGGCGTTGCCCAGGATGCTGCCGAGGATGCCGAACACCGCCGTCAGCCAGAGGGGGATGTTCTGCTTGCCCGGCAGGATGGCCCGGGCGAGCAGGCCCAGGATCAGCCCCACGATGATGGCCCACAACCAACTCATAACGCCTCCTTGCGCGGCGCGATGTGCGCACGTTCGCCCAGTCTCGGCCCGCCCGGCGTACGGCGCATGCCGGACAGGGCCGTACGTGCCACGGCGGTGCTGGCCCGGTCGGACCGGGACACGCCCCGGTCTCGAACCCGGCGCATGCCGGGCGTACCGTAGGAGCGGCCCGGTCCGCGGCGGTCCGGCACGGCGATCCGGTGGTGGAACATGGTGCGGAAGCGGAACGGCGCGGAGGTCTTCCGGATCACCGGCGCCCGGCAGGGGCTTGCCGACGACGTGCGCGGCAGGCAGCGGCGCTACATCATCTCGATGTCCGTACGGACCGTCTCCGTGGTGCTGGCCGCGACCTTGTGGAACGTGGAGCGGCATGTGGCCGTGGTGGCGCTCGCGCTGGGCGTCCTGCTCCCTTATGTCGCGGTGGTCATCGCCAACGCGGGACGGGAGAGCGTCCCTTCGCTCCCTTCGACCTTTGTATCCGCGCCGATGCGGCCCGCTCTCGGCACGGCTTCCGCGACCGGTCGGGCGGAGCCTGCCGAGGAGGCCGGAGCGCCGGCCGGCGACACGGATCCGCGGGGGAACGACGACGCCGGGACGGGCCGCGAAGCCCGATAGGGGCCGGGGTCAATCACGAAGTTCCCGTGCGCCGCACCCCGGTCCCCGTGACATACTTCGTACGCGCTCCGCATCCCCCGTCGGAGCGACGGACCGACGCCGGGCAGCTCCCCCCGTGGCTGCTCGGCGTCGCCCTTTCTCCGGCGGGGATGCCGTCAGCAGGCCGGACGAGAGGCCCTAGGGTTGAGGTCGTGAACCTCCCCGAGACTTCCGCCGAGAGCGCCACCGGTGCACCGGTCTGTTCCGCCAAGGGCTGCCGCGCCGATGCCGTATGGGTGCTCGCCTGGAACAACCCGAAGCTGCACACCCCGGAGCGCCGCAAGACCTGGCTGGCCTGTGACGAGCACCGGGAGCACCTCTCCTCTTTCCTCGGGGTGCGCGGGTTCCTGAAGGATGTCGTGCCGCTCGCGGAGTGGGAGTCCTCAGCCGCCGATCGCTGACATGGGGCGGTCCGGCTGCAGGAAGGACGGGTCGTCGAGTCCGGAGCCGGCCTTCTTGCCCCACATCGCGAGCCGCCAGATCCCGGCGATCTCCTCGTCCGGCACGCCGGAGCGCAGGGCGGCACGCAGGTCGGTCTCCTCGCGCGCGAAGAGGCAGGTGCGGACCTGGCCGTCGGCGGTCAGCCGGGTGCGGTCGCAGGCCCGGCAGAAGGGCCTGGTCACGGAGGCGATGACGCCGACGCGGTGCGGCCCGCCGTCCACGGTCCACCGCTCGGCGGGGGCCGACCCGCGGGTCTCCTCGTCCTCCGCGGTGAGGGTGAAGCGGGTGCGCAGCGAGGCGAGGATGTCACCTGCTGTGATCATCCCGTCGCGCTTCCAGCCGTGCTGGGCGTCGAGGGGCATCTGCTCGATGAAGCGCAGCTCGTAGGCGTTGTCCACGGCCCAGGCGAGCAGCTCGGGGGCCTCGTCGGCGTTGAGTCCCGGCATGAGGACGGAGTTGACCTTGACCGGGGTGAGTCCGGCGTCACCGGCGGCCCGGAGTCCGTCGAGCACGTCCTGGTGGCGGTCGCGGCGGGTGAGCGTCTTGAAGACGTCGGGCCGCAGGGTGTCCAGGGAGACGTTGACCCGGTCCAGTCCCGCCGACTTCAGGGCCGCGGCGGTGCGCTTGAGTCCGATGCCGTTGGTGGTGAGGGACATCCGGGGGCGGGGCTCCAGAGCGGCGCACCGCTCGACGATGGAGACCAGGCCGGGACGCAGCAGCGGCTCGCCGCCGGTGAAGCGGACTTCGGTGACGCCGAGATCGGTGACGGCGATCCGGACGAGCCTGACGATCTCGTCGTCGGTGAGCAGGTCGGGCTTGGAGAGCCACTGCAGGCCCTCTTCGGGCATGCAGTAGGTGCAGCGCAGATTGCACTTGTCGGTCAGTGAAACACGCAGGTCGGTGGCGACCCGGCCGTAGGTGTCGATGAGCACTGTGGGCCCCCTCCCCCGGTGGTGTACGCGGTTGCGGTCTGACGTCTACGAGACTACGCGAGAGCGGTGACATCGAGGGAAGCCCGTTTGGCACGAGGTGCGCCGGGGCCCCGTCGTAGATCTCTACGACGGGGCCCGTGAGCGGTACCGCGCGTGTGACGACGGGCTCCGGCGTCAGTGGGCTCCGGTGCCGGTGAGGGACTTGACCTCCAGCTCGGCGTACTTCGCGGCGTCGGGCTCCTCCTTGGAGACGACCGAGCCGATCCAGCCGAGCAGGAAGCCCAGCGGGATGGAGATGAGGCCCGGGTTCTCCAGCGGGAACCAGGCGAAGTCGACGCCCGGGAACATCGAGCTGGCCTTGCCGGAGACGACCGGGGAGAACAGCACCAGGAAGACGGACGAGAAGAGTCCGCCGTAGATCGACCACAGGGCGCCCTGGGTGGTGAACTTCTTCCAGAAGAGGCTGTAGAGGATGGTCGGCAGGTTGGCGGACGCGGCGACGGCGAAGGCCAGGGCGACGAGTCCCGCCACGTTGAGGTCGCGGGCCATCGCGCCGAGTGCGATGGAGACGACACCGATGGCGACGGTGGCCCACTTCGCGGCCCGCATCTCCTCCCTCTCGGTGGCCTTCCCCTTGCGGATGACGTTGGCGTAGATGTCGTGGGCGAAGGAGGACGAGGAGGCGAGGGTGAGGCCCGCGACGACGGCGAGGATGGTGGCGAAGGCGACGGCCGAGATGACGGCGAGCATGATGGCGCCGCCCGTGGTGCCCACACCGCCGAGGTATTCGGCGAGCTGAGGTGCCGCCGCGTTGCCCGCCGGGTTCTTCGCCTTGATCTCCTCGGGTCCGATCAGGGCCGCGGCGCCGAAGCCGAGGGCGATCGTCATCAGGTAGAAGGCCCCGATGATGCCGATGGCCCAGTTGACGGACTTACGGGCGGCCTTGGAGGTCGGCACGGTGTAGAAGCGGATCAGGATGTGCGGCAGGCCGGCGGTGCCCAGGACGAGCGCGATGCCGAGGGAGATGAAGTCCAGCTTCGAGATGTCCGTGGCGCCGTACTTGAGGCCCGGCTCCAGGAACGCGGCGCCGTGGCCGCTCTTCTCGGCCGCGGTGCCCAGCAGGTCGGAGACGTTGAAGTTGAACTTCCACAGGACCATGAACGTCATCAGCAGTGCGCCCGCGATGAGCAGCACGGCCTTGACCATCTGCACCCAGGTGGTGCCCTTCATCCCGCCGATGGTGACGTAGACGATCATCAGGACGCCGACCAGCGCCACGATAAGGATCTTGCCCGCGTCGCTGGTGATGCCGAGGAGCAGCGAGACGAGGACGCCCGCGCCCGCCATCTGGGCCAGCAGGTAGAAGATCGACACGACGATGGTGGAGACACCCGCGGCGGTACGGACGGGGCGCTGCCGCATCCGGTACGCGAGGACGTCGCCCATGGTGTAGCGGCCGGAGTTGCGGAGCGGTTCCGCGACGAGCAGCAGCGCCACGAGCCAGGCGACGAGGAAGCCGATGGAGTAGAGGAAGCCGTCGTAGCCGAAGAGCGCGATGGCGCCGGCGATGCCGAGGAAGGACGCGGCGGACATGTAGTCGCCGGAGACGGCGAGGCCGTTCTGGAAGGCGGTGAACTGGCGCCCGCCCGCGTAGAAGTCGGAGGCGCTCTTGGTCTGCCGGCCCGCCCAGACGGTGATGGCGAGGGTCGCGGCGACGAAGACCGCGAAGAGGCTGATGATCAGCGGCCGGTGTTCCGAGGTGGACGACGCGGCGAGCTGGATCACGGAGTGCGAGTGGTACACGGCGCTCATACGTCGGCCTCCATACGGGACTTGATGGCCTCCGCCTTGGGGTCGAGCTTCGTCGAGGCGTGGCGCGAGTACAGCCAGGCGATGAGGAACGTGGTGGCGAACTGGGCGAGGCCGAACACGAACGCCACGTTGAAGTTGGCGACCACGACGGTGCCCATGAAGTCGCCGGCGTAGCTCGACAGCAGCACGTACAGCAGGTACCAGGTGATGAAGCCGACGGTCAGCGGGAAGGCGAAGGAGCGGTGGGAGCGGCGCAGTTCGGCGAATTCCGCACTGTTCTGCGTCTCGAGGAATGCCTCGGTCGTGGGCTGGACGGGACTGTCGTCCTCAGGGCCCGGGGGCGGCGGTGCATCGGTAGCCACGGATTCTCCTCGCGACGCGGGTGCGGTGGTCGGGACGGTGGTCTTCACGGGGAGTCCTCTGCTCGTGGTGGCCGGCGTGCGACTCCCTGACAACGGCACGGAGGGCACGGTGAAGCGGTTCACCGCAGATTCGCCGTTCTCGGAAGGACGTCCGCGGATGCGCCTCCTGGAGGTCACACCTCGAACTCACTTGCCCGTATTTGTTGATACACCGGGATGATCAGCGATAGCTTCACTCGTCATGTACCCGACCGGACACGCCGTGTGTCCGGTCGACAGGCACGGATGATGTGGAGAACCCATGGCTCATCTGGCATCCGGACGGACACGCGCACTCACGCTGCCCGTCGGACTGGCGCTCACGGCGTCGCTCGGTTTCCTTCCGGGGACCGCGACGGCCGCTCCGGCGGACGAGCCGACCGCGGCGGTGTCGACCGACGGCCCGAAGCTGTCGTACGTCGTGAACACGCGGGCCGGTCACGGCACCGTCAAGCAGGTGAAGAAGGCGATAGCCGAGGCCGGCGGCACCGTCGTGACGTCGTACGACAAGATCGGCGTCATCGTCGTCCACTCGCAGAACCCGGACTTCGGCCCGGTGATCCGCAAGGCCAAGGGTGTCCAGTCGGCGGGGTCCACGCGGACCAGCCCGATCCTCCCGCAGGCCACGAAGGACATCGGGGTCGAGCAGCCCCTCACCGCCGAGCAGGCGCGGTCCGCCGCGGCGGACGCGGCTGCGGACCAGGACCCGCTGGAGCCCCTGCAGTGGGACCTGCCGGCCATCAAGGCGGACAAGGCCCATCAGAAGTCGCTGGGCAGCAGCAAGGTCACCGTCGCCGTCATCGACACCGGTGTCGACGACACGCACCCGGACCTGGCGCCGAACTTCGATCGTGCGGCGTCGGTGAACTGTGTGTCCGGCGCGCCGGACACGACGGACGGCGCCTGGCGGCCGGCCGCCGGTGAGAGCGACCACGGCACGCACGTCGCGGGCACCATAGCCGCGGCGAAGAACGGCGCGGGAGTCACCGGTGTCGCGCCGGGCGTGAAGGTCTCCGGCATCAAGGTGTCCACGCCGGGCGGCTGGTTCTACACGGAGGCCGTCGTCTGCGGCTTCATGTGGGCCGCCGACCACGGTGTCGACGTGACGAACAACAGCTATTACACCGACCCGTGGATGTTCAACTGCAAGAACGATCCCGACCAGGGTGCCCTGGTCGACGCGATCACCCGCGCGACCCGTTACGCGGAGAGCAAGGGCACCGTCAACGTGGCGGCTGCCGGTAACTCCCGGTTCGACCTGGCGTCCGACGCGATCGTGGACGCGAGCAGCCCGAACGACACGGACCCGGTCACCCGGACCGTCGACCCGAGTCTCTGCCCCGACATCCCGACGCAGCTCCCGGGCGTCGTGACGGTCTCCGCGACCGGTGCGAAGGGCCTGAAGTCCTCGTACTCCAACTACGGCCTGGGTGTCATCGACGTGGCGGCCCCGGGCGGCGACTCGACGATCTACCAGACGCCCGACGCCCCGGCCACCAGCGGACTGATCCTGTCCACGCTGCCGGGCGGCGGATTCGGCTACAAGGCCGGTACCTCGATGGCTTCCCCGCACGTCGCGGGTGTCGCGGCCCTGATCAAGTCGACCCACCCGCACGCCTCGGCGCGCACGGTGAAGGCCCTGCTGACGCACCAGGCCGACGCCACCGCGTGCGGAGCGCCGTACGACATCAACGGTGACGGCACCGTCGACGCGGTCTGCGAAGGCGGCACGCAGTACAACGGCTTCTACGGAGCCGGTGTCGTGGACGCGCTGGACGCGGTCCGCAGGTAACACCCGCACCACCGGGTGAGCAGGGGCCGGGGAGACTGACTCCCCGGCCCCTGCTCACGTTCCTACGACTGTGGTTCCACGGCCCTACGGCCGTGGTTTCCCGGCCCTACGGCTTGATGAGGACCTTCAGCGCCGTACGCTCGTCCATCGCTTTGTAACCGCCGGGCACCTCGTCCAGGCCGACCGTGAGGTCGAAGACGGGCGACGGGTCGAGGGTGCCGTCCAGCACGTCGGGGAGCAGCTCCGGGATGTACGCGCGGACGGGGGCGACGCCGCCGCGCAGCGTGATGTTCCGGTCGAACATGACGCCGAGGTCGAGCCCGGTGCCACTGCCGTGCGGGACGCCGACGTATCCGATGGAGCCGCCGTCGCGGACGATGTCGATGGCCGTGCGCATGGACTGCTCGGTGCCGACGGCCTCGATCACCCCGTGGGCGCCTTCGCCCCGGGTGAGTTCCCGTACGGCGGCGAGGGCGGCCTCGCCGCGTTCGGCGACGACGTCGGTGGCGCCGAAGGCGCGGGCGATGTCGGTACGGACCTGGTGGCGGCCCAGTGCGATGATCCGCTCGGCACCGAGCCGCTTGGCGGCCATGACACCGCACAGGCCGACCGCGCCGTCACCGACGACCGCGACGGTGCCGCCGCGCCGCACACCCGCGCCGACCGCGGCGTGGTGTCCGGTTCCCAGGACGTCGGAGAGTGCCAGGAGCGCGGTGAGCAGCCGGTCGTCGGACGCGGCGGCCGGCGGGAGCTTGACGAGGGTTCCGTCGGCGAACGGGACCCGGACGGCCTCGCCCTGGCCGCCGTCGGATCCGACGGAGCCCCAGAATCCGCCCTGCGGGCAGGAGGTGGTGAGGCCCTCGGCGCAATAGGCGCAGGTGCCGTCGGACCAGACGAACGGGGCGACGACGAGGTCGCCGACGGCGAAGCCGTTGACCCCGGGGCCCGCCTCCTCGACGACGCCGAGGATTCGTGGCCGATGCGCTGGCCCGGCTTCCGGGCCGACTCGCCTCGGTAGGCCCACAGGTCGCTGCCGCAGACGCAGGCCCGCAGGACCCTCAGCACCACGTCGGTGGGCTGCTGGATCGCCGCGTCGGGCACCTCTTCCACACGTATGTCGTGGGGGGCATGGATCACGGTGGCGCGCATGCGTGGGGGTCCTCGCTCGTCTCAGATGCTGATACCCGTCTCACGGTACGCCCCAGGGACGGCGCCGGTGGAATTCCCGTGACGCCGGAGCGCCCCCAGGGTGAGCAGGTACTGCGCGCCCAGGTAGGTCAGCATGATCCAGAAGTCGTGCGCGGGCAGCTGGGGCCAGTCGGCGATCCCCGTCGCGATGAGCGCGTCGGAGAGCAGGAAGAGCGCGCCGCCGAGTGCCGCGTACCGGCCGAGGGCACCGGCCCGCCAGGCCATCGCGGTGAGGAGCAGGCTGTAGCCGGTCAGCGGGATGCGCAGTTCGCCCGGCAGGCCGGGCCACAGGAGCGCGACGAAGGTGACCAGCAGGGCGGCGTACGCGAGTCCGGCCGGCAGCGAGGCGCGGGCACGGCCGAAGAGCCGCAGGTAGCAGACGTGGCCGACGGCGAAGGAGCCCATCCCGGCGAGGAAGGCCGCGTCCGCGCCGGGCATCAGCAGCACGTCCCCGCCCCAGCCGAACAGCAGCGCGGCGATGAGCAGCCGGGGGCCGCCCCGGGCCGCGGCGTAGGCGGCGAGCAGCGGCATCAGCAGCGGCTTGGTGACCAGGTGGGCGGCGTCGACGCCGGCCGCCAGCCCGGCCAGGTGGACGGCGGAGACGGTGAGGAAGGCGACGAGGAGCGGACGGACGAGTCCGGCGCGGGGGCTCATCCGGCGTGCTCGGCGGTCGCGCGCGGCCGTACGGCCACGGCTGCGCCGGCCCGGCCGGCGGGCTGCCAGCCCGGACCGCGGAAGATCCGGCCCGCCCGCTCGCTCCAGGTGGTCGCCGCCCTCACGTCCCGTGCGATGGCGGCGTACTCGTGGGTCGCGACGCGGAGCGGGTTGTGGGTGGCGATGTTCTTGGTGAGGCCGAAGACGGGCCGCTCGGTCTCGGCGGTGAAGGATCCGAAGAGCCGGTCCCAGACGATCAGGATGCCGCCGAAGTTACGGTCGAGGTAGCCGCCCTGGGAGGCGTGGTGCACCCGGTGGTGCGAGGGGGTGTTGAGCACGTACTCGAAGGGCCGGGGCAGCTTGTCGATCCGCTCGGTGTGCACCCAGAACTGGTAGACGAGGTTCACCGAGGAGCAGAAGGCGAGCGCGGCCGGGTGGACGCCGCAGGCGATGAGCGGGACGTAGAACGGCCAGACGGTCAGCGAGGTCCAGGGCTGGCGCAGCGCGGTGGTGAGGTTGAACTTCCGGCTGGAGTGGTGGACCACGTGGCAGGCCCAGAGGATCCGGACGACGTGGTGGCCGCGGTGGGACCAGTAGTAGAAGAAGTCCTGGGCGAGCAACATCAGCAGGACCGTCCACCAAAGGACGGGTACGCGCAGCGGGGTCAGCTCGTGGACGGCCGCGTAGATCGCGACGACGGGTATCTTCCACAGCAGGTCGAAGGCCAGGCTGCCGAGGCCCATGGTGACGCTGGTGGTGGCGTCCTTGGCGTCGTACCCGGCGGCGTCGTCGTCCGGGTGAAGCCGGTGGACCACCATTTCGAGGACGGTGAGCAGGACGAAGGCCGGGATCGACCACAGCACGACATCGGGCAGGTTCGGCTCCATGCGAGCACCGTAGGGCCGCGGACGGGCCGGGGCTAGATGTTGTTACCGACAAGTATGCGAGACGCGTTGTCAGCAGCCTTTGGCACCTTCCGCCAACGAGCGCCGTCGCGGGATCTCGGCACGCCAACCCCTGTGGTGACGAACGCACGTACGCGGTAAGGAAGTTGGTCTCCCACACCTGGCCGGTCACCGCACCCGGGCCGAGCGCGGCCCCCGGGAGGCCGTACCCGAGCCGGGCATGCCCCCCCAGGTGCCCGTCCTCACACCCCCGCCGCACCCAGCAGCGCCCCCGCCCCGTACGTCACCGCCATGGCCAACGCTCCCCCGCCCATGTTCCGCAGCACCGCACGCCCCACCGCCGCCTCGCCCAGTCTCGCGCTCCACCAGCCGGTGAACGCGAGGGCCGCGAGCACCGCCACCACCGTGACGGGCAGCCGCAGCGGGACCGGCGGCAGCACGATGGCCAGCAGCGGCAGCAGCGCGCCCACCGTGAACGCCAGGAAGCTCGCCCCCGCCGCGCGCCACGGGTTCGTCAGCTCGTCGGGGTCGATACCCAGTTCGACCTCGGCGTGGGCGCGCAGCGCGTCGCGCTCGGTGAGCTGGACCGCGGCCTCACGGGCGACCTCGCCGCTGAGCCCCTTCGCCTCCAGCAGTCCCGTGAGTTCGGCGAGTTCGGCCTCCGGGGTCTCCTCCAGCTCGCGCTTCTCCGTCGCCAGCGCGGCCTGCTCCGAGTCGCGCTGGGTGGACACCGAGACGTACTCACCGGCCGCCATCGACATGGACCCCGCGAGCAGCCCGGCCAGGCCCGCCGTGAGCAGGGTGCCGCGGTCACCGGTGGCCCCGGCGACGCCGACGACGAGGCCCGCGGTGGAGACGACGCCGTCGTTGGCGCCGAGGACCGCGGCCCGCAGCCAGTTGAGCCGGGTGCCGAGACCGCCCTCGTGGGGTTCCTCGTGGGTCTGCGCCTGTGTCTCCGTCACCCCGCGAGCGTCTCACCGCGACCGCTTCCGGCGCGCCCCGACCCGCCCTCCCGACACCTTCGGCCAACTGCGCGGAGACCTCGGCCGGTTCGCCGTCGCGAACCGCCCGAATAGGGAGCTGTCAGTCGCGGCCCGTATTCTCTGTGACCATGCTCGACGACCGTCAGACCGCAACGCCGTGGCCGGCCGCCTACCCCAAGGGGTACGCGGTCGTCGACGTGGAGACCACCGGACTCGCCCGCGACGACCGGATAGTGTCCGCTGCCGTCTACCGCCTGGACGCGCGGGGTGACGTCGAGGACCACTGGTACACGCTGGTCAATCCCGAGCGGGATCCCGGACCGGTCTGGATCCATGGGCTGACCAGCGACGTCCTGGAGGGTGCGCCGCTCTTCCCGGAGGTCGCCGCGCAGCTGTCCGAGCGGCTCGCCGGGCGGGTGCTCGTCGCGCACAACGCCGCGTTCGACTGGTCGATGCTCGCCCGGGAGTACGCGCGGGCGGCGGTCACCGCCCCCGTCGAGCAGCGGCTGTGCACCATCGCGCTCTCCAAGGAGCTCCGGCTCCCGCTGCCCAACCACAAGCTGGCGTCGCTGGCCGCGCACTTCGGCGTGGTGCAGCAGCACGCGCACCACGCGCTGGACGACGCCCGGGTGCTGGCCGAGGCGTTCCGGCCGAGCCTGCACGCGGCGGCCCGGGACGAGCTGCGGCTGCCGCTGCTGGAGTGCCGTCCGCTGACCGAGTGGTACGACTCGCCGGTCACCCCGCGCACCGGCCATCAGCCCTCGCACAACCAGAACGGCTGGCGCCCCTCGCGCAAGCGCCCCGCCTGCCCGTATCCGAACCCGGGACGGTACGAGTCGAACAAACCCCTCATGCAGGGCATGCGGGTGGCGTTCTCCGGGGACACCTCGATCGACCGCGAGCTTCTGGAGGACCGCGCGGTGGAGGCGGGTCTGCACGTGGCGACCGGTGTCTCCCGGCTGACGAGCCTGCTCGTCACCAACGACCCGGACGCGGACACCTCGAAGACGGTGAAGGCGAAGTCGTTCGGCACGCCGATCCTGGAGGAGAGCGCCTTCACCCACCTGCTGAGGGACGTGGCTCCGGCCCGGACGGTCTCCGTGCCGAAGCCCTCACCGTCATCGGAGTGAACCGGACGCGACTCGCCCGGCATCCGCTCGCCCGGCGCCGCCTCGCGTCCCACCCTGTGGCGCATGGCACGTTGTGAGGTTTGCGGAAACGACTACGGGATGTCCTTCGAGGTGCACGCGCAGGGCGCGGTGCACGTCTTCGACTGCTTCTCCTGCGCCATCCACCGCATGGCACCCATCTGTGAGCACTGCCGGGTCCAGGTCATCGGCCAGGGCGTCGAGGCCGACGGCCACTGGTACTGCGGCGGCCACTGCGCCCGCGCCGAGGGAAGGGCGGGCATCGTGGACAAAGTGTGACGGGCCGGGCCCGACCGCACGGGGACCCCTCCGTGCCGCACCCCATGACCCCGGTTGTACGGTCATGGGGTGTACCGCTTCCTGTTGACCCGGCAGTGGGTGATCCTCACCCTCCTCGTCCTCGCCCTGATCCCCACGATGGTCGAGCTCGGCTTCTGGCAGCTGCACCGGCATGAACACCGGGTCGAGCAGAACGCGCTGATCACGAAGAACCTGGACGCCGATCCGGTCCCGGTGACCCGTCTCACCTCGCCGGGCCACACGGTTCCCCGCTCCGACTACTGGCGGGCGGTGACGGCCACCGGCACGTTCGACACCGAGCACGAGGTGGTCGTACGGCGCCGTACCTCGCGGGACGAGAGCATCGGCGTGCTCGTCCTGACCCCGCTGAACCTCAAGGGCGGCGGCACGGTCCTGGTCAACCGCGGCTGGATCCCGGCCGCCGCCGACCAGATGGCCTACCCCGACGTCCCGGCCCCGCCGAAGGGCGAGATGACCGTCACCGGCCGGCTCAAGGCCGACGAGACGACGGGCGCCAGTGGCATCAAGGACCTGGAGGGCCTGCCGGACCGCCAGGTCATGCTCATCAACAGCTCCCAGCAGTCGCAGCTGCTCGGCCGGCCGGTGCTGGGCGGCTATCTCGAACTGACCGGGCCGGAGCCGGCCGACGGCAGCCCCGAGACGATCGCGGCTCCCGACGACAGCTCCATCGGCTCCCACATGGCGTACGCCGTGCAGTGGTGGCTGTTCGCCGCAGCGGTCCCGGTCGGCTGGGTCATCCTCGCCCGCCGCGACAAGCGCGACCTCGAACAGGCCGCGAAGGACGCCGAGAGGGCCGGACAGCCGGAGCACGCGGCCGCCTGACGCGTCACACCGGCGTGTTGTACCGGTTCTCGCTGCTTAGCGGGGCCCCGGTACGGGAAGACGCCAGAGCGTGACCCCACGTATCGAGGACTACGCCCTCATCGGTGATCTGCAGACCGCCGCGCTGGTCGGCAGGAACGGTTCTGTCGACTGGTTGTGCCTGCCCCGCTTCGACTCGGGCGCCTGTTTCGCCGCACTGCTCGGCGACGAGGACAACGGCCACTGGCGGATCGCCCCCCAGGGTACGGACACCACGGACACCTGCACCCGGCGCGCCTACGTGGACGACTCCCTGGTCCTGGAGACCTTCTGGGAGACCCGGACCGGGACGGTCAAGGTCATCGACTTCATGCCGCAGCGCGACAAGGCGCCCGACGTCATGCGGATCATCGAGGGCGTCAGCGGCAGCGTCGACATGAGCTCCGTCCTGCGGCTGCGCTTCGACTTCGGCTCCGTGGTGCCGTGGATGCGCCGCTCCCACGGCCACCGGGTGGCCGTCGCGGGCCCCGACTCGGTCTGGCTGCGCAGCGAACCGCCGGTCAAGACGTGGGGCCAGCAGTTCAGCACCTGCTCCTCCTTCACGGTCACCGAGGGCGAGAAGGTCGCGTTCGTCCTGACCTGGCACCCCTCCCACTCCCCGCGCCCGCAGCTGATCGACCCGTACGAGGCGCTCGGGCACACGCTGGACGACTGGGCCGAGTGGTCGGCCACGTGCACGTACACGGGCAGGCACCGGGAAGCCGTGCTCCGGTCCCTGATCACCCTGAAGGCGCTCACGTACGCGCCCACCGGTGGCATCGTCGCGGCCCCGACGACATCGCTGCCGGAGGAGATCGGGGGCGTACGGAACTGGGACTACCGCTACTGCTGGCTGCGGGACTCCACCCTCACGCTCGGTGCCATGATCTCGGCCGGCTATCTGGAGGAGGCGGCGGCCTGGCGGGACTGGCTGCTGCGGGCCGTCGCGGGCGACCCGGCGGACCTGCAGATCATGTACGGGCTCGCGGGCGAGCGCAGGCTCCCCGAGACGGAACTGCCGTGGCTGAGCGGCTACGAGCAGTCCCGGCCGGTCCGCACGGGCAACGCGGCGGTGCGCCAGCGTCAGCTCGACGTGTACGGCGAGGTCATCGACTCGCTCAGGGTGGCCCGCCAGGCGGGGCTCGGCAACAAGCCGCACGCCTGGAACCTGCAGCTCAGCCTGCTCGGCTTCCTGGAGTCCACCTGGCGCGAGCCGGACGAGGGGCTGTGGGAGATCCGCGGGCAGCGCCGCCACTTCGTCCACTCCAAGATCATGGCCTGGGTCGCGGCCGACCGTGCGGTGCGCAGCCTGGAGGAGGACCCCGAGCTGCCCGGCGACGCCGACCGCTGGCGGGCGATGCGGGACGCCGTGCACGCGGAGGTCTGCGAGAAGGGCTACGACCCCGTCCGCAACACCTTCACCCAGTACTACGGGTCCCAGGAGCTGGACGCCTCGACGCTGCTCATCGTGCGGACCGGCTTCCTGCCGCCGGACGACCCGAGGGTCACCGGCACGGTCGACGCGGTACGCACCGGGCTCGCCCGTGACGGGCTGATCCGCCGTTACAGCACCGAGGGCGTGTCCGTGGACGGTCTGCCCGGCGACGAGGGGGCGTTCATCGCCTGCTCGTTCTGGCTGGTCGACGCGCTGCTTCGGACCGGCCGTGAGGAGGAGGCGGAGGAGCTCTTCGAGCGGCTGCTGGAACTGCGCAACGACGTGGGGCTGCTGGCCGAGGAGTACGACACGGTGGCCAGGCGCCAGCTCGGCAACTTCCCGCAGGCGTTCAGCCACATCGGGCTGGTGAACAGCGCGGTCGACCTCGCCGGGGAGGACGCGGCAGGATAGGGCCATGGATCTTGGACTGAGGGACCGCGTGTACGTCGTCACCGGAGCGACCCGTGGCCTGGGCAACGCCACCGCGCGCGCACTCGCCGCGGACGGCGCGAAGGTGATCATTTCCGGCCGGGACGAGAAGGGGGTCACGGCCGCGGCGGCCGAGCTGGGCCCGGACGCGGTCGGTCTCGTCGCCGACAACGCGGACCCGGCGGCCGCACAGCGTCTGGTGGACACCGCGAAGGAACGCTTCGGCAGGCTGGACGGCATCCTCATCAGCGTGGGCGGCCCCGCCCCCGGTTTCGTGGCCGACAACACGGACGAGCAGTGGCGGTCCGCCTTCGAGTCGGTCTTCCTCGGCGCCGTGCGTCTGGCCCGTACGGCGGCCGCCGCGCTGGGCGACGGCGGTGTCATCGGCTTCGTGCTGTCCGGTTCGGTGCATGAGCCGATCGCCGGACTGACCGTCTCCAACGGACTGCGCCCCGGCCTCGCCGGCTTCGCCAAGTCCCTCGCCGACGAGCTGGGACCGCGCGGCATCCGCGTGGTCGGCGTCCTGCCGTCCCGCATCGACACCGACCGGGTGCGCGAGCTCGACGCGCTCTCCGGGGACGCGGAGGCGTCCCGTACGGCGAACGAGGCGCGCATCCCGCTGCGCCGCTACGGCACGCCGGAGGAGTTCGGGAAGACCTCGGCCTTCCTGCTCTCCCCCGCCGCCTCCTACCTGACGGGCATCATGGTGCCGGTCGACGGCGGCGCCCGGCACGGCTTCTGAGGACGCTCCCGCGCGGGCGGGTCGTCAGCTCACCCGCTCCGCACGGTGCTTGACCGCCCTGAGCCTGACCTCGGCGGGCAGTTCGTCCAGGCCCGCCGAGGTCCGCGCATGAGCAAGCGCCTCGTCGGTGAGACCCCGCAGTGCCTGTTCCGGGGCGGCGTGCGGCTCCATCAACAGCCGGATCCGGGCCTGCGGGGCGGTGCGCCGGCCGGTCAGTCTCACCTTGGCCTCGGACACCCCGTCCAGGGTCGCGGCCTCACTCCCGAGGACGCTCTCCAGGGCCCTGCCCCGCAGCAGCGCGCCTTCGCCGTCACCGCTGTCGACGAGCACCTCGGCCAGACGCGCGCGGCGCAGCTGGGCGAGGAGCCACCACAGCGCGAGGACGACCAGGACGGCCAGGACCGCGATGACGGCGGGCCACCACCAGCCCTCGTCCCGCCACCGGGACCGGTCGGACCGGCTGAGCAGCACGTCGTCCTTGCCGTCGAAGGGCCACCAGGAGGGTACGGAGAGGCCGAGCCCCGTCGCGAGGACGGCACCGCCGACGACGAGGAGGATCAGCCCTGCCAGACCGAGCAGTACCCGGTTGACGGTTCCCATCACGCGGCTCACCCCTTCTTCGCCGGACGGCGGACGTACACGGACAGCCGGGGCGGCTTCGCCAGTCCCAGCTCTTTGATACCGGCGCCCAGCACGGTGTCCAGGTCCGCCCGGACGTCGTCGAGTTCACGGAAGTGCGAGACGGCCCGCACGGTCGCCTTGCGGCGGCTCGTCCTCACCCGTACGGACTGCACACCGGGCACCTTCACGGCCCGGTCGCGCAGGACCAGGGCTGCGGCGTTCCGGTCGAGTCCGGCCCGGACACCGGCGTGGTCGCGGCGCATCGGCAGCAGCGCCCGCAGCCCGGGGGTGAGGGCCAGGAAGAGGAGCCAGAGGCCGAGGGCCGCCGCCGCGGCGGAGCCCGCGAGCACCCAGACGTCGTCGAGATGACGGCTCGCCAGGTCGTCTGCCAGTGAGCGCCGCCACCGCATGGCCGGGTGGTCGGCCCGGACGGCGGCCACGTCGTAGAGCAGGAGTCCGGCGCCACCGAGGACCACCAGGGCCACCAGGGCGGCGGGGATCCGGCGCTGGGACCAGAAGCGGCCCGCCCGGCCGCCGGGGCGGTCGGGCACGGGAACGGGCTCGTACGACGAGCCCGACGCGGACTGGTCCATCGTGCGTGCGCCGCCGGCCGGCACGGACTCGACCGTGGGCAGGCGCCGCGTGCTGTCCGGCTGGTCGTGGGGCTCGCTCATCGGATGCTCCCCTCGGGTGCGGCGCCGGCTCCCGTGGGGTGCAACCGCTCGACCCGCACCGCCACTTCGGGCACCTCCATCCCCGCCAGTGCTTCTACCCGTTCGGCGACACGCCGACGCACCGCCCGGCACCGGCGGCCGATGTCACAGGGGTAGCCGAGCTCCAGGCTGACCCTGACCCGGGCGGTGTCCCGGTGCACGGTGACCGTGGCGCGCGGTGCGGCACCCGCCTCGGGCCGCTCGGCGACCGCCTCCTTCGCCGCCTGCGCGGCGATCTTCGCGACGACCCGGTCGGCGATCCGGGTCTCCCCGCGCTCCGCGGGGGCGCCCCGGCCCGTCACCGCCGTCACCGGCGCCGGCCGCCGCGCTCGCGACTCCGGAAGAAGTCGCCGGGTTCCAGGTCCCCGTCCAGGAAGCGGCCGGCGACGAAGCCGACCGCGCCCAGCGCGGCCACCAGCAGAAAGGCCCCGAAGCCGCCGAAGTATCCGGCGAAACCGAGCGCCATGCCGGCCATCAGGCCGACCACAGCCATGCTCATTGTTGCTCCTCAACTTCCTCGGGTGGGAGGCCTACTGGAGACGCGGCTCGGGCTCCGGCTCGTCGTCGTCCTCGTCGGGCAGCTTGACGTCGCTGACGGCGATGTTGACCTCGACGACTTCGAGGCCGGTCATCCGCTCGACCGCCGCGATGACGTTCTCACGCACGTCGCGTGCCACGTCGCTGATCGACACGCCGTAGTCGACGACGATCTCCAGGTCGAGGGCGGTCTGCGATTCGCCGACCTCCGCCTTGACGCCGCGGGTCACGGACTTGCCGCCGCCGGGGACACGATCGCGTACCGCGCCGAAGGTACGGGAGAAGCCACTGCCCATGGCGTGGACGCCGACGACGTCGCGCGCCGCCATTCCGGCGATCTTCTCGACCACGCCGTCGGCGATGGTGGTACGGCCGCGGGTGGCGGGGTCTCCCCCGCCGCGCTTGGCGAGCGGGCTCTTCCTGCCGTCCTCCCCGCCTGACGCACTGCTCGCGCTGTCGGGCCGGTACCGCTCCGGGGTCTCGCTCATCGCCGCTCTTCCCTTCGTGGGCAGGGTTGGACTAGCTGAACTTCCGGTGCCCACATTAGGTGCGCTTGCCCCGTCCCGCGCCGTGGATGCGGCAGGCTGGGGTGATGACAAAGGCTGACAGCCCGGACCGGGCCGACGGATGGACCGCCGCGGTACGCCAGCGGCTCGGCCTCGGCCGATTGCTCCCTTTGGGCGGCGCCGCGGACGGCTCCTGGATCGCGGAACGGGCGGCGGCGGAGGCGCTGCGGGACGCCGCGGTGGGCTCCGGCGCGGTGCTGGGGACGCTCAGGATCGCCCCGGCCTACGCGGACGGTGCCCCGGATCCGGTGGTGCCGGGCCCGCCCAGCGCTCTGCCGCCGGGTCCCCTGCGGATCGAGGCGGGATTCTCCGCGACGGCCCGGCGGCCCCTGCCCGCCACCGCGGACGCGCTGCGCTCCGCGCTGCTGACGGCGGCGGCCGAACGCCTCGGACTGGTGGTCGACGAGGTCGACCTCCGGGTGACGGCACTACTCGACGAGGAGCCCGGGCGTGTCGGACGATCCCCTGCCGAGGTGCGTGAGGCCAGGCCGGACGGCGTCGCCGGGACGACGGCCGCCGCGGTGCCCGGGGTCGTCTCGCTGACGCGGGTCCTGGGCAACGCGGTGCAGTCCGGCGCCGGGCACGTCCGGGTGGAGCTGGCGACGGCCGGGGACCACCGGGCGCTCGATGTGGCACAGGCCGTGCGGAAGGCGGTGACCGGCGCGGTGGACGGCGGCCCGACGGTGGCCGTGCTGGTCACGGCCGTCGTGGATCAGGTGTCCACGGCCGTCGTCGACCGGGCCGGCCCTGCCCCCGTGTGAGGGGCAGGGCCGGCCCGCCGGTCAGTCCGTGACGCCGGCGAGGTCGCGCAGCCTGCGGCCCTGCGCGGCACGTTCGGCGGTGCGCTGCTCCTCGTACGTACGGGAGGTGGCGCCGCCGAGCAGCGCCTTGGTCTCGACGACCGCGTCGCGCGGGGCGGCGAGCAGGGCCGCTGCCAGGTCATGGGCCGCCCCGTCGAGCTGGTCGGCGGGGACGACGAGGTTGGCGAGGCCGGTGCGCTCGGCCTCCTCCGCGTGCACGAAGCGGCCGGTGGCGCAGATCTCCAGCGCACGGGCGTAGCCGACGAGGCTCACCAGGGGGTGGGTGCCCGTCAGGTCGGGGACGAGCCCGAGGCTGGTCTCACGCATGGCGAACTGCACGTCCTCGGCGGCGATCCGCAGATCGCAGGCGAGGGCGAGCTGGAAGCCGGCCCCGATCGCGTGCCCCTGGACGACGGCGATCGACACGATGTCGTTGCGGCGCCACCAGGTGAAAGCCTCCTGGTACTCGGCGATGGTCGCGTCGAGCTCGGACTCCGGGCCGCGCGCCATGTCGAGGAAGGACGGCTCACCGTCGAACCCCTCAGGGGTGAACGCCTGCCGGTCGAGGCCCGCGGAGAAGGACTTGCCCTCGCCGCGCAGCACGACGACCCGCACGTTGCCGGGCAGTGCCCGTCCGGCCTCCGCCAACGCCCGCCACAGAGCGGGAGACTGAGCGTTGCGCTTGGCCGGGTTGGTGAGTGTCACCGTGGCAACCGCGTCTTCGACGGTGAGCCGTACGCCGTCCTTGTCGAGCACAGAGTCGAGCGAGGTCATGGGACGCCTCCGGATCGGGTGCAGTCAGCACTTACTGGCAAGTAACTGAACTGAACAGTAACCACCCGGACGACCTCATGGTCGGCCGGGTGGCCACCCGGTGTTCCGGTGAGCCCCGGGGACGGGCGTACGCACACCCGTCCCGGACCGCTGCCCGCCGTCAGGCCGAAGCGGCCTTCTTGCCTCGAGTCGCTCCGCCGCGTCCCCGCAGCGTGACTCCGGACTCGCTGAGCATCCGGTGGACGAACCCGTAGGAACGGCCGGTTTCCTCGGCCAGCGCCCGGATACTCGCACCGGAGTCGTATTTCTTCTTCAGGTCTGCCGCGAGCTTGTCGCGCGCGGCGCCGGTTACCCGGCTGCCCTTCTTCAGAGTCTCGGCCACCCGTGCCTCCTCAAGGAAGTGCGCTCTGGACTCTCATGATCACCCCTACCCGGCTTCCTGGCCACCCATTCGGCAAGGTCCGTACGACCGGTTTCGGCGCCCTGGAGCGGCCCGGCACAACCGGAGTGCGAGATTCCGTGAGCTCTCGGAGACATCCGGGGCGGGCTCCCGGAAAAACCGCCAGGTCAGGGCCGTAGAGGGATGAGGGCCCCGGACGTGTGCGAATGGCAGCCGTCCGCCGGGCGCCGCGCCGGGGTACGAGACCCGCTCACCCAGATGATGGATCACCGATGGGCCGAATGATCCATACGCGGTGGATCACCGGGCGCCGGGGAGGCGCGGGACGCCCCGGGCGGGGATCAGGCGAGGGCGACCAGGTCGCGGTAGTCGGCACCCCAGAGGTCCTCGACCCCGTCGGGCAGCAGGATGATCCGCTCCGGCTGAAGGGCCTCGACCGCGCCCTCGTCGTGGGTGACGAGGACGACCGCGCCCTTGTACGTCCGCAGGGCCCCGAGGATCTCCTCGCGGCTGGCCGGGTCCAGGTTGTTCGTCGGCTCGTCCAGCAGGAGCACGTTGGCGGACGACACGACCAGGGTCGCCAGGGCGAGCCTGGTCTTCTCACCACCGGAGAGCACTCCGGCCGGCTTGTCGACGTCGTCACCGGAGAACAGGAACGAGCCGAGCGTCTTGCGGACCGCGACGAGGTCGAGGTCGGGCGCCGCGGAGCGCATGTTCTCCAGGACCGTGCGCTCCGGGTCGAGCGTCTCGTGCTCCTGCGCGTAGTAGCCGAGCTTGAGGCCGTGACCCTGGATGATCTCGCCGGTGTCGGCCTTCTCGGCACCGCCGAGGAGGCGCAGCAGGGTCGTCTTGCCGGCGCCGTTGAGGCCGAGGATGACGACCCGGGAGCCCTTGTCGATGGCCAGGTCCACGTCGGTGAAGATCTCGAGCGAACCGTAGGACTTGGACAGGCCCTCCGCCATGAGCGGGGTCTTGCCGCACGGGGAGGGGTCCGGGAAGCGCAGCTTGGCGACCTTGTCCGAGACCCGGACGGCCTCCAGGCCCGAGAGCAGCCGGTCGGCGCGCTTGGCCATGTTCTGGGCGGCGACGGTCTTGGTCGCCTTGGCGCGCATCTTGTCGGCCTGGGCGTTGAGGGTCGCGGCCTTCTTCTCGGCGTTCTGACGCTCGCGCTTGCGGCGCTTCTCGTCGGCCTCGCGCTGCTGCTGGTAGAGCTTCCAGCCCATGTTGTAGACGTCGATCTGGGCCCGGTTGGCGTCGAGGTAGAACACCTTGTTGACCACGGTCTCGACGAGCTCGACGTCGTGGGAGATCACGACGAAGCCGCCGCGGTAGCTCTTGAGGTAGTCGCGCAGCCAGACGATGGAGTCGGCGTCCAGGTGGTTGGTGGGTTCGTCGAGGAGCAGGGTGTCGGCGTCCGAGAACAGGATGCGCGCGAGCTCGACACGACGGCGCTGACCACCGGAGAGCGTGTGCAGCGGCTGGCCGAGCACCCGGTCGGGCAGGCTCAGCGCGGCGGCGATGGTGGCGGCCTCGGCCTCGGCGGCGTATCCGCCCTTGGTGAGGAACTCCGTCTCCAGGCGCTCGTAGCGCTTCATGGCCTTCTCACGGGTGGCGCCCTTGCCGTTCGCCATCCGCTCCTCGTTCTCCCGCATCTTGCGCAGGATCTCGTCGAGGCCGCGGGCGGAGAGGATGCGGTCGCGGGCCAGGACCTCGAGGTCGCCGGTGCGCGGGTCCTGCGGGAGGTAGCCGACCTCGCCACCGCGCGTGATGGTGCCGCCGGCCGGGGTCCCCTCGCCCGCGAGGCACTTGGTGAGGGTGGTCTTGCCGGCGCCGTTGCGGCCGACGAGACCGATGCGGTCACCCTTGGCGATACGGAAGGAGGCGGACTCGATGAGGATGCGGGCACCGGCGCGCAGCTCGATACCGGAAGCGGTGATCACGGAAAAACTCCAGGGCGGTATGGACGGCGGAGGGACTTACGGGTCACGACTCGACGCCGTCTAATGCACAAGGAGAATTGCCATGGGGCTCATTCTACTGGCGGTGTCCACCTGCTTTTCCGCGTGCTCCGGTCCGTGACCGCGTCACCGCGGTACGTCACACGAAAGGGCATACCACATCGAACTGATCGATACCCGGCCGAGTCCATGGAGGCGGACACCCGGGACGGCCCTGCGGCGGCGGCAGCCGCAGCCCAGCGGTCGGCGACGACCGGTGGTCCGAGCCGCCGCGACACGTTCGCCGATCCGGGACCCGCACGGGCGCGCGCTGCCGGTGCCCGGTGGAAGACTGAGACGCAGATCACCACGGATCCACGGACGACTCAGGAAGAGGGTGTGGGCGATGGCCGGCGCGGGTGGTGCACCGACGATCTTTCCGACGCTCCTGTACGACGACGCGAAGGCCGCGATCGAGGTCCCGACCCGGGCCTTGGGGTTCACCGAGGAAGCGGTGTACGCGGGCGACGACGGCAGCGTGCTCCATGCCGAGCTGTCCTGCGGCAGCGGCAGGGTGATGCTGGGTTCCAAGGGGGGCGGGGGTGTGTTCGCCGAGGCGATGGCGGGCGCGGGGCCCTCGGGGGTCTACGTGGTCGTGGACGACGTGGACGCCCACCACGCGCGGGCGGTCGAGCACGGGGTGGAGATCCTGATGCCGCCCACCGACCAGGACTACGGCTCGCGCGACTACATGGCCCGCGACGCGGAGGGCAACGTCTGGAGCTTCGGGACGTACGCCCCGGGGGCCGCGGCCTGACCGCGCCCCCCGGAGTGCCGCGTCCGGCGGCTACACGCCGCCGGTGTGCACCTGGAAGGCCGCGCGGCGCACGGCCTTGGCGAGGGCCGGGTCCGGGTGGGCGGCGGCCAGGGCGACCAGCACCTGGACGGTGCGCGGGTGGCCGATGGCCCTGACCTCGTCGAGCAGCGCGGGGACGGTGCCCTGGACGGCGGAGTCGAGGTGGCGGACCAGCAGCCCCGTCTCACCGTGATCGGCCACGGCCGCCGCGGTGTCGACCCAGAGCCAGGTGGCTTCCTCACGGCTGAGGACGTCCTGGGCGTCGTCCGGGTCGGCGCCCTCGTACTCGGCGAGCCAGAGCAGGGCGTACGGGCGCAGCTGTGGCTCGGTGGCGACGGAGCGCACCACGGGTTCGGCGGGGGCGCCGACGACGCGTAGCGCCTCGAAGGCGAGGCCGCGCAGCAGGGCGTCCTCACCGCGGGCGACGGCGAGCAGTTCGGCCACGGCGCTGCCGACGGTCCGGGCGGCGAGCCAGGCGCGGTACTCGGCGCGGGCGGGGCCCGGGGTGAGCCGCGCGCAGCCGAGCAGCATGTCGGCCGCGGCCTGTTCGATGTTGCCGGCCGGGCTCTGGGCGGCGACGCAGATCTGCTCCAGCTTGACCCAGACCGCCCAGTTGCCGAGGGGGGTGAGGGTGGCCTGTCCGGCGCCGAGGGTGAGGGCGCCGACGGCCGCGAGGCCTTCCAGGGCCCAGTCGAGCAGCAGCGCGTTCAGGTCGGCGGGCTGTCCGGCGGCCGGGCCGGGGCCGGGTTCGGTGCGCTGCTCCGGCCCGTAGGGCACCTCGCAGCGCTCCTCGCGGAGTTCCGCGACGCGCTGGCCGAGGAGGTCGAGGAGGGCGGGCACGGTGACGGGTCCCGCCGAGAGCTGCAGGAGGGACAGCACCTGGGGTACGGCCTCGACGGCTTCGGCGACCGCGGCGGCCTCGATGCCTTCGGGCGCCGCGTGGACGAGCGACCAGGCGTCGAAGAGCGCCACCCAGCCGCGGAGCACGGCGGAGTCGTCGCGGTCCCAGGCGCGCAGCCGCCAGCCGGGGCGCGCGGTGTCGCCGTGGAGTTCGATGAGTCCGGCGAGCCGGGCGCGGTCCCAGCCGGCCTGGATCTGGGCCGGAGTCGCGTCGAGCGCCGCCGCGGCGCGTTCGAGGGCCTGGGTGGCGAGCGGGGCGGCACCCGGGCTCGCGCCGTCGGCGGCCCAGTGGGCGATCCGCACGGCGTCGGCCAGCACGACCCTGGCCTGGCGGGCCAGTTCCGCCGGGGGCGGTGTGCCCTCGGGTGGGCGGGGGGCCGGCCTGGTGCGCCGGGTGGTCACGGCCTTGCGGGCGGTGGCAAGGGGTCGCGGGCGGACAAGTCGCAGCCTGGAGTCGCGCGGGGTACGGGACGTCACGAGGAGCAGTCTTGCCCCTGACGGCCCGAAAGCCCAAACGGAAGCCGGCCGCAGAGGGCCGGGCAGGGTTCCCGGGCCGGTCACCAACCGGGCCGATCCGTCCCATCACCTCACATCAGGGGCGTGAGGAAGCGCCTGAGGGCCTCTTCGTAGCCGGCCGGATCTGCATTCCACATCGCCGCATGCGGAGCCTGCGGTACGGAGTGCAGTGTGACCAGGTCGGGGCGGAGCTCGGCGAGTTCCAGGGACGGCTGCCAGGGGGCCAGGGTGTCGTCGGGGCCGTGGACGATCAGGGTCGGGGTGCGCAGGGCCCTCGGCAGCGAGGTGTCCAGCAGTGGCGCGCCGTGCAGCCCCGTCCGGCCCTGGGCGGCCCGGACGGCGAGGGGCAGCAGCGCGGCGGGGACGCCGTGGGCGCGGGCCAGGGCACGGAGTGTGGTTTCCCAGTCCAGGACCGGGGAGTCCAGGACGAGGCCCCTGATGCGGTCCCGGAGGGCGGAGTTGACCGCGGCGTGCAGGGCCATCGAGGCACCGGTGGACCAGCCGTGGACGATGACGTTCTCGGCCCCGTAACGCACGGCGTGGCGGATGGCCGCGTCGAGGTCGCGCCATTCGGACTCGCCGAGGTGGCCGAGGCCGTCCGGGGAGCGGGGGGCGCCGGCGTCACCGCGGTAGGCGAGGTCGAGCACGGGGAGCTGCTGCTCGTGCAGGAAGCCCATGACGTTCAGCGGGTGTTCCCTGCTGGTGCCGAGGCCGTGCACGGTGATCACCCAGGTGTCGCGGGCACCGGGCACGAACCAGGCGGGCAGGAAGCCCAGCTCGCCGGGGATCTCGACCTCCTTGTAGGCCAGGCCGAGGGCGTCGAGCGGGTCGCCGGTGTGGATCTGCGGAGTCATGCGGACCTTGGTGCCCCGCACCAGGCTGCCGCGGTCGACGCGTTCCAGTCTCCGTACGACGGTGTCGGCGGAGCCGTCCGACGCCTGTCCGGTCGGCGGGCCGACGACGGCGTGGACGCCGCGGCCGGTCAGTCCGTACGTGCCGGGGCGCAGGGCGGCGAAGGAGCGGGTCAGGGTGATCTGCCCGGCCGCCGTGGCGTGCACGGTGAGTCTGCGGTCTCCGGGGAGGGGGCGGGGCGACGGGGCGCCGAGGGCGGCGTCGCTGGCGTACCGGCCGGCCGCGACCGCTGCCGCTCCGACGCCGAGGATCGTGGTGACGGCTGCTGCCGTCGCTGTTGCCGGGCGCACGGCTCCAGTGTCCCGGCCCGCGGTCCGGACGGCCAGTGGGGCGGGGCCGTCCGGTTCCGGGCCC
Organism: Streptomyces sp. NPDC058637; assembly: GCF_042717325.1. NCBI lineage: Bacteria > Bacillati > Actinomycetota > Actinomycetes > Kitasatosporales > Streptomycetaceae > Streptomyces > Streptomyces sp. NPDC058637. The sequence continues at coordinate 11,823 of NZ_JBHXRD010000042.1, read as the reverse complement.
GCCGTCAGCCGGGCTGGCCGTAGTCCTCCAGGGCGTCCTGGACGTCACGCAGCTGGGCCCGGGTGAGCAGTGCCGGGCTGTGGCCCGGCACGGAGCTCGCGGTGAGCCAGAGCCGGCACAGCCATTCGAGCTGGGCGGTGCGGTCGTAGGCCTCTTCGAGGGTGTCCCCGTAGGTGACGGTGCCGTGGTTCCGCAGGAGGCAGCCGGTGCGGTCACGCAGGGCGGCGAGCATGTGGCGCGCGAGCTCGGGTGTCCCGTAGCGGGCGTAGGGGGCAGTGCGGACCGGCCCGCCGAGCATCGCGGCGGCGTAGTGCACGAGCGGCACCTCGGTGACGAGCGTGGAGACGGCGGTGGCGTGCACGGCGTGGGTGTGGACGACGGCCGCGGCGCCGGTGCTGCCGTAGACGGCCAGGTGGAGGGGGAGTTCGCTGGTCGGCGCCAGCTCGCCGAGCACCTGGCGCCCTTCGAGGTCGACGCCGACGGCGTCGTCGGGTCCCAGCCGGTCGTAGGGCACCCCGGTGGGGGTGACCAGGACGGTCCCGCCGACCCGTGCCGAGACGTTCCCCGAGGTGCCGACGACCAGCCCCTCCGCGGCCGTCCTGCGGGCCGTGGCGACGACGCCGGCCCATGCCTGTGCGATCGCGTCCCGATCCTGGTCGCTCATGCGGTGATCCTAGGCCGGCCGGGTCGTTCCGCCGGGGCCGTCCCGGTGACGTGACCGACGTCTCTTCAATGGGACAAATCCGGCAGTTGGCAGGCGCGCGGGGGTCGGCCGGAGGCCGGTACCCGCAGTGCCACAAAGGGTCCCGGCAACTCCTCGCACACACAAGCGGAATACCCGTACGCGCTTGGGGTCACCACAACGCCCTGCCTAGTTCACCTTCCGTTCATCCAGGTTGCTTACGTTCCTACAGCCACTGACGTCGAACGATTGCCTGGGTAAATGGAACACATCACGCTGCTGCTTGCGATTGTGGTCGTGACAGCTCTCGTGTTCGATTTCACGAACGGTTTCCACGACACCGCCAACGCGATGGCGACCACCATCTCGACCGGCGCCCTCAAGCCCAAGACAGCGGTGGCCATGTCCGCCGTTCTCAACCTCGTCGGCGCGTTCCTGTCGGTGGAGGTCGCCAAGACGATCTCCGGCGGGATCATCAACGAGAACGGCCTCAGAACCGAGGTCATCTTCGCGGCGCTCGTCGGCGCCATCCTGTGGAATCTCCTGACCTGGCTGGTGGGCCTGCCCTCCAGCTCGTCCCACGCACTCTTCGGCGGGCTCATCGGCGCCGCGGTGATGTCGGCCGGCTGGTCCTCCATCAACGGCGGGACCGTCGTCACCAAGGTCCTGCTGCCCGCGATCGCCGCCCCTCTCGTCGCCGGTCTGGCCGCGCTGCTGGCCACGAAGCTGACGTACCGCCTCAACCGGAAGATCACCGACGAGGCGCAGCTGAAGTCGACCGCCAAGGGCTACCGGGCAGGCCAGATCGCCTCGGCCGGTCTCGTCTCCCTCGCCCACGGCACCAACGACGCGCAGAAGACGATGGGCATCATCACCCTGGCCCTGGTCACCGGCGGCGTCCTCGCCCCCGGCTCCAACCCGCCGGTCTGGGTCATCGCCTCCGCCGGTATCGCCATCGCGATGGGCACCTACCTCGGCGGCTGGCGCATCATCCGCACCATGGGCAGCGGCCTCACCGACCTCAGGCCGCCGCAGGGCTTCGCCGCCCAGACCAGTGCGGCCACCGTCATCCTGGCCTCCTCGCACCTCGGTTTCTCGCTCTCCACCACCCAGTCCTGCTCCGGCGCCGTGATGGGCGCGGGCCTCGGACGCAAGGGCGGCGTGGTCCGCTGGTCCACCGCCACCCGGATGTTCGTCGCCTGGGGCCTGACCCTGCCGGCCGCCGGTCTGATCGGCGCGGGCGCGGAGTTCCTCACGAAGCAGGGCCCGTGGGGCGTCGGCGTCGTCGCGGTGCTCCTCGTGGCGGGCTCCGGAGCCATCTGGACGCTGTCGCGCCGCAAGCCGGTCGACCACACCAACGTCAACGCGACCGACGCCGAGCCCGCGGGTGTCGTCACCACCGCCATCGCGGCCGTCAGCCCGCCGCCCGTCGGCTCCGGCGTCCCGGACCTCAAGACCACCATCCCGGCCCCGGCCCCGACGGCCGGAACCCCGGCCGACCCGGCCCGACCGGCCACGGTGTAAGGACAGATCCGCATGAACATCGACTGGGCAGCTCTCGCTTCCGTCTTCGGCGTCAGCCTCGTGGTCACCGTCGCACTGGTCGGCCTCTTCACCCTCGGCATCATCGGTCTCGCCAAGGCGCCGACGGCGGGGGGCGCCTCCTCCGTGATGACGCGCTCCGGCGCGTACGCCTCCTTCGCGCTGTGCGTGGCGGCCGTGGCGTACGGGATCTATCTGATCGTCGCCTGACCACCGCAGGTGGTCGCACCGGGCCGGACACACACCTGTGTGTCCGGCCCGGTGTGCGTCTGCGCACACTGAAGCCTCGCAGGTCAACGGCAGGTTGACGGGCGTTCGCGGGGCGTGGTGGACTGCCGGAGCCGTTTACGGCGACAGGAGAGGAAGCCGGTGCGAATCCGGCGCGGTCCCGCCACTGTCACCGGGGAGCAGCCCCCTCATGGAGGTCACGGCCCGCCATCGCGGGCCGGAAGGCCGGGGAAGCCGCGGATCCGGAAGCCAGGAGACTCTCGTCGCCGGTCACGTCGAACCAGGGCGCGGACCCTGAGTGAGGACATCTGCCATGCCTGGCTGCCGTGCGTCGGTCCCTGCATCACCCGTTGCGCCACCCGTGACGAAGGTCCTCCGAGGCGCGACGGCCGGCTGAGCCGTGCGAGCCGACCGCATCTTCGCGTACGGCGCCGCCGCCGGTCTGATCGGCGACCTGCTGCTCGGTGATCCCCGGCGGGGCCATCCCGTCGCCGCCTTCGGGCGGGCCGCGGCAGGCGTCGAGAACCGGCTGTGGCGCGACGACCGCGGCCGGGGCGCCCTGCACGCGCTGGTCTGCGCCGGGGGCGCCGCCGGCGCCGCCGCCCTGGCCGCCCGCGCCGTACGGAACCGTCCCGCCGCGGCCGTGGCCCTGACCGCCGCCGCCACCTGGTCCGTCGTCGGCGGTACGTCGCTGGGCCGCGAGGCCCGCGCCATCGGCGGCGCTCTCGCCGCCGGTGACATCGAGCTGGCCCGGGAGCGGCTGCCGCACCTGTGCGGCCGTGACCCGTACTCCCTCGACGGGCGGCAGATCGCCCGCGCGGTGGTGGAGTCCGTCGCCGAGAACACCTCCGACGCCGTCGTGGGGGCCCTGGTGTGGGGTGCGCTGGGCGGGGTGCCCGGCCTGGTCGGGTTCCGGGCCGTCAACACCCTGGACGCCATGGTCGGTCACAGGTCGCCGCGCCACCTGCGCTACGGCTGGGCCTCCGCCCGGCTCGACGACCTCGCCGGCTGGCCCGGCGCGCGCCTCACGGCCGTGCTCGCGGCGGCCTCCGGGGGAAAGCCGCGCGCGGCCGTACGGGCCTGGCGGGCCGACGCCGGGAAGCATCCGAGCCCCAACGCGGGCCCGGTCGAGGCCTCGTTCGCCGGTGCGCTCGGTGTACGGCTCGGCGGGACCCTCGCGTACGGCGGACGGGTCGAGCACCGGCCCGTGCTCAACGGGGAGGCGGGCCGGGACGTGCGGGTCGCGGACATCGAACGCGCGGTGCGGCTGTCGCGCCGCGTGAGTGTGCTGGCCCTCGGCGTGTGTGTGGCCGGGCGGCTGGCCGTGGGACGGAGGGGTCGGGCATGAGCGCAGGACCGGGCGGCGGACTGCTGGTCGCGGGGACCACCTCGGACGCGGGCAAGAGCGTCGTCACGGCGGGGATCTGCCGGTGGCTGGTGCGCCGGGGGGTGAAGGTCGCGCCGTTCAAGGCCCAGAACATGTCGCTGAACTCCTTCGTCACCCGTGAGGGTGCCGAGATCGGCCGCGCCCAGGCGATGCAGGCGCAGGCCGCCCGGGTGGAGCCGACCGCGCTGATGAATCCGGTGCTGCTGAAGCCCGGCGGCGACCGTTCCAGTCAGGTGGTCCTGATGGGGAGGCCGGTCGGTGAGATGAGTGCGCGCGGCTATCACGGGGGGCGCCAGGAAGCCCTGTTCGGGACGGTCGTGGACTGTCTGGAGCAGCTCCGGGGCACGTATGACGCCGTGATCTGCGAGGGGGCCGGCAGTCCGGCCGAGATCAATCTGCGGCGTACGGACATCGTGAACATGGGTGTCGCGCGGGCCGCGCGCTTCCCGGTGCTGGTCGTCGGGGACATCGACCGGGGCGGTGTGTTCGCCTCGTTCTTCGGTACGACGGCGCTGCTGGCCGCCGAGGACCAGGAGCTGGTCGCGGGGTACCTCGTGAACAAGTTCCGGGGTGACGTCTCGCTGCTGGAGCCCGGCCTGGACATGCTGTACGAGCTCACGGGCCGGCGGACGTACGGGGTGCTGCCGTTCGCCCACGGTCTGGGCATCGACGAGGAGGACGGGCTGCGCGTGTCGATGCGCGGCGCCGTCCGGGAGTCGGTCGTCGCCCCGCCGCACGGGGAGGACGTCCTGCGGGTCGCGGTGTGTGCCGTGCCGCTGATGTCGAACTTCACCGATGTGGACGCGCTGGCGGCCGAGCCGGGTGTGGTGGTGCGGTTCGTGGACCGGGCCGAGGAGCTGGCGGACGCGGACCTGGTGATCGTGCCCGGTACGCGCGGCACGGTGAAGGCGCTCGCGTGGCTGCGTGAGCGGGGGCTGGCCGGCGCGCTGGCGCGGCGGGCCGCCGAGGGGCGTCCGGTGCTGGGCATCTGCGGCGGGTTCCAGGTGCTGGGTGAGTCGATCGAGGACGAGGTGGAGTCGCGGGCGGGGCTGGTCGACGGGCTCGGACTGCTGCCGGTGCGGGTCCGTTTCGGCCGGGAGAAGGTGCTGGGCCGGCCGGTCGGCTCGGCGCTCGGGGAGCCCGTGGAGGGGTACGAGATCCATCACGGGGTCGCCGAGGTGCGCGGCGGTGAGCCGTTCCTGGACGGGTGCCGGGTGGGCTCGGTGTGGGGGACGCACTGGCACGGGTCACTGGAGAGCGACGGGTTTAGGCGGCGGTTCCTGGAGGAGGTGGCGCGGGCGGCGGGACGGCGGTTCGTGGCCGCCCCGGACACGAGTTTCGCGGCGTTGCGGGAGGAGCAGCTGGATCGGCTGGGGGATCTGGTCGAGGAGCACGCGGACACGGACGCGTTGTGGCGGTTGATCTCCGAGGGGGCGCCGCGGGGGTTGCCGTTCGTGCCGCCGGGGGCGCCCCGGGGGGCCTCCCGTGATCGGGGCTCCGCCCCGGACCCCGGTCCTCGATCGCCGGAGGGGCTTGTTCTCGTGCCCCGGGCCGCGGAGCGGGAGCCGGGTGGTTCGGAGTTCGTGGAGCGGACGTCCGGTGTGGCTGGAGATGTTGTGCACGTGACAGAGGAGGCACTGTGAGTACCCCGTATCCCTTCACCGCCATCGTCGGACAGGACGATCTACGGCTGGGGCTGTTGCTCAACGCCGTCAGTCCGGCCGTCGGCGGGGTGCTCGTGCGGGGTGAGAAGGGCACCGCCAAGTCCACCGCCGTGCGGGCCCTCGCCGCGCTGATGCCTGAGGTGTCCGTGGTCTCCGGGTGCCGGTTCTCGTGTGACCCGGCCGGGCCCGATCCGGCGTGTCCCGACGGTCCGCACGAGGCCGGTACCGGCGTGTCACGGACGGCGCGGACCGTGGAGCTGCCCGTCGGCGCGTCGGAGGACCGGCTGGTGGGCGCGCTCGACATCGAGCGGGCCCTCTCGGAGGGCGTGAAGGCGTTCGAGCCGGGGCTCCTGGCCGACGCGCACCGCGGGATCCTGTACGTGGACGAGGTCAACCTGCTCCATGACCACCTGGTGGACCTGCTGCTGGACGCCGCGGCCATGGGTGCCTCGTACGTCGAGCGCGAGGGCGTCTCCGTACGGCATGCGGCGCGGTTCCTGCTGGTCGGGACGATGAACCCCGAAGAGGGGGAGCTGCGCCCGCAGTTGCTGGACCGCTTCGGGCTGACCGTCGAGGTGGCGGCTTCCCGCGACACGGATCAGCGGGTCGAGGTCGTGCGGCGGCGGCTCGCGTACGACGACGATCCCGCCGGGTTCGCCGGCCGGTGGGCCGCGGAGGAGGCCGCGTTGCGGGAGCGGATCGCCGCCGCGCGTGTCCTGCTGCCCCGGGTGGTGCTCGGGGACGGTGTGCTGCGGCAGATCGCGGCCACGTGCGCGGCGTTCGAGGTCGACGGGATGCGTGCCGACATCGTCATGGCCCGGACCGCGACCGCGCTGGCCGCGTGGGCGGGGCGTGAGGAGGTCACCGCCGAGGACGTGCGGCGGGCCGCCCTGCTCGCGCTCCCCCACCGGCGCCGCCGCAATCCGTTCGACGCGCCGGGGCTGGACGAGGACAAGCTGGACGACACGCTCAAGGACGCGGCGGGCGACGAGGGCGAGGGCGACGGCGAGCCCGATCCCGATCCCGACGGGCCCGGCGGCGGTGGCGGGGTGCCTCCGCAGGACTCCGGTCCCGACGCCCCGGACCGCAGCGGTGACTCCGGTCCGGGGCAGGGTGGCGAGGCCCCGGAGCAGGGGCGGCCCTCGCCGTCGCACGGCGGGGAGCAGCAGCCCGTACGCGCCTCGGAGCCGTTCCGTACGAAGATGCTCAGCGTGCCCGGTCTCGGCGAGGGTGCGGCCGGGCGACGGTCCCGGGCCCGTACGGAGCACGGGCGGACCACCGGGGCCAGGCGGCCGGAGGGCGCCCTGACGAAGCTGCACCTGGCGGCCACCGTGCAGGCCGCGGCGCCGCACCAGCGGGCGCGCGGGCGGTCCGGGCGGGGGCTCGTCGTACGGCGTGACGATCTGCGGCAGGCGACGCGGGAGGGGCGCGAGGGAAACCTGGTGCTGTTCGTGGTGGACGCCTCGGGGTCGATGGCGGCCCGGCAGCGGATGAGCGCGGTGAAGGGCGCGGTGATGTCGCTGCTGCTGGATGCCTACCAGCGGCGGGACAAGGTGGGGCTGGTGACGTTCCGCGGCAAGGACGCCGAGGTCGTGCTGCCGCCGACGTCGTCGGTGGACGCGGCGGCGGCCCGGCTGGAGTCGTTGCCGACGGGCGGGCGTACACCGCTGGCCGCAGGGCTGCTGAGGGCGCACGACGTGCTGCGCGTGGAGCGGCTGCGTGATCCGTCGCGGCGTCCGCTGCTCGTCGTGGTGACGGACGGCCGGGCGACGGGTGGCCCCGAACCGGTGGCGCTCGCGGCGCGGGCGGGGCGGCTGCACGCCGCCGAGGGCACGGCGTCCGTCGTCGTGGACTGCGAGTCGGGGATCGTGCGCCTCGGGCTCGCCGCACAGCTCGCCCGGGATCTGGGGGGCACCGCGGTCACGCTCGACGAGCTGCGGGCCGATTCGATCGCCGGGCTGGTCAAGGACGTTCAAGCAGCCGGGAGGGCCGCGTAATGCCACAGGGACAGCCTGTATCGGTACCGGACGACGGGCTGACGACACGTCAGCGGCGTAATCGTCCTCTTCTGTTCGTGCACACGGGCATCGGCAAGGGCAAGTCGACGGCCGCCTTCGGGCTCGCGCTGCGGGCCTGGAACCAGGGCTGGCCGATCGGGGTGTTCCAGTTCGTGAAGTCGGCGAAGTGGAAGGTCGGCGAGGAGAACGCGCTGAGGGTGCTCGGGGCGAGCGGTGAGGGCGGCAGCGTCGACTGGCACAAGATGGGCGAGGGCTGGTCCTGGGTCCAGCGGGGCATCCACGGCGACAACTCCGACAACGAGGAGAAGGCCCGGGAGGGCTGGGAGCAGGTCAAGCGCGACCTGGCGGCGCAGACCTACAAGCTGTACGTGCTCGACGAGTTCGCCTACCCCATGCACTGGGGCTGGATAGACACCGACGAGGTCGTCGAGGTGATGCGCGACCGCCCGGGCACGCAGCACGTGGTGATCACCGGGCGGAACGCTCCGGCGAAGCTGATCGAGGCCGCCGACCTGGTGACGGACATGTCGAAGGTCAAGCACCCGATGGACGCGGGCCAGAAGGGCCAGAGGGGCATCGAGTGGTGAGTGTCCCCCGTCTGGTCATCGCGGCACCGGCGTCCAACACCGGCAAGACCACGGTCGCCACGGGTCTGATGGCCGCCTTCACCGGGCGGGGTCTCGCCGTGTCGCCGCACAAGGTGGGACCCGACTACATCGATCCCGGCTACCACGCGCTGGCCACCGGCCGCCCGGGGCGCAATCTGGACGCGTACATGTGCGGTCCGGAGCTGATCGCCCCGCTGTTCGCGCACGGGGCGGCCGGTGCCGGTCTGGCGGTCGTCGAGGGCGTGATGGGGCTGTACGACGGCGCCTCGGGGCAGGGTGAGCTGGCCTCGACCGCGCAGGTGTCGAAGCTGCTCCGGGCTCCTGTCGTGCTGGTCGTCGACGCGTCGTCGCAGTCCCGTTCGGTCGCGGCGCTCGTGCACGGTTTCGCCTCCTGGGATCCGGAGGTGCGGATCGGCGGGGTGATCCTCAACAAGGTGGCGTCCGACCGGCACGAGGCGCTGCTGCGGGAGGCCCTCGACGAGACGGGCCTGCCGGTGCTGGGGTCGCTGCGGCGGGCTCCGCAGGTGGTGACGCCCTCGCGTCACCTGGGTCTGGTGCCGGTGGCCGAGCGGCAGGCCGATGCCGTCGACGCCGTACGGGCGATGGGCGAGCGGGTGGCGGCCGGCTGCGATCTGGACGCGTTGCTGGCGCTGGCCCGTACGGCGCCCGCGCTGCCCGACGCGGAGTGGGAGCCGGAGCCGCGGGCCGGGCAGGGGGCACGGCCGGTGGTCGCGGTGGCGGGCGGCGCCGCGTTCACGTTCGCGTACGCGGAGCACTCCGAGCTGCTGGCGGCGGCCGGCGCGGAGGTGGTGGTCTTCGACCCGTTGCGCGACGAGAAGCTGCCCGCGGGCACGGCGGGGCTGGTCATCGGCGGCGGCTTCCCGGAGGTGTACGCGCCGGAGCTGTCGGCGAACGAGCCGCTGCGCAGGGCGGTCACCGAACTGGCGGGGTCCGGCGCCCCGGTGGCGGCGGAGTGCGCGGGGCTCCTGTATCTGGCGCGTGAGCTGGACGGGCGTCCGATGTGCGGGGTGCTGGACGCGTCGGCCCGGATGTCAGAGCGCCTCACGCTCGGCTACCGGCAGGCGGTGGCGGTGTCCGACAGTGTGCTGGCGGTGGCGGGGACGCGGCTGCGCGGGCACGAGTTCCACCGCACGGTGCTGGAGCCGGGTGCGGGTGCGACGCCCGCCTGGGGCCTGCATCAGCCGGAACGGCGGGTGGAGGGCTTCGTGCAGCAGGGGGTGCACGCGAGCTATCTGCACACCCACTGGGCGGCCGAGCCCGCTGTGGCCCGGCGGTTCGTGGAGCGGTGCCGCGCGTGAACGGCGTCGCGGGTTCACTCCGCGACGCCGACCACCAGCCAGATGAAGCCCACGCCCACGACGGTGCACAGCAGCGTGGAGCGGGCCGGGTGCTCATGGTGGGCCTCGGGCAGGATCTCGGCGGCGGCGAGGTAGAGGAGCGCCCCGCCGAAGAATCCGAGATAGCAGCCGAGCAGTTCCTCCGGAAGGGTGAACAGCAAGGTCGTCGCCGCGCCCACGATCGGGGCCAGCGCGTCCGCGTACAGCATCAGGAGGGCCTTGCGGCGGGCGTTCCCGTAGAGGCTGGTGATCGTGTACGTGTTGAAACCGTCGGCGAAGTCATGGGTGATAACGGCCAGTGCGACGGCCGCGCCCATGCCGCCGCCGACCTGGAAGGCGGCGCCGAGCGCGACGCCGTCCATCAGGCTGTGGCCGACCATCGCGGCCGCCGCCGTCATCCCGACCTGCGGCACCCGTTCCTGGCCCGCCCCGTGTGCCGCCTGGCGTACGGCCAGCGAACGCTCGACGAGATGGGCCGCGAGGAAGCCCCCGACGAACAGCAGCAGTGCGGCGGGGACGCCGAAGACCTCCTGGCCCGCCGCCTCCACCGCCTCGGGCAGCAGGTCGAGGCCGACGACGCCGAGCATCAGCCCTCCGGCGAAGCCGAGCACCAGGTGGCGGCGGTCGGTGACGCGCTGCGCGACCCAGCCACCCGCCAGGGTCATCAGGAACGCGCCGAGCGCGACGAATACCGCCATGGGGCCTTGCTAGCCGATCGCCCCCCGGTCCCGCACCTGAGGCCGCCCTTACCTGTGTTCCCCGGAAGGACCCGTTCATGACCCGCGCCGCGCTGGTCGTCGGCGTCGGTGCCCGTCGTGGTGTCCCGGCCGCGGAGGTGCTCGCGCTCGTCCGGGAGTCACTGGGCGCGGCCGGGCTGTCCGCCGCCGACGTGGTGGAGCTGGCCACGCTCGACACCAGGGCGGAGGAGCCGGGCATCGCGGGTGCGGCGGCGGGGCTGGGCGTGCCGGTGCGTTCCTGGACGGCCGCGGCACTGGCGGCCGTTGGCGTACCGAACCCGTCGGGGGCGCCGCTGGCCGCCACGGGGACGCCGTCCGTCGCGGAGGCCGCCGCACTCGCCGGTGCGGACGAACTCCTGGTCGCGAAGCGGAAGTCGGCGTCGGCGACCTGCGCGGTGGCCCGCCGGTCCGCACGGATCGGCACCCCGGCGTCGACGAATCGCGTCCGGCCGTTCACCATGGCTGCCATGCTCCCCCCCACGAAGCACACCAAGCATCCCGACAGCGCCGGGCCCGATCTGCGGCACCACGGTGACGCGGAAGTACGCGGCCTGGACCTGACCGATCTCGCCGTGAACGTGCGGACCGGTACGCCCCCCGCGTGGCTGCGGGAGCGGATAGCCGCGTCGCTGGGCTCGCTCGCCGCCTATCCGGACGGGCGTCCGGCACGCGCGGCGGTCGCCGGACGGCACGGGCTCCCGGAGGAACGGGTCCTGCTCACGGCGGGCGCGGCGGAGGCGTTCGTGCTGATCGCACGGGCGTTGCCGGCCAGACGTCCGGTCGTGGTGCATCCGCAGTTCACCGAACCGGAGGCGGCGCTGCGCGCGGCCGGGCACGAGGTCGGACGCGTGGTGCTACGGCCGGAGGAGGGCTTCCGGCTGGATCCGGCGGCGGTGCCCGAGGACGCGGACCTGGTGGTGATCGGCAATCCGACCAATCCGACGTCGGTGCTGCATCCCGCCGGCGTACTGGAGCAACTGGCGCGGCCCGGGCGGACGCTGGTGGTCGACGAGGCGTTCATGGACGCCGTTCCGGGCGAGCGGGAGGCGCTGTGCGGGCGTACGGACGTCCCGGGGCTCGTCGTCCTGCGGAGCCTGACCAAGACCTGGGGTCTGGCGGGGCTGCGGATCGGCTACGTACTCGCGGATCCGGCGACGGTCGCCCTGCTCCAGGAGGCGCAGCCGCTGTGGCCGGTGTCCTCGCCCGCGCTGGCGGCTGCCGAGGCGTGCGTGGAGCCGCGGGCCCTGGTCGAGGCGGCCGACGCGGCGGACCGGGTCACGGTGGACCGGGCGCATCTGCTGGCCGGGCTCGCGGAGTTCGGTGAGGTGCGGGTGGTGGAGCCGGCCGCGGGGCCGTTCGTCCTGCTCCGGCTGGACCGGGCGGACGAGGTACGGGAGCGGCTGCGGTCACTGGGCTTCGCGGCGCGGCGCGGGGACACCTTCCCCGGGCTGGGCGGCGACTGGCTGCGGCTGGCCGTGCGTGACCGGGTGACGACCAACCGGTTCCTGCAGGCGCTCGATCTGGCGCTGCAGGGGCTGCCGCGGCGGGCCGCGGACTGACGGCCCCCGGGCGGGGAGCGGTGCTCACTCGTGCGAGCAC